>JALOQB010000349.1 GCA_025453595.1 Polyangiaceae bacterium
TCCGGGGGCCCGTCACCGAGAACACCCTCGCCGCCTTCGACCGCGCCCACCAGGAGGGCGCCGACGGCGTCGAGCTCGATGTGCGGCTCTGCAAGACCGGCGAGCTTGTCGTCCTTCATGACCCGGACCTGCGGCGCGTCACCAGCGGCCGCGACCCCCGCGCCGTCCGCGACCTCCCCCTCGCGGAGCTACGCCGTGTACGGCTCGACCAGGATCTCCCGATCCCGACCCTCTCCGAGCTGCTCCGCTGGGCCCAGGAAAAACGCCTGCTGCTCCAGGTCGAGGTCAAGGGCGACACCGACCCGCACCGGGCGCTGGTCCGCGCCGTGCAGAAGGAGCTGGGGGCGATCCCCGGGGTCGAACGCATGGTGCTGGTATCCTCTTTTTATCCGCAGGTTTTGCTGGGTTTGTGGGCGCTCCGGTGCCCCTTCGGGCTGGCTCAGCTCTTTCATGAAGGGCAGCGCGGGTTGCATCCGTGGGAGCTGGGCCGGGTGGCGCGGGTGGATGCGCTGCATCCCGAGCGAGGGCTGGTGCAGGGGGGGGTCGTGGCGCGGGCCCGGGCGGCAGGGCAGGTGGTCAACGTGTGGACGGTGAACGAGGAGCAGGAGGCGAGGAGGCTGGCGCGGCAAGGGGTGGATGGCCTGATCACGGACCGCCCCGGAGCGATCGGCGCGGCGGTGCGGGGAGAGGGGCGGTGAGCCTGACGGAGGCGCGGCAGCGGCTGGGGAGGATCGGGGCCGGGAAGTACCGCCTGCGGGAGCTGATCGGGGTCGGGGGGACGGGGCTGGTTTACGAGGCCGAACACCTGTTTCTGGGCCGGGAAGTGGCGCTCAAGATGCTGCACCCGCGGTACGCCGACGAGCCGGGCGATCGTGCGCGTCATGGATGCAGGCTTCGTGGACGGGACGACGCCGTACCTGGTGATGGAGCGGCTGCGAGGGGAGAACCTGGAGGCGCGGATCCGGCGGCGCGGGGGGCTGCGGGTGGAGCAGGCGGCGCTGGTGGCCCGGGAGATGCTGCGGGGCCTGGTCGCGGCCCACCACAAGGGGATCATCCACTGCGACCTCAAGCCCGCCAACGTGTTCGTGGTGGAGCGCAGGGTGGAGGCAGGGCAGATCAAGATTCTCGACTTTGGAATCTCCAAGACGGGGCAGGACGCGATGCGGGCGCTGGAGAGCGGCGAGGAGCAGGTGCTCGGGACGCCGCATTACATGGCGCCCGAGCAGATCCAGGGGCAAGAGGTGGGTCCGGGGACCGATCTTTATGGTCTGGGAGGGGTGCTCTTCGAGGCGCTCGCCGGCGTTCCGCCCTTCCAGGGGCCGGACAAGAAGCAAATGTTTCGCGCCATCTGCGACACCCTCCCGCCTCCCCTCGTGGGGCGCCGCGAGCCCGTGCCTGAAGGGTTCCGGCAGCTGATTGCCAGGTTTCTGGCCAAGTCGCCGGGGCACCGCCCGGCGAGCGCAGCCGAGGCCCTCGTCGAGCTGGAGCGCCTCGGCCTGGTCGCGGGCCAAGCCCCTTGAAGAAGGGGGGCCGCGAGGTCCACAATCAAGGGATGATCCGCTGCGCCCGCTGCGACGGGGTCCTGGAGTCAAGAGTCTCGGTGTGTACCAACTGCGGACACGGGCGCCCCGACGAGCTCCTCGATCGCAAATACAGGCTGGATCGAGAGCTTGGGCGCGGCGGCATGGGCGTGGTGTACCTCGCCCACGACATGCTGCTGGACCGCCCCGTCGCGCTCAAGCAGATGCTACCGGACGGAGCCTATTCCCAGGATCAGCTCCAGGCCTTCCGCCGCGAGGCCTCGGCGCTGGCCTCGGTGCGCGATGAGCACGTGGTGCAGATCTACAGCTTCGGGGAGCACCAGGGGCAGCCCTTCTTCGCCATGGAGCTGGTCCGTGGGGCGGCGCTGGGGTCCATCATCGCGCAGCATGCCAAGCACCTGACCACGGTGCCGCTGCACCGGGCCCTGACCATCGTGGCCCAGGTGGCGCGGGGCCTCCAGGCGGTGCACCGGGCCGGGGTGCTCCACCGCGACATCAAGCCCGACAACATCCTCATCGAGGAAGGCACCGGTCGTCCGGTGCTCATCGACTTTGGCCTGGTGAGCCTGCTGCGCGACACGCACATCCAGGGCAACGCCGAGGGGACGCCCGACTACATGGCCCCGGAGGTCTGGCAGCCCAGCCTGGGCGAGGTGACACGCGCCGCCGACATCTATGCCTTCGGGTGCACGGTGTACGAGCTGTTGCTGGGCCGCCCGCCCTTCTACGACGTGAACGGCGCGTCGGCGCTGATGGGGGCGCACCTGGTCCGGATGCCCGCGCCGCTCGCCGCGCTCCACCCGCACCTGGGCTGCTTTGATCCGGTGCTGCAGCGGGCGATGGCCAAGAAGGCGCGCGATCGCTACCCTGACGCCCTCGACCTGGCGCTGGCGCTGCGGGATGCGGCCCCCCCCGCGGCGCGCCCGGTCCTCGGCCCCACCCTCGCCCCGCCGCCCGCGCAGAACCCCACGGCGCCCAGCCGACCGGCCGAGATCCTGGTGATCGACGATGATCCGATCTTCCAGAAGGTCATCTCGCGCGCGGCCCAGATCGCCTTCCACGAGGCCCCCCCGCGCATCAGCGTGGTCGGCTCCGGCACCGAGGCCCTGGAGCGCGCCTCGGTGGTCCCTCCCGACCTGGTCCTGCTCGACTACCACATGCCCGAGCTCAACGGCCTCGACACCCTCTCCCGCCTCCGCACCCTCAAGGAAGGCGCCCAGGCTCGCGTCATCGTCGTGAGCGGCTCCGTGAGGACCATCGAGCGGTGGCCCTTCGCGGTGCTCGGCGTCCAGGATTTTTACGACAAGACCGGGGGCCTGCCGCCCCTCGTCGAGCTGATCGGCTCCGTCGCCGACCAGCTCGGCCTCCGCGCGCCGCTCGCGCGCTCCTGAACCGCCCTCCCTCATGAACCAGCTCGTCGACCCGGTGTACCTGGCCCTCAAGGCCGCGTGCGCCAGCGCCCTCGCCGTCCTGCTCACCCGGATGCTCGGCGGCAACGACCTGCTCTCCGCGGGCTTCGTCGCCCTGGTGTGCACCTCTCCCAGCGCCCACGCGGGCCTGCGCGGCGGTCTCCAGGAGTCCCTCGGCTCCCTGCTCGGTGGCCTGATCGTCGGGCTCACCCAGGCCCTCGCCCCGCGCTGGCTTGGTCACCCCGGCGCCCTGGCCCTCAACATGGCCCTCGCCCTCGTCCTCTGCTTCCGGCTGGGGCTTCGCACGGGCCACCTGGTGACCGGCTTCACGGTCATCTATTTCCACGTGCTCCCCTTCCCTTCCTTCGGCGCGGGCCTCTGGACCCGCATGCTCGCGGTCGGCGCAGGCATCCTCTCGGCGACCCTCACCAACGCCACCGTGGCCGCCTTCCGGAGCCCCCGTATCGTCGAGCGCCGGCTGGGCCTCGCCCGCGAGGCCGTTGCCACCGAGTTCGAGCGCCTCGCCCGATGCCTTGACGAGACGGCGACCCCCTGGCCCCACTTCGAGGGCGCCTTTGCTGCCGTCAGCGAGCTGCGCAACGACCTGCGCGCGACCGCCTCCGAGCGCCTCTTCCCTGGCGCCGCGCGCGCTCGACGCAGCGCCCGGGCCACCATGCCCCAGGCCATCGCCCTCGAAGACACGGCCCACCTTGGCAAGGAGCTCACCCTGCTCCACGAGCGAGGCGTCGACCACCCCGGCGAGCTCCGCCCCTGGCTCCTCCAGCTGGGCCAGGCCCTCCGCACCGGCGGCCTCGCCGACGCCCCGCCCTCCACCCCCGACCCGGTGCTGGCCTCCGTCCTGCTGCGCCTCCACGAGACCTCCCGGGAGGCCTCCTCCTCGCCCCCTGCGGCCTCGTAACCGGCCCGCCACCGCGCGCAGCAGGTGCCGCTGCGCCACCGCAAAGAGGGCCAGCGCCGGCAGCGAGAGCACCACGTTCGCGGCCATCACCAGGTGCCACCGCACGCCGGTCCCCTGCTCCCGGAACAGCGCCACCCCCAGCGGCAGCGTCCGCACCGCGTCGTCCGTCGTCATCACCAGCGGCCAGAAATAGTCGTTCCAGTGGAACACAAAGCTCAGCAAGAACAGCGACGTCAGCGTCGGCGTCAGGATCGGCCCCAAGATCCGGTAGATGATCGTCGGCTCGCTCGCCCCGTCCAGCCTCGCCGCCTCGATGATCTCATCCGGCACCGCCAGCAGCGCCTGCCTCACCAGAAACGTCCCGAAGGCGCTCACCGCGAACGGCAGCACCAGCGCCCCCATCGTGTTCACCAGCCCCACCCTGGACAGCAGCAGAAAGACAGGGACAAAGGTGACCTGGCCAGGTATCAAAAGACACCCTATTACCAGGAAAAAGAGGCCAGTTTTCCCCCGAAAACGGAGCTTGGCCAGCGCATACCCGGCCGGCAGCGCGAGGGCGATCTGGGTGAGGGCGATGAGCAGGGCCATGACCGTGGTGGTCAGGAAGTAGCGCCCGATGGGGAGGGTGGAGGCGACCTCGCGGTAAGCGTCGAGGGAGGGGTTTTGCGGCCACCAGGCCAGGGGGGCAGCGGTGATCTCGGCCAGGGGCTTGAGGGAAGTGAGGGCCATCCAGGCGTAAGGCGCGAGCCAGAGCAGGGAGGCCAGCAGGGTCAGCAGGCGAGCAGCCAGCATGCTGGCAGAGCGAGGGATCATCGGCGACCTCCGTGGCCCCGGAAGGCCCAGAGCTGGAGCGCGGAGAGGAGCACGAGGACCAGCAAGAAGATCACGGTGAGGGCGCTCGCCCGGCCCACCCGCAGATCGAGGAACACCTGCTCGTAGATGGCGTAGACGAAGAGGGTCGTGGCCTTGACCGGGCCCCCCTGGGTCATCACGCGCACGACATCGAAGGCCTGAAAGCTGATGATCAGGCTGGTCGTCGCCACGAAGGCCAGCGTGGGGCGCAGCATCGGCAGCGTGAGGTACCAGAAGCGAGCGAGGGGCCCGGCGCCGTCGAGGGCCGCGGCCTCGCGCAGCGCCGGCGGGATATCCTGGAGGCCCACCACGAACAGGATCATCGCGTACCCCGTGATCTTCCAGACCGTCACCGCGGCCAGGGTCGCCAGCGCCGAGTCCGGATCCGTCAGGAAGCCCATCCGCGGCGCCCCCAGCCACCGCAGCAGCCCCGCGACCAGGCCGCTGTCCGGGTCCAGCAGCCACATCCAGAGCAGCGCCACCGACACCCAGCTCACCACGTAAGCGCTGAAGATCGCCGCCCGCGCCGCCGCGAAGAAGCGCCCGGGCCTCGCCAGCAGGAGCGCCAGCCCCAGCCCCAGCCCCACCGCCCCCACCACGACCATCGCGCTGTAGCGCAGCGTGGTCAGCGTCACCGCCAGCAGCTCTCCGCTCCGCGCGAGGACCTCGTAATTCGCGAGGCCGACGAGACGCGGCGGCGTCAGCAGATCCCAAGAGAACAGGCTCTGGTAGAGCGCCGCCCCCACCGGCGCCACGAAGAAGGTGAGCAGCACCGCCGCCGTGGGCCCGAGCATCAACCATGGGTGCCACCAGGCCCGCGGCCTCATGGCTCCGACCTCGCCTCGATCCGCGCCTGCGCCAGCACCCGCCCCGCGTCCTCGTTCCGGAGCACCGCCGCCTCCAGCCTCGGCTCGACCACCTGCCGCTGCACCCGGAACAGCGTCGGCGCCCAGGGCCAGGGCTGGGCCGCCCGCAGCTGCTCGTAGGCGACCCGATCGTTGGGGTGATCCCGGTAAAATCCTGAAGTTTCCAGCCGCGCCACGGCCCCCTCGGTCACCGGCAGGTACCCGGTCCGCGTCGCCCACTCCATCGCCTGCTCCGGCTCGCTCATCCACCGGAGAAACGCCCACCCGGCCTCCTTCTCCGCCGCCGGCGCTTGCCGCATCATCACGAACAATGTCCCCCCTGTCGGCACCGCCGCCCTCGCCTCCTGCGGGAGCGGCGCCGCGATCACCGGGAACTTCGCGTTCTCCTCCAGGTACCGCAGGAACGCCGTGCTGGTCCAGATGAACGCCGCCCGCCCGGCGAGGAAATCCTGGTTCGTCACCTGCCACGCGTTGTAATCACGCCCCGGCGGGGGCCTCATCGACCGATCCTCGTGCACCAGCCGCTGCCAGTACCGCAGCGCCTTCTCCCCCGCTTCCCCGCCCAGCGTCGCCTCCCCCGAGCCCGCCACCACCTCCCCGCCGGCCTGCCCCACCAGCGCCACCCAGAACCACCACGAGATCGGCACCTCGTACCCCCATCGTAGGGAAGTTCCGGACTTGCTGGTGAGGGCCCTCGCCAGCTCTCGCTGCTCTTCCCAGGTCGCCGGCACGGGGCGCCCTCCGAGCAAGGCCCCGTTCAGGTAGAGGATCGGGGTCGAGCGGTTGAACGGGATCCCCCAGAGGGGCCTCGGGGCGGCCCCCGGCTGGTAGCTCCCCTCCTGGGCGATGGCCCGGACAAACCCCAGCTCCCGCGCCCCTTCGTACGCATCGAGGGGCTCGAGCACGCCGGCCTCGGCCAGGTACGGCAGGACCTCGCCCACCACGTGGGTCAGGCCCGGCGCCAGCCCCGCCGCCAGCGCTGTCCGCACCTTGGCCAGCGCCTCGAAGTAGTCGCCCTGGTAGGTCGGGATCACCCGGTACCGGCGCTGCGAGGCGTTGAAGCGGCGCACCAGGTCCAGCAGCACCTCGCGGTTCTTGCCGCCGTAGCTGAACCAGAGGGCGACCTCCCCCGGGGCCAGCCGGCGCGGCGCGCAGGCCGTGGCGCCCCCGAGCGCAGGGAGCGCGGCCAGGAGGGCGCGACGCCGGATCATCCGAGCCGCGCCCCGCTGTCCCGCGAGAAGAGGTGCAGGGGGGCCTCGGACAGATCCACGGTCACCTTGTCGCCCGGTCGTAGCGAGAGAAACCCGCCCTGGCGGGACCGGAACAGCATGTCAGCGATGCGCACGGTAAGGTGGGTCTCGGCGCCCAGGGGCTCGACGGCGACCAGCTCCCCCGGGGCTCGCGCCGGGCCGGGTTCGTCCCCCGGGAGGATACGCACATGCTCGGGGCGAACCCCGACCTCAAGCTCCGCGGGGAGCTCCGGGAGCGCCGGCAGCGGGAGCGCGAGGGGGCCGCAGCGAAGCCGGCGATCGGCGACGGCGCAAGGGAGCAGGTTCATGCGCGGGGCGCCGATGAAGCCCGCGACAAAGCGGGTGGCGGGCCGCTCGTAGATCTCCCGGGGGGAGGCGATCTGGAGCACCTCGCCGCGATCCAGGACCGCGATCCGGTCCGCGAGGGTCATGGCCTCGGTGTGGTCGTGGGTGACGTAGAGGGCGGTGGCGCCGAGGCGACGCACCAGGGCGCCGATCTCGAGCCGGATGTCGCCGCGCAGCGCGGTGTCCAGGTTGGCCAGGGGCTCGTCAAACAGGAAGACGCGAGGGCTACGGACCATCGCGCGCCCCATCGCCACCCGCTGTCGTTCCCCGCCGCTGAGCTGGTCGGGCCGTCGCTCCAGCAGCCTCTCGATGCCCAGCATCGCCGCCACCTCCCGGACCTTCCCGGCGCGCTCGGTGGCGCCAGCCTTCCGCATCTTCAGCGGAAACTCCAGGATCTCCCGGGCGGTCATGTGGGGATAAAGCGCGTACCCCTGGAAGACCATCGCCACGTCCCGCGCCTGGGGCGCCACCCCCGCCATCGCCTTGCCGTCGATCAGCACGCGCCCCTCGTCCGGCTCGTCCAGCCCGGCGATCAGCCGCAGCGTCGTCGATTTGCCGCAGCCGCTCGGGCCCACCAGCACCAGCAGCTCCCCCGGCGCCACCCGCAGCGACACCCCGCGCAGCACCGCCCGGTCCGCCTCGAAGCGCCGTACCACCCTGTCCAGCGTGACCTCGGCACCGCTCATGCCCCTTCCCCTTCCCTTCCC
>JALOQB010000063.1 GCA_025453595.1 Polyangiaceae bacterium
CACGGAAGGCGCGCTCGTGGAAGCGCTCGTCCCGCAGGATGCGCTCGAAGGTGGTGCGTACGTCGTCGGGGGCTCCGGGGTCGCTGGCGATGGCCTCGATGCGCGCGAGGCGCATCCGTTCGGCGTGGGCTCCGACCGCGCACCCGGTGGCGAGGGTCTCGATACCGGGGAGCGTACGCGCCCAGTAGCGCTCCTCGGCGTGCGCGGTGCTCGGGGTGACACCGCGGGCGCGGAGCAGGTCGGCCACCCAGGCGGCATGGCGACGCTCCTGGGAGGCGATGACGGTGAGCAGGCGACGGGCGCGCCGCTGCGTCGGGTCGCTCGCGGGCGCGAAGGCGTCACGGAGCTGCTCGATGCGCCCGGCGGCGGTCACCTCGCCCCGGTGCTGTTGCTGCAACCAGTGACGGAAGGCCGCAGGGTCCTGCTTCACGGTGGCCCACCAGGTGCGCGAATCTCGCAAAATCGAGGTCATGGCGTTGTCTCCTGCCGCCAGAAGGTAGGTCGTACGTTATCGGCGTCGACTAGAACTGCTGGATAAACCATCGGCAAGACCGATAGCTCTCAGGTCAAAGGCGAGGGGCCGGGCGTGGGCTCTTGCAAGAAGCGAGAGCATGGACTCCGGTGTGACCGCCGTCACCGGGGGGGCAGCGGGATGGCTGCTCCCGGGATCCCGGGGCGTCGCACCCCGAGCGCGTTGGCCTGGGGGAGCGTGGGCTCGGGCCGCCCGAAGCGATAGCTCGCGGTCCCCCGGGCCCCCCAGCTTCTCCCGCTCTGCTCCGCGGTCACGAGCAGATCCTCCGACGGGATCGCATCGAGCTGGAGCATCAGCGTACGGACCACGCGGGGGCCTTCGGAGATCGTCTCTTCCTCGGTCCCCTGGAGCAGCGTGGCGCCAGGGGGCACCTGGACCCGCAGCCGCAGGGGCTCGCCTGGCTGCCGGACCTCGATGTTCACCTCCAGCGACAGCTTCTCTCCGGGGCTCACCTTGCCGGGGCCCTGCACCTTCACGGTGAGGGGGGGCTGCACCTCGTGATGCGCGATCTCTGGCGCCGGGGCCGACCTCGTCGCGGGGCCGCTTTGCTGACCGGAGGGGCGCGTCGTGTCACAGGCTCCCTGCAGCAAGAGGAAAGGAAAGAACAGGGCAAGGACTCGGATGGACATGGGGCTGCTCCCTGGGGTCATGGACACAGTGGTGTGGTGGGGTCGTAGGGGTAGCCAGCGCCGGGGGGCTGGCCCGCCTTCAGCGCGCCGGAGATGACGGACGCCGGGACGCCGCTGCAGACCAGCGCATCCAGGTAGTCCGCCAGCATGGGGGCGCTCTGGGGGTGAATCGCGACGTCGAATTTGTCGCAGCTCCCCGGGACAAGTGCCCAGGAGTGGCGCTGGTACCCTCGCGCGAAGGGCGGATCGTTCATCTGGACAGAGCGGAGCGCATCCAGCAGAAATTTGCTCGTCCCCAGGTACTCCTGGGCCTGCGCTGGCTTCACCGCGAGCTCCCACAGGATCCCCGCCACCTCGTTCTCGGACATCTGCTGGTAAAGCCCCCCGGACTCCACCGGGTTGGGCCACGGCTTCTGGTCGCTCTGGCCTGCCGGGGCGATGTCGAACCAGAAGAAGCTCCCCTGCTGCTTGTCGTAATAAATCGAGCTGGCACGGGCCAGGCTGGAGAACCCCGTCGCCCACCCCTCGGACCACGCCTGACCGGGGTAGGTCGGGCAGACGACCGAGTGCGGACCTCCCTCGTTCGGAGAGGTCCCGTAGCTATCCATCACCCAGTGCCCCAGCTCGTGCGCATGCACCGGGGCTGACCAGAAGCTCTCGTCCTGCAGGGTCGCCGGGATCAGGATCTGCGAGTCGAAGGTGAGCCCTCCCATCTCCCTTGTTGTCCAGCCCAGGTAGCAAGCGCCGCAGCTCCAGGAGGTGTTCGGACGCATCCACGCAACCAGGGATTTTCCGGGCTTTCCCGCGAGGTATTCGGTGTATTCGTAGGCGTAGCGCAGGTAGTCGAAGAGGTAGATCGCACCGCTCCCGATCTCCTCGGTGACGGTCAGCTTGCCCCCCGGGCTCTGGAGCACATCCGCGACCGATGCACTCCAGGACCAGAGGCTCTCCCCCTGACCCTCGACCAGGAATTGCTCCGCGTCCTGCTCCCCGCTGGATACCTGGGGGTTTGCCACCGCAAAGCTCGCCGACTTCCCGTCCGAGGATGGCCTGATCGTGTAGAAAAGAAGCACATCTTCCGGGTCTGGAGGGCTGGCGATCTGGACGGTGTAAGCCCCCTCCGGGTCCAGGATTGCCGAATCCACTGGCTCATAGCTGCTCCCTGATCTGTGCCAGCTGACCACCAGGAGCCCCTGGGCAGACGCCAGGTATTTCGTGCTCCCCCAGTCCTGAAGCTGCTCGTTGGGGACTCGCACCTCGTAGTTCAGCGCGCCGCTGAGGCTGGTGGTGCTGGTGGTCTGGCAGGTGGGGCCGATGGCGGAGTCCTTGCAGCCTGGGCACGGGGAAGGCACCTGCTGCCCCGCCTCGTTGCAGGTGCCCCGGGTGTCCGGCGACAGGCAGCGGGAAGAACCCGGCTCGCACAGCGAGGGATCCAGGAAACACCGGGCCTCTCCGCCCCCCACCTTCGCGCAGACCCTGGGCGCCGCGCAGGTCTGCGTGATGAGCTGCGGCTGCCCCTGTCCCGTGGGCACCAGGCATCGTTGCAGCGTGATCTTGTCCAGGCAGATCCCCTCCTCGGGCACCCCGCCGCAGGGGCCCTCCGGCGGGCCTCCTCCTGCGCCGCTGCTGGCCCCCCCCGCTCCTGCGTCTCCGGCTCCTCCCTTGCCGGCTTCGCCGCCTTCCGTTCCCCCGGCGCCCCCCCCGGAGGCCCCTGCATCTCCGGAATTTCCATATCCTGCCGCCGCGCCACCGCCCTGGCTGCCGCCTCCCCCCTGGGAAGAGCCTCCCGGCACCTGGATCGTGGTGCAGGCGATGCTCACCTGCGCACACACGAGCAAACCCCAGATCTTTTTCATGCACTCCTCGTCGAGCGAGACTCGCTCCTGTCCCAAAGAGGTGAGAGCGCCGTGCCAGGCCTGTTTCGCGGCAAATCCGCGCCTATCCTGGGTGCTCTCCCCCTCGCGCGACGAACTACGAGGCCCGGGCGTTGCTCACGCGGTACTTGCCCCCTCCGCTGGCTGCAGGCTGTGCCCAGCCGCTGGGCCCAGCCTGTCTCCTTGCCTGCCTGTTCCTGCCGTGGTGCCGCAGCTGGATCGGGGGTCTCTCCTCGCGAGATGCTGCTGTCAGAACGACACCCGCAGGTTGCTCACCAGCCGCAGGTCCGTCGGCCTCACCCCTGACGGCGGCGCGCTGTCGTGCAGCAGCGAGAACGAGGTCCCCAGGGAGAACCGCTCGGTGATCTTCGCCGACACCTCCGCGTCGTTCAGCACCCGCAGATCCGAGAGCCTGTCGAACCGCGGCTGCACGTACAGCGTGTCCTGGAACCGCAGCCGGTCCTCGAAGAAGCTCGCCCGCAGCGCCGCGTAGCTCGCCCACCGGTGCTCCAGCGTCTCCGGGGGGTCGGCGCCGGAAGATGGATCCACGTTGATACGGTTGAATTCCATCATGTATCCGGTGCCGCCCCAGAGCTGCCAGGTCTCCCCGTGCACGGCGTCGACCCGGACGCCGCCGCCCCCGAGGGCCCGGGTCTGGAGCCGGAGGAACTGGTTGAACTGGTACTGGGCGAAGAGCTCGGGGCCGACGCGGCGGTGGATCATCCAGGTCCAGCGGAGGTGGGCGAAGCCCTGGTTGATGAAGTTCACCTGGGCCCGCTCCGCCATGCGGCCGTTGAGGGCCAGGAACACCCGGTGGCGCGGGTAGGCCCGGGGTTTCTCCTCGGGGTCGTGGAAGGTCTGGTACAGGAGCCGCCCGGAGCCGCCCAGGTCCAGCAGCTCGATGTTGCCCCGCGACAGGGCGAAGTTGGCCTCCGCGTCGCCGCCCCAGCCCTGGACCGGCTTGCCGGGGCGCAGGGCCTCGGTGTTCACCTGGGCGGCGCCTGCCCGGGGGAGCAGGGAGCAAGCGAGGGCCAGCGTCGCCGCGAGCTTGCGGGCGTGGCTGGGTCGGGCTAGCGCCCCTGCATGGCCACATCGTCGTCGCCGGTGCTGATCCTGGGCGCGGGGCTCACGGGGCTCTCGGCGGCGCTCCACCTGCGCCGGGCCGGGGTCGCCTGCCGCCTGCTGGAGCGCCAGCCGCACCCGGGCGGCCACGTCGTGACCCTGGCGGAGCAGGGGTACCGCTTCGACCGCACGGGGCACCTGCTGCACCTGCGGGACCCGGGGATCCGCGCGCTGGTCGAGGGGCTGCTGCCGGGGCGCCTGCTGCGGATCCAGCGGCGCAGCGTCGTCTACAGCCACGGCGTCTACACGCGCTACCCGTTCCAGGCCAACACCTTCGGGCTGCCGCCGGCGGTGGCCCACGAGTGCGTGATGGGGTTCCTCCGGGCGCGGGGTGCCCCCCCGGCCGCGCCTCCGGCGAACTTCGAGGAGTTCTGCCTCGCGCATTTTGGACCCGGCTTCGCTCGCCATTTCATGGTCCCTTACAACGAGAAGCTGTGGGGCGTCTCCCTGCGCGAGATCACCGCGGCCTGGTGCCAGCGCTTCGTGCCGCTGCCCTCGGTCGAGGATGTGATCGCGGGGGCCGTCGGGCTCCACGACCGGGAGCTTGGCTACAACACCCACTTCGTCTACCCCCGCCTGGGCATCGGCGAGCTGACCGACGCGCTGGCCGCCGAGGTCGGCTCCATCGAGCTCGACCGGGCCCCGCTGTCCATCGACCCGGAGCGCCGCGTGCTGTCGCTGTCGGGCGAGGACATTCGCTACGAGCACCTGATCAGCACGGCCCCTCTGGACACCCTGGGGCGGCTGCTGATCGGGGCGCCCAGCGAGGTCCTGGATGCCTTCTCTCGGCTGCGCTGCAACGGCCTGTTCTACCTCGACGTGGCCCTGCGGGGGCCCCTGCTGCAGGACGTGCACTGGGTCTACGTACCGGAGCGGCGCTACCCGTTTTACCGGGTAGGCTGCTACAGCCATTTTTCCCCGGAGCTGGCCCCGCCGGGGGCCGCGAGCCTCTACGTCGAGCTGACGGAGCGCACCCCGCCAGACCTGGACGCGCTGCTGCCGCAGGTGGTCGAGGCGCTGGTCGAGATGCGGATGATCGAGGGGCCTGACGCCGTGGCCTTCGCGCGCCTGCGGTACATCCCCCACGCCTACGTGATCTTCGATCACCACTATTTCGAGGCGCTCGCCGTGCTACGACCGTACCTCGAAGCGCGAGGCATCCAGAGCACAGGCCGCTACGGCGGCTGGAATTACTCTTCCATGGAGGACGCGCTGCTGTACGGTCGCGCCGCCGCCGAGGCGCTCCTCGCTGCCCCCTCCGCGCCATGAGCCCGACCCCCGACTCTCCACGAATCTCCATCGTCATCCCGGTGTACAACGAGGAGCCGCTGCTGCGCGCCGCCGCGGTTGATCTCCGCGAGCGCCTCGCCCCCCTGGGCTGGAGCTACGAGGTCATCCTGGCCGAGAACGGGTCCCGCGATGGGACCGTGGCCGAGGCCCGCGCGCTCTGCGAAAAATACCCTGAGTTCCAGACCTTCTCGGTCGGCGAGCCCAACTACGGACTCGCCCTCCGCCAGGGGATCCTCCGGGCCCGCGGCGAGCTGATCCTCTGCGACGAGATCGACCTGTGCGACACCGATTTCCACCAGGCCGCGGTGGCCCTTCTCGCGACCGGCGAGGTTGACCTGGTGATCGGATCGAAGCTGCTCGCCGGGTCCAGCGACGAGCGGCCCGCGCTGCGGCACCTGGCCAGCCGGTTCTACAACGGGTTGCTCCGGGTCTCCCTGGGCTTCCGGGGCACCGACACTCACGGGCTCAAGGCCTTCCGCAAGGCCACCCTCGTGCCGGTCGTGCGGCGCTGCCTCGTCGACCGCGACGTCTTCGCCAGCGAGCTGGTCATCCGGGCCGACCGCGCCGGCCTGAGGCTCCGTGAGATCCCGGTGCGTGTCATCGAGAAGCGGACCCCCAGCATCAACCTCTCACGCCGGGTCCCCGCGGTGCTGCGCCAGCTCGCCCGCCTGACCTGGGCCATCCGTATCCAGGGTAAAAACCGGGGGGACTGAGCGCCGTGCGCACCATCCTCCCTCACCGCAAGGGCTTCCCGGTGATGCTCCTGTGGATCGCGCTCCTCGCCCTGGATCTGTGGCTCCGCACCCTTGTACCCAACAACGGCTCCCCCGCCAGCTGGTCCGCCCTCGACGCCGGCGTCTATGCCCTCGGAGCCCTCTGGAGCCTCTCCTCCTGGTACCTGATCGCCCTCGCCCTCACCCTGGCCTTCGCCGCTCGCCCACGCCTCCGTCGCCTCGTCCTCTTGCTGGTGTCGATCTTCTTCGGCACCACGATCATGCTCAGCTTCGCCTACCGGCTCTATTACTTCCAGTCGCCGAGCTGGCAGGTGGTCCGGTTCATGGCGGCCGAGCCGGAGAACACACGCCGCATCCTCCTGTGGAACCTCCGCCCGTACCACGGCATCGCCTTTGTTCTCTTCTCGGGCCTCATCGGCCTGGTCCTCGCGTGGATTGCTCGTTCCCTGGCGGCTCGCCCGGTCCTCCCCCCCCGCTGGGCGCTCCTCTCGCTCCTCGCCCTGTACCTCACCAACTCGGCCTTCACGCTCCTCACCCCGGGCTTCCAGGATCCGCTCCCCGTCGAGGCCAACACCGCCGCCGCCTTTGCCCAGTTCCTCAAGGCCGCCACCCTCCAGGAGCGCCACCTCGTCGCCCCTGTTCGCCCCACGCTCCCCCCGGCGCCTCCTCGTCCTCGCCCGAACGTCCTGCTCCTCGTCCACGAGTCCCTCCGCGCCGACGCCGTCTTTCCGGAGCTTCTCTACAGCGAGGTTCAGCTCGATGCCCGCGCCCTCTCCCCCTATAGCTCCACCCTCCCCGGACGCCTCCACGAGGGCTTCTTCACCTTCCCACGCGCTCGCTCCAACGCCAGCGCCACCGAGAGCAGCCTCCCCTCCATCCTCTCGGGCCTCGACCTCGGCGGCCCCACCGACGCCTACGGCCGCGTCCACACCGTCTGGTCCCTCGGTAAATCCACCGGCGCCCGCACCTGGCTCTTCTCCGCCCAGACCTACGCCTGGAGCCACTTCGACGAGTACTTCTTCGACCGCAACCTCGACCTCGCCCGCACGGGCCTCGACCTCGCCCCCTCTTATGCCAACGACGTCGGTGTCGATGACATCCTCCCGGTCCAGCGCGCCCTCGCTCACATCCGCGAACTCCAGGCTTCCCACCGGCACTGGGTTGGCGTCGTCCACTTCAGCGGGACCCATGTTCCAGGCTATCCCGGGCCAGGTGTCGAACCTGACCCTGATGAGCATCGACGGTGGCGCCAGGCGGCCCGCTACATCGATCAGGTGGTCGAGCGATTCCTGACCGAATTTTTCACCTCGGATGCGGCCAGCACCACGGTGATCGTGAGCACCTCGGATCACGGAGAGCCCCTCGAATCGTCGCGCAAGCTCCGGCGCCTGGGCTCCCACTACGAGGAGGTCGTGCGGGTGCCGTTCTGGGTCCGCATCCCCCCTGGGCTGGCCACCCAGCACCCGGAGTGGACCCAGGCCCTCGCCGCCTGGCAGCAGCGGAACGTGCAGAACATCCAGATCCTCCCCACGATCCGCGACGCGTTGCTGCTCGAGGATCTGCCCGAGATCAACCAGCACCTCTTCGCCCCCAGCCTGCTGCGGCCCCCGGGCGACGCGCCGGATCTGGTCTCGGGCCAGAGCACCTGCGCCTTCCGTGCGTGGTGGCAGGAGGGGCTCTTCATCGTCAACGGCCACCACAAGCTGTTGCTGTCCAGCGAGCGCCCGTCCCCCGAGCTGTACGATCTGGCCAGCGACCCCGCCGAGCAGCACAACCTCTGGGGGCGCGAAGAGGCCCGGGAGCAGGCGAAGGCGTGGGCGATCCCGCATATCCTGGGGGGCCAGGAGCGCACCCTGGCCTGCCGCCGCGCGGGCAAGGTGTGCATCCTGCCGCGCTGATCGACGGGGGCGTCAGAGCCGACCGATCACCGAGGGAGGGATGGGCACCAGGGTCTTGCTCGCGTCGACGCAGACCATGTGGACGACGCCCTGGACCAGGAGTTTTTCGCCGCGGTACACGTCCTGCTGGAAGGCGACGCGGAAGGGGCTCTCGGCGCGCGGGGTGCTGCGGATCTCGAGCGTATCACCGAAGACCGCGCCCTCCCGGAAGGTCATCTCGCATTTGTAGACGACGAACCCGAGGCCCTCGTCGCGCCAGAGCCGGACCAGCTCGTCGGTGCCGAGCAGGTGCTCCCGGGCGCGCTCGAAGTACTTGAGGTAGTTGGCGTGGTACACGATCCCCGAGTGATCGGTGTCCTCGTAGTAGATCTGCACCGGCATGCGGTGGGGCCAGCGGTCGCTCATTTTCCAAGGATCTTTCCGAACAGCAGGGCCCGATGCACCTCGGCCACGGCGCGCCCCAGGGCCGTGGCGATGGCCTGCGGCGACGCGGTCTGGCCCGCCGATCGCAGCGAGCGCGCGGCCCGGAGCACCTCGCCCAGCAGGGCCACCCCGTCGCCCCCTTCCGGCGCCCACACCTCGCGCCCCTGGGCCTCCAGGGCGTCGAAGATCGCCTCGATGTCGAGCTGGGTGACGGCCCGGGACCCCACCTGCTCGGCGATGGCATCGACGGACACGCGCCCCCCGACCTCGCTGGTCGCCAGCAGCGCGTCCACGACCTCCTGGACCACGGGCTTGAGGGGGCTCATCACGGGCCGCTCGGTAAGACCTCTGGCCTGGCGGCGCAACTCATTTGCCCCCCGGTTTCTCCCCGAAGAGACCGAGGGCTTCCCGCGCGAGGTCGCCGCACCGCGCGGCCCCCAGCTCCCGCTGCTCCTTCGGATCGTCCAGCACGTTCCAGCAGTGCCAGTCCGGGTCCCAGGCCCGTGCCTCCAGCTTCCAGGGGCCGCGCATCAGGCCCCAGTTGCGGAAGGGGCAACCCCAGACCGCGGTGCAGTTGGTCAGGGGCACCACGCGCTCCGCAGGCAGGGCCCGCAGGAGCGAGGCCCCGGGCATCCGGGCCCGGAAGCGCCGCAGCTCCGGCGCATCGTGGAGCCCCAGCAGATCGAGGAAGGTCGGGAGCAGATCCAGGTGCCACACGGGGGTATCCGCCAGCCGCTCCAGCGAGGCGCGCTCCTGCTGCGTCAGCGCCCCGGGGGGGGCATCGATCCATCCCGGTACGTGGATCTCCTCGTCGTAGACGCTGAGGCTGTGGGCAAGCTGGTGGTGCTCCCGGAAGGCCTCCCCGTGGTCGGAGGTGAACACCAGCACCGTGCGCTCCCCGCCGGGCGCGTCCCGCAGCGCCTGGATCGTCGCCGCCACCGCCTCGTCCTGCCGGTGCACGGCGTTCCGGTAGTAGTTGAAAAAGTGGCTGTTCTTCGCCGGATCCTTGGTGTTTTCGGAGGGCTGAAAGGGTTGCCGCCCCTCGTCCACCAGGTACGGGAAGTGGGTGTTGGCGAGGTGCACGACGGCGACAAAGGGTTCCTTCAGCGACCGGATCTCCCGGGCCACGCGCCGGGCCAGCAGCCGGTCATCGGCGCCCACGTCCCCGTCGCAACCCGGGTCCAGCTCGTGCCCCTGCACCTGGATCCGCGCCCCCACCTCGCGCACGAACATGTCGCTGTGGATGCCCCGCAGATCCTGGCTGGTCCAGTACGCGGTGTCGTACCCTGCGGCCCGGGCGTACTCCCACAGGGTCGGGGCCCGGTGCATCTCCTCGCGGGTGGCGGTGGGCGCCACGCCGGTGAGGGTCACCGCCACCGAGATCGTCGTCGAGCTGTCGTTCGCCCGGAGCTGCCGCAGCGGCATGCGGCCCCGCGCCGCCTCGTTCGAGAACGGTGTCTCCGCGCAGTCCGCCCGGTAGGCGGCGCACACCACGTCCGCGCGCACGCTCTCGGTCAGCAGGAAGACCAGGTTCCGGGGCCGCGAAGGCGCGGCCACCAGCGCCGGGAGAAACTCCGGGCTACGGGCCCCGGGCAGCGTGTGCTCCGACGACGTGGCGCGCCCCAGCTTCGCTTCCACGAGGCCCCCCAGCGCATGAAGGTACAGCCGGTCCGGCGTGCTCGCCTGCATCCCCCGGAACGAGCACGGCAAGAACAGCGCCCCCAGCACCGAGGGCCCCAGGATCCACCGCGCCGCGCGCTCCTGCGAAATCGAGACCTGCGGCAGCCACCGCGCCGCCGCGGCGAGGCCCAGCGCCGCCGCCAGCGGCGCCCCGTGTGCCCCCAGGAACCCACGCAGATCCGTCAGCAGCAGGCGCCGCACCGAGTCCCCGAAGGTCGCGCCGAAGAAGACCGCGTCCCGGTTGAGGTAGGTGCTGTAAAGCTGGAAGAAATACCGCTGCCCTCCCAGCAAAAACGTCCCCATCAGCACCGCCAGCGCCGTCACCACCCTGCCCACGACCCCTCGCCGGGCCCCCACCATCAGCGCGCTGCCCCAGAGCACGATCCCCTGCAGCAGCGTCAGCCCGTAGCTGAGCCCTTCCCGCAGGCCGAACCCCGCCAGGATCTCGCGGCGCCGCGCGAGGTCGAAGAGCAGGATGAGGAGCGCGGGCGTCGCGTAGGGGAGCGCCCGGAGTACAGCAGGAGAAAAGCGCAAGGCACCGCCAATCTAGTCGCACCCCGGCGGCCGCTTCAACGGACCACCAACCGGCCAGCCGCCAGGCCGGTCTGGAAAAGCAAGACGCCCTCCCCGGGGGGAAGGCGTCCTGGTCGCAGAGCTCCGTAAGCCGAGTTATGTTCCGCGCTCCGGTCGCCCTCGGCGCGGCGGCGCTCATTCCTCTAGGACCCGCGTCGCCGCGGGCCTCCAGCGGCCTACCCGGAGGCTCGGGCGGGCAGCCCTCGAACGCCTCCTGTGTGGCCTTGCTCCGGGTGTGGTTTACCGTGCCGCCCCTGTTACCAGGGGCGCGGTGGGCTCTTACCCCACCGTTTCACCCTTGCCGCCGGATGCTCGCGCATGCGACGGCGGTCTGCGTTTTCTGTGGCACTTTCCTCGGGATCGCTCCCACCGGGCGTTACCCGGCACCCTGCCCTGTGAAGCTCGGACTTTCCTCCCGCGGGGGGTCGCCCCTCCGCCGACGAACACCTGTCTCTCTGCGACGCCGACCTCTCTAGCTCACCCTCCCGGGCCTGTCACGCCCCCTCGCCGCACGCCCCCGGCGGCACCAGCTCCCACGCCTTCACCTCGCCAAGCCCTTTGAGCTCAAACGAACCGGCGAGGGCCCGGGGCATCCCCCCGGGGAGCTCCCGCGCCGTGGCGTCATCGAGCAGGGTCTGCCCCGCCGCGGCCCGGGCGACGAGGCGGCAGGCGGCGTTGACCGGGGTGCCGATGATGGTGTGCTCCAGCTTGCCGGCGAAGCCGACGTTGCCCTCGACGACCCAGCCGGTGGCGACGCCGACGCCCATGAGCAGCTCCGGTTCGCCCAGGTGGGCGCGCTCGTCGTTGAGGGACCCCAGGCGCCGGTAGGCCTCGTGGGTCGCCTCGCAGGCCCGCTCCGCCGCGCCTTCGCCGTGGAAGTAAGCGAGGATGCTGTCGCCCACGTACTTGTCGATGCAGCCGCCCCGCTCGAGCAAGGCCTGCCCGACCCGGGCGAAGAAGCGGTTGAGCATGCGCACGACCCGCTGCGGGTCCTCGGTGCGGGCGCAGAACTCGGTGAAGCCCCGCAGATCGCAGGTCCAGACGGTGAGCCAGGTGCGCTCCCCCTGGAGCCTGCGGGCGTGGTAGGCCCCGGAGCGCCGCTCCAGCAACCAGTGCTCCGAGACGCCCCCGAGCATGCGCCGGATGCGCCCCTGCAGCACCGCCGCGGACCCCTCCGGGCCCAGGCCGTCCAGCGCGTCTTCCAGCCGGGCCAGCGGGTCCTGCTGGCGAAACAGGTGCTCCTCCGCCAGCCTCACGGCGCGCTCCAGGACCCCCCGCGCGCCAGCCCGGTCCCCTCGCTCCTGCAGCGCCTCGGCCCAGCGCCACGCCACCTCGCAGGCGCCCTGCGGGTCTTGCCGCCCCAGAAACCCCTGCCACGCCTCCTCGAAGGCCCCCCATGCCCCCTCCTCGCCCCCCCGCAGCGCCAGCTCCCCCTCCAGCAGCCGCAGCCACGGGATCACCTCGCCGAACCCGGCCTCCTCCACCTCCCGGCGGACCTCCGCGGTGCGCCGCCGCGCCTCCTCGACGGCGCCGCCGCTCAGCTCCATGCGCGCCAGGTCCTTGAGGGCGTAGGCGCGCACGATCGAGCCCGGCGGCGCCAGCTCGATGGCGTCCAGAAGTTCTCTACGCGCTTCGCCCAGCCGGCCCTGGCCCGCCAGCGCCAGCGCGATCTGGCTGCGCACGTGGGCCACGGTGGCGGGGCGCTCGGTGGCCGCCAGGATGTGCTCCAGATCCAGCCGGTACCATCGCTCGGCCTCCTGATGGCGCCCGGCGATGAGCGCGAGGCGCCCCAGGTTGCCGTGGGTCACCGCCAGCGATCGCGGATCCGGCTCCGAGCGCTTGTGCTGCAGCGCCAGCGAGAAATAATCGAAGGCCCCGTCCAGGTCACCGCGGCGCCCCAGCAGCATCCCCAGGGCGTCGAAGGTCCGGGCCCGCAGCCTCGGGTGCTCGACCCACAGCGCCGCCGCCTGGTTGAGCCTCCGCAGCGCCTCCTCGTCGCTCGCCTCGCGGTACGCCAGGTACCCGCCCACGTGCGCCAGCCACCCCCGCGCCAGCGCCGACGTCGCCCCCAGCGTCTCCGCCTCCTGGAGCCGCTCCCGGGCCCGCCTCAGCCCCTCCCCCGAGCGCGCCGTCGCGTCGTGGAGCGCCAGCAACGCCAGCGCCCGCGCCTGCACCTCTGGCCCGGGGCTCGCCGCGATCTGCTGCAGCAGCGAGCGCGCCGTCTCGGGGAACAGCGGCAGCAATCGCTCTGCCTCGTCGAGGGCGGCCTCGCCTGCGTCAGGGCTCATGGGGCGCGGTATACGTCCTCTTGATCCCCGGGGCCAAGGCCCCGCCCTCGCCCCCGGATCGACTACGTCACTGTGGCAAACACACCGTCGATTTGGCCGCCTTCGCCTTGCTGGCGCCGATCATCCGGTCCACCAGCTTCGGCGCCGTCCCGGGGACCGCCTGGCACAGCTGGTTCATCGCCTCCGCCTTCGACACGCAGCGCCCTGCCCCGTCCGGGAAGGTCGCGCAGAAGGTCACCGGCGAGCCTGCCCGATCCGGGCAGCCCCCCTCGCATGGGATCGTGCACACCCCGGCCCCCTGCGTCCCCAGCGTGCAGCTCCCCTGCTTCCCGTTCGCCGTGAACCCGCAGTCCCCGTCCTCCGCGCACGAGGCCCCGATCCACGGATCCTGGCTCGGCTCCACGTAGTACTTCCCCGTCACCGGATCCCGCCGGTTCTCCCCGGCGTTCCCGCAGTGCCCCGCCCCCAGCGGCCGATCCGCCTGGTACGCGCACACGAACCGGGGGAAATCATCGGAGCGCCAGGCAGGGTACATCTTGACACCTGGGCCGGTGGGGAGCACGACGCCCTTCTCGGCCGGGTAGTCGACGTCGACGGTGTTGCCGTCGAACACGTCGTACTCGGGGGTGATGGTGGTCTTGACCGCGAGGGCGAAGCGATCGCTGACCTTGTAAGGTTTGGTCATGTCGATGCCGACGAGGTGAGCCATCTCGACGATGTGCTCGCCGGCCATGCGGTTGCACCCGTGGGAGACGGGGCCCCGGTAGAGGTGCCACTCGAGGTCGCCGGTGCCGACGTCGGTGACGCTGGTGATGGGGCCGTGGAACGCGATACCGCGCTTGGAGTGGTACATCATGAACGGGAAGCCGCCCCACGGCGCCTTGGTGTTGGTGGGGGTGTAGGCGATCCCGAAGAGGGTGGTGTAGGTGCCCGCTGCGGCCGGGGCGAGGCCCGTGGACGGGTCGACCTTGCCGGTGGCGATCGGGTACACCACCGTCACCTTGGTCCGGTCACCGACGGGCTTGGCCTCCGCGTAGAAGGGGAGCTCGCCCTGGAACGTGCGGGGCAGCAGCCCCGTCACGCGCACCGTGTGCCCCTTGAGCGAGCCCACCACCTCGGGCCGCTCCAGCCGCGGCAGCATGCCGTCGTAGATCCATTTCTGGCTCGGCTGCCCGTTCTTCTCCGCGTTGATCAGCTCGTCCTCGTAGCTGCTCTCGGCCGACTCTCCCCCCGCGTTCTCCTCCGGATCCTCCGACGCGCAGCCCCCGAGCTGGACCGCCGCCGCCGTCACCAGAACGCCCGCCAAAAACAACCGCAACTTCATGATTGGTCAGAAATTTCCCTTCTCCCCCCCCGCGTCAACCCCCATTCGCTGACCCGCCCCCCGCGGCGCCCCCCGCTTGTAGTAAACCTGCTCTCATGACCGCCTACGAAGCCGTCATCGGCCTCGAAGTTCATGCCCAGCTCCTGACGTCCAGCAAGCTCTTTTGCCCCTGCCCGACCTCCTTCGGCGCGCCCCCCAACACCCACGTCTGCCCCGTCTGCCTCGGCCTCCCCGGGGCGCTCCCGGTCCTCAACCGCCGCGCCGTCGAGCTGGCCACCCGCGCCGCCCTCGCCCTCCGCCTCACGGTCCACCCCACCAGCATCTTCGCCCGCAAGAACTACTTCTACCCGGACCTCCCCAAGGGCTACCAGATCAGCCAGTTCGACCGCCCCCTCGCCACCGAGGGCTCCCTCGCCTTCGAGCTGGAAGGCGGCGAGGTTCGCTCCGTGGGTATCCAGAGGATCCATATGGAGGAGGACGCCGGCAAGAACATCCACGGCCAGGGCGGCGACTCGATCGTCGACCTCAACCGGGCCGGCACGCCCCTCGTCGAGATCGTCAGCGCCCCCGAGCTACGCTCCGGCGCCGAGGCCGCCGCCTACCTGAAGACCCTCCGGGACCTGCTCCTGTTCCTCGGCGTCAACGACGGTAACCTCGAGGAAGGCAGCTTCCGCTGCGACGCCAACGTCTCCATCCGCCCCCGCGGCGCCCAGCGCCTCGGGACCCGCTGCGAGATCAAGAACGTCAACTCCTTCCGCTTCGTCCAGAAGGCCATCGAGTTCGAGATCCTGCGCCAGGAACAGGTCCTCGCCTCCGGCGGCACCATCCTCCAGGAAACCCGCGGCTGGAACGAGCGCGACGGCCGCACCTTCTCCCTCCGCTCCAAGGAAGAAGCCGAGGATTACCGCTACTTCCCGGACCCGGATCTCCCCCCGCTCCGCCTCGAACCCGCCGCCATCGAGGCCGCCGCCGCCTCTCTGCCCGAGCTGCCTGAGCCCAAGCGCGAGCGCTACCACCGCTCCCTCGGCCTCACCCCTTACGCCGCCGGCGTCCTCACCGCCCACCCCCGCACCGCCGCCTTCTTCGAGGAGGCCCTCGCCCTCTTCCAGGGCGACGCCAACAAGGTCGCCAATTTCCTCCTCAGCGAGGTCCTCGCGGGCGCCTCCTTCCGCGGCATCGACGCCACCTTCCCGGTCTCCCCGGCCCAGCTCGCGGGCCTGCTTCGCCTCGTCGAGGACGGCGCCATCAGCGGCAAGCAGGCCAAGGAGGTCTACGCCGCCCTCCAGCACACCGACGCCTCCCCCGCCCAGATCGTCCGCGACAAGGGCATGGAAGTCCTCCGCGATGAGGCCTCCATCGAGGCCCTCTGCCGCCGCATCCTCGACGCCAACCAGCGCCAGGTCGACGCCTACCGCGCCGGAAAAACCGCCCTCCTCGGCTTCTTCGTCGGCGCCGTCATGAAGGAGACCAAGGGCAGCGCCAGCCCCGCCCTCGTCAACGCTATCCTGACCCGCTTGCTGACGGCGTAGCCAGGGGCAAGGGCGGCGGCTCCTCGTCCTCCCCTTGCAGCAGGCGCCACGAGATCAGCATCACCAGCAGCCCCACCACCAGCAGCACCGCGCCCACCACCCGCTGCCTCGTCCCCCGCGGCACCTCCGGCGTCGCCGGCAGATCCGTCAGCGTCTCCCGCTGCGGCTCCTCCCCCGGGTGCACCGCCAGCTTCACCGTCGCCCCCGCCCCGGGCCTCACCCCGACCCCCGCCGCAGGCAGCTCCGGCAGCGGCGCCTCCACCGTCTCGATCACCGTGTGCTTCGCCGCCGCGCGCCGCGGTTGCTGCTGCGCCGCCTCCGGGCGCAGCCCCGGATCCACCACGCTCGCCGCCAGGATCGTGATGTTGTCCGGCCCGCCCCGCGCGTTCGCCAGCTGCACCACCTGCTCGCACAGCTGCCCCAGCTGCCCCGTCGGCGCCGCCACCGTCCCCAGCGCCTGCAGATCCGTGTCCCGCACCACGTCGCTCACGCCGTCCGTCACCAGCACGAACAGATCCCCGGCCTGCTGCAGCAGCCGCTCGCTCCTCAGCTCGACCTGCGCCTCCGGCGCGATCCCCAGCGCCCTCGTGATCTTGTTGCTCTCCGGGTGCCCCACCGCCTCCTCCGGCCGCAGCAACCCCGCCTCCACCATCTCCCGCACCATCGAGTGGTCCTGCGTCAGCGGCCACAGCACACCGCCCCTCAGCAGGTACGCTCGGCTATCCCCCAGGTGCGCCACCTCTGTCCCCATCGGATGCACCAGCACCGCCACGCACGTCGACCCCGGGTGATGCTCGCTCGCCGGCCCCCCCATCGCGTACACCCGCCGGTTCGCCTCCTGGATTGCCGCCACCAGCGCCTCCCCAGGATCCACCCCGGCCCCCGCCTTCGCCAGCTCGCTCACCACCGTCGTGATCGCCAGGTGGCTCGCCTCCCTCCCTCCGCTGTGACCCCCCATCCCGTCGCACACCAGCAGCAGGTGCCCCACCGCCAGCTGCTGGTACGCCAGCGCATCCTCGTTCTCTTGCTTCGCCGGATCTCGCCCCGGATCCGTCTGTTGCCCTGTCGCCAGGCGAGGCCACGGCATCGTCATCGCGCTCAGCTTAGCTGCACGCTCAGCTCGATCGGACCAAACCTCAGCATCGAACCTGCGGGCACGGGTGTCCAGACACCCGGGTTCAGCCTGACCCCATTCAGGTGGCTGCCGTTGTTGGAGCGCTCATCCCGCACCATCAGCTGGCCTCCCTCCAGCTTCAGGGTCGCGTGCACGCCGGAGATCCGGGGCTCCTGGAGGGCGATCTGGCACTGGGCCGCGTCGCGCCCCAGCCGCATCTCGACCCCCGGCAGCACCGTGAACACGCCTGCCGACCCGGACAGCACCGCCTGGTTGGCGCCCCCGGGGGCCCCGAAGCCGCCCCCGGCCGCGTAAGGATCGGGCGGCGGAGCTCCGTGCGACGGCTGGCCGGTCGTCAGCCCGTACTGGGGCGGCTTGCCACCGTAGAGAAAATCCGGAGAGGCCCCGGCCGCCGGAGGAGCCCCGTAGCCGCCCGGCGCACCGCCCGGAGGAGCGGCCCCGAAGCCGCCGCCTGGAGGAGGCGCACCGCCAAAACCCCCGCCTGGCGGAGGAGCGGCCCCAAACCCACCGCCGGGCGGGGGAGCGCCACCGAAGCCACCTCCGGGGGGAGGAGCACCGAAGCCACCTCCCGGCGGGGGAGCACCGAAGCCACCCCCGGGGGGCACCGGCAGCGGCGCTGGCGTGGCGCGACCGCCGCCCTTCTTCTTGCCCCCGGCCCCCTTGGCCAGCACCGCCAGCAGCAGCAGCACGATGACGCCGGCGAACGCGATCCCGACCAGCAGCAGCACCGGGAAGGGCTTCTCGGAGGCCTTGAGGGTGAGGATCGTGGTCGCCGTGGCACCGCTCATGCGGCGCGCCACCGTGTCGTACACCACCAGCCGCGCCACGGCCCGCTCCCCGGAGCCCAGCAGGATCTTCTCCGAATCCGGGGCCTCGAACTCCACGAAGGTATCGGAGGTCTTGGTGGCCTTCCCGTTCATGTTCATCGCCACCAGCTGCTGCTGGGTGCGGCGCGCCGCCTCGATGTCGTACGACTTGGTCGCCGGCGGCGGGTTGCTCCCCTTGGGGATGAAGTACACCTGCGCCCGCTGGTTGTTCGATCCCCAGCAGAAGTTCCCGTAGATCTTGAAGCTCCCGCCCGGGTACACCGGGTCCCGCGCGGCCATCTTGGTCGTGTACTCGACGTTCACGTCCAGGGGCCAGGTGGTGGGGTCGATGCCGATCGGGACATCCTTGAAGCTCCCGTCCGGCGCGATCATCGGGTTCACGTCCCGGAAGAACAGGTTGAACGACTGGAGCAGCGTCGGCGCCACGCAGGACACCCGCCACCGCACCAGGAACATCTGGTTGAACCGATCCCGCACCGCCGCCGCCAGCGGACCCCCCACCGCCGCCCCGTTCCCCCGGACCACCGCGAAGTAGCCCCCGATGTCCGGGTTCGCCAGGTTCGTCATGAAATCCTGGGCGTTCTTCGTGAACTCCTCGCTCAGCCCGGACGTCGGCAAATACACCGAGATCACCGGCAGCGGCGTCTTCGGCAGCGACTGGTTATCCTCCGGGAACCGCCCCTTCGTCATGTACTGGCTGAGCTGGATCGCCGCCGGCCCCGTCGAGGCCGTGTCCGCGCCAGCCCACCCGTTCGACACCACCACCATCGCCTGGTGCAGCGGTACCTCCACCGCCGAACCCGCGTTCCCCAGCTCCTTGAACGAGGACTCGGTGATGCTCTTGATGATCGTGAAGAGCGGCCTCGCTCGCCCCTCCCGCGGCATCTTTCGCGCGCCCTGCACCGCGCTGATCAGCTCGGCCTTCTGCGCCGCGCCCCTCCACTTCGTGTCCGTCAGCGCCTGCCTGTCCCCGAACACCACCACGTTCGCGATGTCCTGCGGCCCCATCGCGTTCAGGAACGCCGACGCCACCTGCTGCCCGTCGTCGAACTCGGAGCCCATGCTCCCGCTCGCGTCCAGCAGGATCAGCCACGCCGTCCCGACCCCCTTGATGTTCTGGCTCTCCCCCCACTTGTGCCGCGACACGAACTTCGCCGGCTGCTCTGCCCCGTCCACCAGCACCGTCAGGATCGTGTTCTCCTTCGGCGGCAGGTCGAAGGGCTGGAACAGCGCTCGCGGCTGCGACAGCTTCTCGCTCATGCACTGCAGCTGCGCCCCTCCCTGCATGAACGCGCAGTCCTGCGTCGCCTCGCTCAGCCGCTTCCGCTGGGCCACCTCGACCACCATGTTGACGATCGGCTCGCCCCCCTCCTGCGAGGCCCTCGGATCGATTCGCAGAATCTTCGCCTCCGGGGCCGCCTCCGCCCGGCTCGCAAGCAAGAGGCACGTCGAGAGGCTGCTCAATAGCTTGGTCACGCGCGATCGCATCTCGTTCTCCTTATCCTCTTTGCGGCCCGCTGAACACGCAAAGAAGTAGCAGAACGCCCCCCACGACGGGGGGCGCCCGCTTCACCCTGGTTCCCTCAACCCCGCGGTACGATCTTGACCACGAGGCCGATTCCCCCCAGCTTCACCCGGTCGTTGTCCCGTAGATCCCGGCGACCCTGCGCCCCCAGCGGCGCACTCTCGTCGTTGTAAAAGGTCCCGTTCGTCGACCCCAGATCCTCGATGACACACGACCGGGTCCCGCTGTCCACATGCAGCGCCGCATGCACCGAGGACGTGTGTGGATCGTTGATCTCGATGTCCAGCCCGTCCGCGGCCCCCGCTCGACCCACCAGGTTTCGCCCCGCGTACAGCGGCCAGAACTGTCCGTACGTGTCGCTCTGGTAGGTGACCAGGAACCCCACCAGCTCCCGCTTCCCTCCCGGCCCGGCCGGTGGCGGTGGCGGTGGCGTTGCCGCCTGGGGCGCCGCCGGTGCCGGTGCCGGTGCCGCTGCAGCCCCGGCTCCCCCTGCAAACCCCGTCGACGCAAACGCCTCCGGCCCCGTGAACTTCGGATCCGCGCCCGGTGGCGGCCCGAAGCCCGCCGGTGCCCCCGCACCAGGCGGCGGACCAAAGCCCGGCGGCGCTCCCTGTCCAGGAGGAGGCCCGAAGCCCGGTGGCGGCCCTCCCGCTCCGGGGGGCCCAAAGCCCGCAGGAGGCGCGTCCGCAGGCCCCCCCGGCGCCCCGGGTGGCGGCCCAAACCCTGGCGGTGCGCCAAAGCCCGGAGGTGGCCCTCCCGCTGGAGGAGGCCCGAAGCCCGGCGGCGCCCCCGCACCCGGCGGCGGACCGAAGCCTGGGGGTGCACCGGCGCCAGGAGGAGGCCCGAAGCCCGGCGGAGGACCACCCGCTCCGGGAGGAGGCCCGAAGCCTGGCGGCGCTCCCTGTCCGGCTGGAGGACCACCCGGTGGTCCAAACCCAGGAGGCGCTCCGGGGCCAGGAGGCCCACCGAAGCCCGGCGGGGGCCCGCCTGCGCCAGGAGGACCAAACCCTGGTGGTGCCCCTGCACCCGGCGGCGGACCAAAGCCCGGAGGGGCCCCCTGTCCAGCTGGAGGACCAAAGCCTGGCGGTGCTCCCTGTCCAGGAGGCCCGAACCCTGGCGGTGCCCCCGCGTCCGCAGCGGGACCAAAGCCCGGCGGCGCTCCCTGTCCGGGAGGCGGACCGAAGCCGGAGGACGGCCCACCCGCCCCGGGAGGAGGCCCGAAGCCCGGGGGTGCTCCTTGACCCGGTGGTGGCCCGAAGCCTGGGGGAGGCCCTCCCGCGCCAGGCGGCGGACCAAAGCCAGGGGGTGCCCCCGCACCCGGCGGCGGACCGAAGCCCGGCGGAGGACCACCCACGCCCGGTGGTGGGCCGAAGCCTGGCGGCGCTCCTGCGCCAGGCGGTGCGCCAAAGCCTGGAGGTGGCCCTCCCTGTCCGGGAGGAGGCCCGAAGCCCGGTGGGGGCCCGCCTGCGCCAGGAGGAGGCCCGAAGCCCGGCGGCGCCCCTTGTCCGGCAGGAGGCCCAAAGCCAGGGGGTGCCCCTGCGCCAGGTGGCGGACCGAAGCCCGGCGGAGGACCACCCGCTCCGGGAGGAGGCCCGAAGCCTGGCGGTGCTCCCTGTCCGGCTGGAGGGCCAAAGCCTGGGGGTGCACCGGCGTTGGGAGGTGGTCCGTAACCCGGCGCCATGTTGGGGGGATTGGCGCCAGGAGGGCCAAACCCCGGAGCACCTGCCGGCGGAGAGCCACCCCCGGGAGAAGCACCAGGAGGAGAGAGACGGTTCCCGCAGGTCATGCAGAACTTGTCTGCAGGATTGTTCTGGGCACCGCAACGCGCGCATTGGATCATCCAGCGGACCTCGCAGCCTTGTTCCGCGGCGCGTGGGTGCGCCGGGAGGAGGTTCAGCATAGGCCGCGAAGGCGGTGTTGGTAAACCGTCTCTGTGGTTGGATCGGAACGCGGGCGAGGGGAAGGATGGGGGAGGGGAGGGGCCTGGGCCAAAATCACCAGGCGATCACCCCTGCCGCAAGGGCACCTTACCCCTGCGGGGGGTTCACTTGTCGCGCTCGTCCTTGAGGCGGGCGGCCTTGCCGCTGAGCTCACGGAGGAAGAAGAGGCGCGCCCGACGCACGACGCCGCGGGAGAGCGACTCGATCTTCTCGACGCGGGGGCTGTGCTCGAGGAACACGCGCTCGACGCCGACGTTGCCGCTCACCTTGCGGACGGTGAAGCTGCTGCGAGCCCCGGCCCGGTGGCGCTTGATGACGACGCCCTGGAACACCTGCACGCGCTCCTTGTCGCCTTCCACGATCTTGTAGTGAACCCGGACCGTGTCGCCGACGCGAAAGCTGGGGATGTCGTTGCGCAGCTGCGCATTCTCGATGGTAGAAAGGATTGCGTTGTTCATGGGCCTACTCCGAACCGGGAGCGCGCAACCTACTTGGAGAGAAGATTTTGTCAACCTTCTCCTTGCGTTCTCTGCGCAACTCCTCTTGGTGAGGGCGAGGTTCCTGGGTACAACGCCTGCATGACCCAGGCCCGCGCCCGCTTCCCCCGGATCTTCTCCCCGGCGCGCCAGGGCACCCCGGATCCCTGGCTTGGCTCCCTGTTCCGCGCCGCCTCGGCGCGTCAGGCGCTGGCTCGGCGCGAGGACACCACGGCCTTCCGCCTGGCCCACGCGGGGGAGCTCAGCTCCGCCGAGGTCGCCATCGATCTGTACGATCAGTTCGCGGTCGCCCACTTCTTCTCCGATCGCGGCCCCGAGCAGGCCCCCGGGATCGCCCGCCGCCTCTGTGACCTCGGGGTCCGCGGTGTCTACGGGAAGTTCCGGCCCAGGCAGGCGAATACGCTGGCGGACACCCGGCGCGACGAGGTCGCTCCGGCTCGACCGCTCGCGGGCGACGATGCGCCGGATCCGCTGATCATCCACGAGGGGGGTGACCCCTTCCGGGTGCGCCTCGGCGACGGGCTCTCCACGGGTATTTTCCTTGATCAGCGGGCCAACCGGGCCCTGCTCCGGTCCCTGGCTCCGGGGCGCCGCGTGCTCAACCTGTTCGCCTACGCCTGCGCCTTCTCGGTGAGCGCGGCCCGGGGCGGCGCCAGCTCGGTGGTGAGCGTCGACATCTCCCGCGCCGCGCTGGCCTGGGGGCAGGAGAACCTGGCGCTCTCCGGCTTCAACGATCCGCGGCGCTTCCGCTTCATCGCCGACGAGGCCCTCACCTTCCTCCGCCGCTGCGCGGTCCGCGGCGATCGGTACGATCTGATCGCCCTCGATCCTCCCAGCTTCGCCTCCTCCAAGGAGCGTCGCTTCACCGTCGAGCATGACTACCGGGGCCTCGCCGCCGCCGCGCTCCAGGCCCTCGCCCCCGGCGGAGCCCTGCTCGCTTGCACCAACCACCGGGGCGTCTCCGCCGCGCGCTTCCGCCGCTTTCTCTCCGACGCCGCCGCCGACGCTGGTCGCGAGATCGCCCGCTTCGAGCTGCTACCGCCGCCGGAAGACTTCCCCGAACCTCCTGGCTCCGAGCCCTTCCTCAAGGCCGCCCTGCTGCGGACGCGCTGAACCGCCTCACGCCGCCTGGCGCATCCGGAGCAGCATGGTCTCCAGCACCAGGGCGGGGGCCACGTTCCGCTCCAGCTCCCGCAGCGCCCCGAGCACCGCCCGCACCCAGTCCGGCTCCTGGCGCGCGGCTATCCCTGCCAGCTCCTGCTGCCGTGCCTCGCGCGCAAAGGTCGCCGCCAGCACCGCGAGGCGATCCTTGAGCGCGTCTTTTTCCTTGTCCCGGGCCTGCACCAGGGCCAGCGCTTCCGAGGCATCCGGGGCCAGGATCGCCCTGCGAACCCCCTCCACAAAGGCCGCCCGGGCCTCCGTCTCCTCCGCGTCGGCGAAGGCGAGGGCCGCGGACACGCTGCCCCCCGCCAGCTCGAGCACCTGCTCCACCGTGGACGCCGGGACCCCCCGCGCCGCCAGGATCTTCCTCATCACCTCGTCCCGCAGCGGCGCGAACCTCACCGGCAGCGCCCTCGACCGGATCGTGTCCAGCAGCATGCGCCCCTTCGACGTCAGCAGGATGAAGTGCGTGCGCGCCGGCGGCTCCTCCAGCGTCTTGAGCAGCGCGTTGGCGGACTGCTGGTTCATCTCCTCCGCGTTCCGGATGATCACCACCCGACCCCGCCCCGCGTGCGGCGGCACATGCAACCGCGCCAGCAAGACCTGGCGGATCTGCTTCACCGAGATGCCCTGCTTCTCCTCGATGCCGATCTCGTTGTAGAGCCCTTGCTCCAGCACGATCACGTCCGGGTGCTGGGGCACATGGGGGGCCTCGGCCGAGATCGTCTGCGCCCGCCTGCAGTCGCCACACCGACCGCACCCCTCTCCTTCTACAGGGCGCTCGCACACGTGGGCCTGCGCGAGCGCCATGGCCGCCATCTCCTTGCCCACGCCATCGGGCCCCTCGAAGCGGTACGCGTGGTGAAGTCGCCCCCCCTGGAGCGCCCTCCGCAGCGTACCTACCGCAAATTCCTGGCCCAGAACCCGGTCGAAGGACATGAGCGCAACCTACCACGCCCCCTCCCGCGCACGCGGCCGACAGAAAGGTCTTGACCTGAGCTTCGATCTGGCTAGATTGCGCTCCCTCTTCGGGGTGCAACCCACCCCCAAGAAAAAACTCAAAAGATCTGGA
>JALOQB010000064.1 GCA_025453595.1 Polyangiaceae bacterium
TCCGGGCAGGTGACGCTGCTGGGGTCGACGGGGGTGCAGCTGACGGACCTGGCGCTGGTGTCGAACACCAAGCTCTACGGGCTGTCGTCCACCTCGCTGTTCGACATGGACACGACGACGGGGGAGGCGACCTTCCTGTCGAGCACGGACACGTCGGGGATGGTGGCCTTCGACGTGGGGCCGGACGGGCGGCTGTACGTGGGCGGGGGCACGACGCTCTACGACCTGCAGCTGCCGTCGGGGCAGATCACGCCCCTGGCGAGCTACCCGGCAGGGTGGCAAGCGTCGGGGGACCTGGCGTTCCTCCAGGGGCGCCTCCTGGGGACGGTGCGGACCTCGCAGAACTCGCCGGATTCGCTGGCAGAATTCGACCTGGAGGGGGGAGGGGCGACGATCCTGGGGTCCACCGGGTTCCCGTGTATCTGGGGCCTGGCGGCCTTCGGGGAGACGCTCTACGGCCTGACGTGCAACGGCCAGGTGCTCAACATCAACCCCCAGACCGGGGCGGCGTCGGTGCTGTCCAGCGGGGGGCCGGCCTTCTGGGGGGCTTCGGCCCGGTAGCGGGGGGCGGGTGGCTGGTGTAAGCGGAGGTGAATGAGCGTGGATGTGGGATCACTGCGGGTGACGGCGCGGGACGGGGGCGTGCGCTTCGCCATCCGCGTGAAGCCCCGGGCCAGCCGGGACGGGGTGAGCGGGGTGCGTGAAGGGCAGCTCGAGGTGAGCGTCACCGCGCCGCCGGTGGAGGGGCAGGCCAACGGCGCCGTGGTCGCGGTGCTGGCGGCGCGCCTCGGGGTGGCGAAGCGCGCCGTGCGTATCGTGACCGGCGAGACCGGTCGGCAGAAGATCGTCGAGGTCGACGGGCTCCAGGAGCCCGCGCTGCGCGCCGTGCTGGAGGCCCCGTGAGCGAGCCGCTTCGTTTCGAGAAATACGAGGGTCTGGGCAACGACTTCGTGGTCGTCGAGGAGGGCGCCTGGGGCGCCGCGGGGCTCGACCCGATCCTGGTCTGCGACCGCCACCGGGGCGTCGGCGCCGACGGCGTGCTGGTGCTGGCCTCCCCGAGGACCGAGGGCGCGGACGGGGCGATGATCGTCTGGAACGCCGACGGCTCCCGCCCCGAGATGTGCGGCAACGGCCTGCGCTGCGTGGCGCTGGCGATGGCCCGCCGGGGGCGCCCGGGCTCCCTGCTGATCGACACCGACGATGGGCCCAAGCGCTGCGTGGTCGAGGGGGATCTGGTGACCATCGAGATGGGGCAGGTCCGGCTGGGTGGAGCCGTCGAGATCGAGATGGGCGGGCGCACGGTCCGGCTGGAGCGGGCCTCCCTGGGCAATCCCCACGCGGTGACCTTCGAGCCCCACCCCTTCGAGGAGCTGGCCCCCCGGCTCGCGGTGCATGAGGTCTTTCCCCAGGGCGCCAACGTCGAGTTTGTGCGTGACGTCGAGGGGGTCCTGGAGGTCCGGGTCTGGGAGCGCGGGGCCGGCCCCACGCTGGCGTGCGGCACCGGCGCCTGCGCGGTGGCGGCGGTCGCCTGCGCCGCGGGCAGGAGGCGCCCCGGTGAGCCCATCGCCGTGCGCCTGCCCGGCGGTGTGCTCACGATCCTGGTGCGCGAGGACGGCTCCGTGCGGATGACCGGCCCCGCGCGGCGCGTGTTCGCCGGGGAGCTGGCCCGATGACCGTCCCACCGATGCAAGGGCAAGGTCGGCTGCGGATCCTGGTGGTCACGGCGGATCCGGCGGTCCTCGACCTCTGTCGCACGGTCTTCGCCGACAGCGGCGACGAGCTGCTGCTGTTCGAGCGCCTCGCGCAGGGCGTGGCCGATGCGCAGGCCCAGCCTCCGGACCTCGCCTTCGTGGACGTGGCCCTGGAGCAGCGCGCGTCGCTGGCCCTCGTCCACCACGTGAAGGCCATCTCCCAGGAGGCCGAGGTCTACGCCATCACCAGCATGGAGCACCTGGACGCCGCCTCGCAGGCGGTCTCCCTGGGGGCCTCTGGTGTCATCATGAACCCACCCAGCGGGGATGAGCTGCTGAGCGCGGCGAACGGGGTGAGGACGCGCCGTGCTTCGGTGCGGTTGAGGGCGCAGCTCAAGGGGGAGAACGACGGGTACCGGAGGGCGCTGGGGTACGTGGCGCGGATGGCGAACCTGGCGGAGCGACCGGACGGGGACAACGTGGGGCTGGCGGTGGTCGAGCTGTTCCGTGAGGCCTCCGGGATGCCGAAGGTGGCGCTGTACCTGCCGACGCAGGAGGGGGGGAACGAGCTGCGGCTGTCGGTGAGCGTGGGGCCGCAGGGGGGTGCGCCGGCGTTCTGCGACGAGATGACGCTGATGCGCTACGCGAAGGAGGCGGGGGTCGAGGTGGTGCCGCTGCTGGCGGGCCGGCTGTCGATGGGGCACGTGCTGGTGGGCGGGGCGCCGTGGCAGGAGGGGCCGATGCGCCAGGCGATGCACGTGCTGGCGGCGCAGGCGACGACGACCTTGATGCTGGCCTCGGAGCGGGAGCGGAGCGGCCGCGGGACGATCAAGGACGGCGCGACCAGCGCCTACTCGTTCGCCTACTTCGTCGACATCGCGGGGCGCGAGATCGACAAGGCCAAGCGGCACGGGCGCCGGTTCGCGCTGGCGACGATCATCATCGCGGAAGAGCCCTCGCTGGAGGGCCCTCCCTCCCGCGCGGTGGACGTGGCCGACACGGTGCTCGGGATGGTGCGCGACAGCGACGTGCTGGCCCGGGTGGACGAGCGTGAATTTTACCTGCTGCTCCCCGAGACCGGGGGGTTCGGCGCCCAGTCGTGCCGGCGCCGGGTGCTGGCGCTGGAGGCTTCCGGGAAGCTGCGGGGCGTGTCGATGGGGGTGGCGACCTTCCCCCACGATGGCTCCGACCTGCTGCGGCTGCTGCGCATGGCGAAGCGGCGCGCGGACGCCTCGGCGGCCTCTGTCGTATCGTTGCTGAAGCTGCATCGCCAGTCGCTGCCGGAGCTGACCGACTCGCTGCTGTGGAGCTCCGACATCGCGCAGAACAAGCTGCCTGCGACCCCGGAGGCGCCGCGGGTGCTCGAGCTGCCGCTGGTGGACGTGCTCAACCTGGTGACCTCGGCGCTCAGCCAGGCGGTGCGAGGGGGGCAGGTGAGCGTGGTGGTCTCGCAGCGCGAGGATGTCGGGTTCGCCGCCGCGGTCCGGTCCTTCCCCAAGAAGAACGTGGAGGACCTGCAGATCCACTTCGTCGACGTGCGACACCGGGACGGCTGCGAGGACATCGAGGTGCTGGCGGTGGTCGCCGAGCATGCCTCGTACGCGCTGCTGGGCCGGGTCGAGCACGGCATGTTCCACGGCCTCCACGCCGCTGACCCTCTCTTCGCGGACCTGCTGGTGCAGCGCATCGGCGACCTGCTCGGCCTCCGCCTCATGGACTGATCGATGCGCCAGATCCTCCTCATTGAACCGGACGTGGATCTGCTCGGCCAGCTGGCCGAGCGGCTGCGCGCCCGCGGCCTGGGTGTTGCACTCGCCAACGACCTGCCCTCGGCGCTGCTCCGGGTGCGGTCCCACGTCCCTCACATCCTGTTCATCGCCTCCTCCCTGGCCAAGCAGGCGGACTTTGTCGACCGGCTCCTGGCGGAGCCGGGGCTCATCGGGGTGCCGCGCATCCTGCTGGTCCCTCCCGGTCAGCTCCGCCAGGACCAGGCCGATACCACCTCGTACGAGGACATCGATCGGCTCGTGGCCCGCGCCCTGGAGGTCACCCCGATGTCGGTGCCTCCCGAGTCCGGTCAGGGCGAGATCCGGGGGGATGTGCAGCAGATCGCGCTGGTCGATCTGCTCCAGCTCCTCGCGATGAACCGACGCACCGGCGTGCTCACGATCTCGACCCCCCGGGGCGCCGGTGAGCTGCGCATCGCCGACGGAGAGGTGCTCGACTCCGTGTTCCGGCGCCTCGAAGGCGAGAAGGCCTTTTACCGCCTCCTCGGCGAGCGAGAAGGGTCCTTTGTCTTCAGCCCCGGGGGCCCGCCCGCCATGGCCCGGCTCTCCTGCGGGACCTCGACCCTGCTCATGGAGGGGATGCGCCAGACCGACGAGGTGGCTCGCCTCCGCGACGAGCTCGGCGCCCGCGCCACCTCGTACATCGCCGCCTCCGATTGCCCCGAGGATGAGCCGCGTCTGGTCGAGGACGTGCTCGATGCCCTCGCCCGGCCCCGCACCGCCGACGAGCTGCTCGACGAGCTGCCCCAGCTCGACCTCGACATCCTCACCACCCTCCGCTCCCTCGTCGAGCGCAACCTGGTGCGGCGCGTCGAGCGCCACAGCGCCCAGGTCCCCCTCGCCGCCCCGGACCAGCTCCCCCTGCTCCGCGCCCTCGCCGCCAAGCTCGTTCGCGCCGGCTACCGCGGCCCCCTCCGCCTCCTGGTCGCCGCCCCCCTGTCCCGCCTCCGCGTCCTGGGGCACACGGTGCTGCGCCTCGTCGGCGCCGCCGCCTCCGCCGACCCTCCACCCACCGCCCCGGTGCCCCACGAGCTCGCCCAGATCCGCCTCGGCGAGGGGCAAGAGCTGGTCCTCGTCGGCCTCCCCCTGGTCGACTCCTTCTCACCTCTATGGAACCTCTGCATACCCGGCGCCGCGCTGGTGCTCTCCCTCGAGGAAGCGATCTCGCCGGCGCTGGCGGCGGTCTGCGAGAGCCTCGAGTTCCGGGTGCTGAAGGCCACCGAGCTGCTCCCGGGCTTCGACGAGCTGGAGGCGGGGCAGGTGGCGCAGCTGCTGAGGCAGGCGATCGAGCAGGCCGCGGCCTGAGCGTCGTCGCTCAGGTCAGGGCGCCGGCCAGCAGCGGGTGGGCCTCGCCCTCGCAGGCCGCGGCGACGATCTCGGCGGTGATGGGGGCGAGGAGGATGCCGTTGCGGTGGTGGCCCGTGGCGAGCACCAGGCCGCGGTAGGCGCAGGGGCCCAGCAGGGGGGCCGCCGCGTGGGGCCGGAAGCCGGCCCAGGTGCGGCAGAGGGAGGCGTCTTCCAGGGCGGGCCAGGTGGCGGTGGCGGCGTTGAGGAGATCGCGGACGCCGCGGGCGGTGACCTCCTTGAGGTGGCCCACGAACTCCATGGTCGAGCCGAGGAGCACCCGGCCGTCAGGGCGCGGTACGAGGTAAGCGCCGGGACCATAGAGCACGGGGCCGAAGGGGCGGGTCGGGCAACGCAGCTCGACGATCTGCCCCCGGACCGGCTGAATTTGCTGGGGCTCCGCGGGGAGACCGGCGATCTGGGAGGACCAGCTCCCGGCGGCCAGCACCACGGCCCCGGCCTCCACCCGCTCGCCGCCGAGCAGCTCGACCCCCCGGGCCCGCTGGCCTTCCAGATCGATCGCCCGCACCGTGCTGCCCTGGTGCAGCTCGACGCCGGCCTCCTGGCTGGCCCGGAGCAGCGCCCGGAGCAGCGCGGGGGGGTCGACCTGACCATCCTCCGGGAAGTGCACGCCGCCGGCCAGGGTGGGCCCGACACCCGGCAGTCTTGCCCGGAGCTGCGCCTCGTCGAGCGGTTCTGCCACGAGCCCCGCCTCGCCTTGCCACGCCGTCCCCTGGCGCAGCGCCTCGACCTGGTCCTGGCGGACGACCTTGATCACCCCGCAGCGCTCGAAGCCCGGATCGATCCCGGTGGCCTCCCGGAGGTTCTGGGCAAAGGTGGGGTAGAGGGCGCGGCTGGCGAGGGTCAAGGACGCCATCCACCCGGGCCCCGTGGGCTCGACCTGGGCCCCCAGGATCCCCGCCGCCGCGGACGACGCCTCCGCGCCGAAGGCGCCCCGCTCCAGCACCAGCACCCGGGCCCCTCGCCTCGCCAGCGCCAGCGCGCTGCTCAGGCCGATGACCCCGCCCCCGACGATGACCACATCTCGCTTGCTGTTCCCTACCATCTCCAGGCGCACGTTAGTGAAGACACGCCGCGAGAAACAGGGGGCGTCTGCTTCAGGGACAGACCCCCTCCTGGTAACGACACGACCCGGCCTCGCAGGTCGCCGCAGGGCATGCGCTCTCTCCGCTGGGGCACGTGGAACACACGGTCACCGCCGGGCAATCCGAGGCTTCCTGGCACGGCGCCCCCGCGCAGTCCTTGCGGGGGTTGTAGCAGCTCGACCACTGCGGGTAGAGCAGCTCGGGATCGATGCCGATGCTGCACGCCGTCAGCTCCCGGCAGGCCCCGTTGATCCAGACGAATCCCCAGAAGATCTCCTGGCACCCGATGACGGCGCTCTCGGAGTAATCCGTGTTGTCGCAGATGCTGACCGGAGGGCACTCCCCGACCGGTACCTTGCATTTCCCCGCCTCGCAGGTCGATTCAAGCTGCAGGATGGCGCTGTTGGGGCAAGCCAGGGGCGCGGGGTCGACGCAGTCTTCGTCGCTCAGGCACGAGACGCAGGTGGGCTCCCCGGCCGCGCAGACCCCCTGCGCGTCGCACCGGTACGGCGACTCCCCGCAGGACAGCCCCGATGGGCAGGGCGCGCAGGGCGCCCCGCAGGGCTTTCCCTGGCACGGGAGCGCCGGGTTCACGCAGCCCTCCCGTCCCTGCGCGCAGCTCGCCTCCGTCGCCGTGAGCCGGGCGCAACCTGGCCCCTCGCAGCCGCAACCGAAGAGCAGCTTGCAGCCTCCGCCGTCCCACCCCCAGCCCAGGGCAAAGCCGCAGTCTCCCGCCCCCTTGGCCGCCACCGGTTCGCAGGGCGCCCCCTCGCAGCTCGCTGCCTGCTCCTCGCATACCCCCCCGTCACACCGCGCCTCCGGGCAGGCGTAGCGGGTCGGCCCGCAGACCGCGCAGGGCCCCCGCGGGCAGTCCGCGTCCTGCACGCAGCCTCCCGCCCCTGCGCCCCCGTCGCCGGCCTGTCCGGAGGTTCCGGACCCTGCCGCTCCCCCCTCGCCCGCAGCGCCGGCGCCCGCCCCTGCCTGTCCGGAAGTTCCAGACTCACCGCCGGCCCCGGCGCCCGCCTCGCCGGCCCCCCCGTTGCCGCCGGCCTGGGCGCCCGCCTCGCCCCCCTGGGCTCCGGCCCCGCCGTCGCCCCCCTGTCCGGAAGTTCCGGAGAGTCCACCTTGACCCGATGCGCCTCCTTGTAGAGAAGTTCCACCCTGTCCGGGGGAAGGGGCGGGGGCAGGGTCGCCGCAGGCAAGCAGCAGGGCGAGGGCGGGGAAGAGGGGGCGCTTCAAGGGGAGGAGCCTCCGAGGGTGTAGCGGAGCCCGAGGGTGGGCAGGAGCAGGGCGAAGGGGCCGTGGGCGCGCTGGTCTTGGAGGAGCAGGGCCTCGGGGGCGCATCCGACGGCGGTGGGGGCGGTGGGGGAGCAGCTGGGGGGTACCTGGACGGCGCCCCGGTTGTAGGGGTCGCCGGAGCCGGTGACGAAGAGGGCCTGGAGGGCGCCCTGGAGGGCGAAGGGCCCCAGGCGCCGCTCGACCCCGAGGCCAAGCAGCGCGACGAAGGGGGAAGAGGAGAGCCGCTCGCTGGCCCCCGGGATGAGGAGGTTGGCCCGCGCGCCGCCGCTGGTGGCGCTCCCTCGTGCATCGTCGCCGCTGGTCGCGAAGAGCACGCCCAGGGCCAGCGCGCCGCGGAGCTGCCACCGGTCGCCAAGGGCCAGCCCCCGGCTGACCCCCAGCGCCGCCAGGGGGCCTCGCACCGAGGGGTCTTGCCGGAGGTCGTAGTCGACGCTCCAGTCGCCAGCGGAGGTGGAGAGGGGTCTGCGCAGGCGCCGTTCGACCGCGGAGCCCACGGCCAGGTACCCTCCCCGGAGGTCCAACGAGAGCCCGAGGGGTAGCTCGATGCCGAGGGTCAGCAGCGAGACCACGCCCGCGGGCAAGCTACGGGAGCAGCCCGCGCCGCAGGCTCCTTCCACGCCGCTGCCGAGGGAAGCGCCCAGGGCCCCGCCAAGGTCAATGCCGACCCATGGTCGAAGGGAAGGGGGGCGTGGCCAGCGGGGGTGGGCGAGGTCCTGGAGGAGGGTCAGCTCGATGGGCGCAGGGGAGGGGAGGGGGAGCTCGACGGAGAGAGAGCGAGGGAAGTAGCCCTCCTCGGAGGCGGAGAGGGTGTGGGTCCCCTCGGGGAGCGAGCCTTGCCAGGAGCCGCGGCCCAGGGGCACCTCGCCGAGCCGGAGCTGGGCCGAGGGGAGCGAGGCGCGGAGCGAGAGGGCGGCGAGGGGGCCCACGCGCAGGCGAAGCAGGGTGGTCTGCCCCTGGAGGACGGTGGCCAGGGTGGGGGCCGAGCCGACGGCGCCGCGCAGCACCTGGACCACGTGGGGGCCCGGGGCGAGGGTGCCTTCCCAGGGGAGCTCCCCGACCCGGGCGCCGTCGATGAGGACCTCGGCGCCGGGCAGCTCATCCTGCTCGACCCGGAGCCGCCCGGCGGAGGTGAGCACCCGCAGCGTGACGTCCACGTGGACCCGCTCGCCTTGCCGGATCTCGACCTCTTCTTCGTGGGGCTCGTGGCCCTCCTTGATGACGCGGATCTTGCGGCGACCCGCGAGGAGGCGGAGCGGGGTGGAGAGAGGCAGCACGGCGCGCCGCCGCCCGTCCACGTGGAGCTCGCCGTTCGCGCTGGACGAGAGCTCCAGCTCCCCGACCCGGGCGCGCATCGCGGCCATGAGCCCGGGCACCTGCTGGCGCTCCTCGGGCGAGAGCTCGCCGTTGAAGCGCGTGAGCACCTCCTCGAAGAGCTCGAGCGCCTCGTCGTGGCGCCCCAGGCGGTCCAGGCTCACCGCCATGTTCATCGTGTTCTTGACCGACGGGAACAGGGCGCGAGAGCGGCGAAAATGCTCGAGCGCCACCTCGACATCGCCGGCCTCGAACAGCACCACGCCCTTGCGAAACTCCTCCTTCGCCGCCTCCAGCGGGGGCTCGGCGCCGCTGGCCACGGCGCGCCAGCCCAGCAGCGCCGCCAGCGCCGCCGCGCCCCGGCGCCGGCGGGCAAGCGCCAGCAGCGCCAGCGCCCACCAGCCCCCCGGGGCGCCGCGCCCCGCGTGGGAGCAACCCCCGCTCGCCTCCTCGGGCGCCGCCGGGGCGCGGCAGACGCCGTCGGCCCCGCAGAGCAGCCCCGGGGCGCACTCCAGGTTGGTGACGCAGGACACCGCGCAGGCCCCCTGGAGGCAGCGGTACGGCGCGCAGGACGTGGCGCTCCCGGGGGACACCAGGCTGGTCCCGGCCTCGTCGCAGTAAGGCCCGCAGCGGCCCGCCGTGCAGCGGTACCCCTCGGAGCAGTCCTGATCGTTGGCGCAGACCCCCAGGCACGCCCCTCGCTCGCAGTTGTACGGGGCGCAGGGCAAGGTGACGCCCCCCACCGTGACCGCATCCCCCTCGCAGCTCCGGCAGTCCTTCTGCTCCGAGCACCACCAGCCCTCGATGCACTGCGCGTCCCCCTCGCAGCTCTCCCGGCACGCACCGCCCTCGCACGCGTAGGGGCTGCAATCGATCCGGGCCCCGTCCGGCTGCGCCAGCGTCTTGCCGTCCGCGTCGCACACCGCCGGCAGCGGCGCCAGGCACGCCCCCTGGTCGCAGGTGCCCCCGCCAAAACACGGCGTCCCCTTGGGCGCGATCTGGCACTGGCCTGTCCCGTCGCACACCCCGGTCTTCCCGCACTCCAGCCCGTCCGCCTCGCACGCGTTGTCCGGATCCAGCCCCAGGGCAACCGCGCGGCACGAGCCGTCCTTGCCCTCGCCCCCTTGCTGGGCCGCAAGGCAGCTCAGGCAGGTCCCCTCGCAGGAGGTGTCACAACAGACCCCCTCCACGCAGAACCCCGAGGCGCACTCGGAAGGGAAGCGACAGGCGAAGCCCTGCTCGGCGGGCCGGAGCCGTGTGAAGCGCCCCTCGCTCGGGACGCCGTCGGTCACGACATGGAGCCAGCCCGGCCCCGGGAAGGTGGACCGTGGGACCTCGAAGGTGAGGGAGGTGTCGGAGCTCTCGAGCACCCGGGCCAGGCGCGGGGGCCCGCCGTCCACCCGGAACAGGACGTCCGGGTGCAGGCCCGCGACCTCGGCCAGGTTGCTGGCCCCGGCGGCCCCCACGCGCCGGAAGCGCGCCCCCTGGAGGGTGACGACGCTGCCGGGGGTCAGCTCCGAGGGCCACTGCGCGAGAACGGGTCGGGAGACCCCCCGTGGGAGCAGCTCGATGGAGGCATGGCGCAGGCCCGACATAAAGGGCTCTGCCAGGAGCACCAGGCGTCCCTCGGGCGTGACGTGGAGCCGGGGGTCCGCGGACTGGAAGAAGTAGTTGACCGGCGGGCGCCTGCAGCCTCCCATCGGCGCGCCGGTCGGCCCGAACAGCTCGCAGCGGTTGAACGGAGTGGCGCCGATCACCATGCGGTCCCCGCTGGGCAGCGACACCGCGGCCACCCCCAGCCCGACCTCCCCCACAAACTGGAGACCTCCGCCGGCGGCGAGGGCCCCGATGTAGTTGTCACCAACCACCAGCGCGCTGTCCTCCGCCCCCGGTAGCACCCAGGAGCGAGGGCCCAGCGGCTGCGTGCCGCGCTGGGTGAGCGTGTAAGCTGGCGGGCGCACCTGCTCCAGCGGGAGCGCCGGTTGCTCCCCCTGCTGGCCCCCCGCGATCAGGACATCCCCGGTGCCCAGCGTGGTCGCGGCCAGGTTCACCCTCGACGTCGCCTTGCCCACCGGCACCGTGCTGCCCTGGAGGGCGTCGTGGCGCTCCAGCACGCCGCTGGCGGCTCCGGCGATGAGCGCACCCCCGGGGAGCCGCGCCAAGGCTGGCCGCACCGCCCCCTCGCTCAGGGGCCCGCGCGCCACGAGCTGTTGCCCCGCCGGATCGTAGCGTGTCACCTCCTTGAGCGCCCCGTTCTGCCCCTCGCCCCCCGCGATCAGCACGCTGCCGTCCTCCTGCAGCAGGGCGCTCGCCATCGTCCGCGGGGGCTGCAGTAGCCCGGGCAACAACGTCGCCTCCCCGCTGGATGGATCGAGGCCCAGGAGACCTCCGGAAGGGGTCTCCTTGGAGCCGCCGCCAGCCAGCAGCAGCAGGCCCGAGGGGAGCACGGCGGTGGCCGCGTGGCTCGGGAGCAGGGAGGGGGTAGCGGTCGGCAACGAGAAGGTCCCGGTCGCCGGGTCGAAGATCTCGAGCTCGAGCCCGACGATGGGGTTGAACGTCAGGATGAACCCGCCCGACAGCAGCACGCGCCCGTCCGGGAGCACGGTGGCCTGGTGGTTGTAATGGTTCGTCTGCAGCTGGCCAGGGGTGTCGGTGAAGGCGCCGGTCTTGGGGTCAAAGAGCTGGGTTGGGGCCCCCTCCTGCAGCTCGCCCTCATCGTCGAGGATCAGGCCGCCCATCAACAGCACGCGGCCGTCCGGCAGCCGCGTCGCGCTGTGAGCAAGGCGCGCTGGTTCCATGGCGAGCGGCGTGGCCTCCAGCGTCGTCGGATCGAGGCGGAGCGCCTCGGGCTGTGTCTTCTCGTAGGGGGTCGCGTCGCGCTGGACCGACCCCCCCGCGATCAGCACGCTGCCGTCTTCCAGCAGCGTGGCGGTGTGAGCGTACCGCGCCGGGTACGCCGGCCCCACCGGGGTGCTGATGCCGGTCTTGGGGTCAAAGATCTCCGCGGGCTTGGTCTCCGGTGTCCCGCCGAAGAACAGCACGCGCCCGTCGGCCAGCTTGGTGGCGGTGCCAAAGGCCCGGATCGACGCGAGCCCCAGCTGCTGTTCGGTCAGCACCCCCGTCTTCTCGTCCCAGAGCGCCAGCAGGCGGTGCGATTTTGCCAACGGTTCCCCCCCCGCCACCAGCAGCCGCCCGTCGTCGAGCACCAGCGCGCTGTGGCCGTTCAGCTGCTCGGAAAACCTCGGCCCCTGGTGCCACCGACGCTGCGCTGGATCAAAGATCCACGACCGGTCCTCCAGGGTCCCATCCTGCTGGACTCCACCCACCCGGATCACACGCCCGGACGGCAACCGGACCGCAGCCCCGCCCGTCAGCAGCTCTGGCTGGCGGATGGTCTCCAGGCCGTCGGTCAGGTTCATCGAGGACGGCAGCAGCATCGAGTCCTGTTGCTCGGCCTGGATCATCAGCACCTTCCCCTCCTGCAGCATCACCGACAGGGCCCTCCCCAGCCGCACGATCTCGGCATCGTTGCTGCGCCCGGGGCCTTGCTCCTGCTGGAACAGCAGCGCTGCCCCCACCGACTGCTCCGCGGCGCCGCTCACGCCCAGCACATGCCCCGTGGGCAGCGTGGCGAACCGCAGCCTCTTCGGCAGCTGCGCGACCCCGGCGAGGGGCTCCCACTGGTTGCTGTATGGATCGAAGAGGACCGAACTCTCGTCCCCCGTCTTGAGCACCTGCCCCGAGGCCAGACGGTGGAGACCCGTGGTGATGGTCGACGAATCGACGACCCGGAACGCCCCGGTGGTCCGGCTCCAGCGTTCCACGAGGGAGGGGCCACCGACCAGCGCATCGCCGGAGGCGAGCAGCGTCAGCAGCGGTCGCTCCTGGTTCTCGTGCAGCTCCCCCACCGCGACGCTCTGGCCTGTTCCCGGGCTGTACACCTCGGCAAAGGACGCCTCGCCGCCCCCCACGATCAGCACCTCCCCACCCGGGAGCGCCAGCGCCCCTGCCCGGGTCCGCCCCTGGAGCAGCGTGCCTGCCCCGGTCCGCTCCCCTGTCATCGGATCCCAGCGCTCCAGCCCGGTCGCCTGCTCCCCCTCGCCCCCGATGAGCAGCACCGTGCCGTCCAGCAACGGCGCGAAGGTCGAGGAGGGCCGATCCAGCTCGCCCAGATCGGTGAACGTGCGGCTCTCCGGATCGTACAGCTCGACCCGCTTCACCCACCCGCCTTCCACCGGGTCGCTCCCCCCGAAGACCACGATCTTGCCGTCCTTGCGCCGGTGCAGCCCCGGGTTGTTCCGCGGAGCCCCCAGCGGGCCTGTCGCCGTGAACAGCCGCGTCTCCGCGTCGAAGGTCTCGCACACCCCGCTCCCCAGCACGTCGCCCCCCACCAGCAGCAGCCCCCCGTCCGGCAGCGCGATCACCCCCGCCTCCGGGCGGTTCAGCACCAGCGTGCCCGCCGCCGACCAGGACGGATCCAGCACCCCGCCCCCGGGCCCCACCCCCGCCTCCACCCGCAGCTCGCCCCCCCGCACCTCCACCCGCGGCTGCACCCTCGACCCCTCGACCCCCCACGCCTCCCGCGCCGCCATCCGCAGCCTCGCCACGCCCCGCGCGTCCCTCACCTCCAGCAGCCAGGGCGCCGCCTGGTGGAGCCGGTAGCCATGGGGAAGTTCCATATGGTAGCGCTGCTCGCGGACCCCGGGGGGCAGCTCGACCAGCTCCTCGATCTCCTGCCCGCGCTGGAACCAGATCGAGCCCCCTCGGGCGCCCTCCTGCCGCAGCACCGCGCCGCGGATCGCCGGGGGCTCGGCCCCCTCGCGTTCCAGCCCCACCTCGACGCCGGCCCCTCGCAGCCGGACCCCGCGAGCGCCCCGGACCCAGCGCGCCTGGAGCCGATCGTCCGCGGGGGCCCAGCGCAGCGCTCCGGCCTGCCGCGGCCCCCCGCGGGCCCCTGCCGTCAGCTCCAGCGCCCCCTCGCGCTCCGCTGGTTCTCCCTGGGCCTGCGCCACCAGCGAGCGCGCCCCGGAGGTCTTCAGGATGCGCTGCAGCGCGTCGACCTGATCGCGAGCCTGGGAGGGGTTCACCGGCAGGGCGCCCAGCACCAGCAGGAGCAGCAGGGCCCGCAGCGTGCCGCGGCGAAGGGTTCCGGCGAGAGGGGTTCGCAAAACCACTCGAAGGTATCCGACTCGCAGCGGCAACCAGAAGCGTTATCTTGTGCGGATCCATGCGCTCAACCCCCCGCGCCGCGCTCGTTCTGGCCCTGTCGCTGCTGGCTTGCGGTCAACCTGACCTCGCCCCGCTCGATCTCGCCCCGCTGGTGCAGCCCCGCGAGCAGGCGGGGGCCGCCGGCATCGGTGGTGGGGCGGGGGCCAGCGCGGGCGGCACCGCCGGGGCCAGCGGATCCGGGGCCGGCGGCGAACCGGCGGGGGCGGCCGGCGCCGCGGGGCTGGCGGGGGGCGCCGGGGCTGGCGGAGGCTCGGGCGAGGGCGGCGCCGCGGGCAGCGGGGAGGGGGGCGCCGGCAGCGGGGCCGGCGGCTCCGGGGGGATGCCGTCGCTCTGCGAGGGCAAGGGCTGCGGGGCCCCCTGTTCCCCCTGCGTCCCCGGCGCTCCGGGCTGCAACGTCCCCGAGGGACGATGCGACCCTGAGGGCCTCTGTCGCCTGGGGCCCGTGCTCTGCCCAGGAGGGCGCTGCTCCGGCAAGAGCTGCGGCGAACCCTGCGAACCCTGTCCCCCCGGGGAACCCTCCTGCCTGCCTGGGTTCTGCGACGAAGGGGGCGCTTGCCTCGTGGTCCCACCCGCCTGCGGCAGCGGAGGGCAGGCAGGGGCCGGCGGTGCGGGGGCGGGGGGAGAGTCCGGAACTTCCGGACAATCCGGCGGCGGTGGCGCAGGGGCCGGAGCCTCCGGACAGGGAGGGGAGGGGGGCGGGGGGCCGGGGTCCTGCAAAGACCCCACCGATTGCCCCGAATTTCCTTGTGAAATTTGCCCGGACGGCTCGTTCAATTGCCCGCAGGTCAGCTGCCTTGATGGGCAGTGCGCCGTGCAGGTGAGCCCGTGCCCGCTGACCTGCGAGCAGCAGTGCAACGTCTCGTCCTGCGAGTCCTGTGTGGACGGCTCGTTTGCATGCAAATTCGGCCAGTGCATCGACAACACCTGCGTGCTGGTGGGCGACGAGTGCCCGCCGCCGCCCGATTGCAGCCCGGTGGACGCGAAGGGGCAGGGGCCCTGCGCCCAGGTGCTGGGGTTCGTCTGGGGCGGCGAGGATTGCACCGGGATCGCCGGGTGCAGCTGCGTGGGCGCGGGCTGCGCCCAGGTGGCCGCCACCTACGAGGCCTGCATGGCGACGCGGGGGCCATGCATCCCGCCTTGCAGCGGCAAGGCGTGCGGGGACACCTGCGAGCAGTGCGGCCCTGGCTTCTGCCTCAGCGGCCTCTGCGACGGGGAAGGGGTCTGTGGCGGCATTGCGCCCTGCCCCTAGCGAGAGGTCGCTTCCCGGAGCCAGGAGCACCTCGAGGCTCTCTCGCGAGACCGATATCGAGCGGGCTTGCTCCCTCGACCCCTTCTTCACGCTCCGGGGTAACGGCCGCCAGGGCCAGGACCCCCGAGGGTGGACCTTGCCGGAGCGGCCCCCAAAGTCCGCTGGATCCTCCCCTTCCTCGCCGGCGCGCTCCTCGGTGCTGGTCTATGGAAAGTCCATAATGAAGCGAGCACTCAGACGCTCTTTGACTGGGCGAGGTACGCCGGTACGGCGGCGTACGAGGGGTACCTGGCCGACGCCGGGGGGCGAGCCGCTAACGCGGGGTGGCGACGCTCTCGCTCAGGGGAAAGCCTTGGTGGCGCGAGGGCGTGAACAAGGTGAACCGCCTGGCGTCTCCCGCATCGCCGCGCGACCCGGGCCACTGGTGCCTCCCGCATCGCCGCGGCCTGGCGTAAGATGGATGGAGCATGCCCCAGAATTCCACAACCTCCGCGGTGCGCACGGTGTGGGTCTCCAAGCGAATCCCGCACCCTCCCCCTGCGGTGACCCTGGATGAGGCGATCAAGCTCTGCGATCCATCCTCGCCGCTGGATCCTGAACACGACGAAAAACTCATCCAGGATCTCAATCCCCAGCGTGGAGGGGATCGACTCCTCAGAGTGATCCGGAACATCCAGCGCTCCGGTGGGATGTCCACGCTCCACTACATCTCTGGCCACATCGGCAGCGGAAAGACGACCGAACTGCTCCGGATGAAGCGCCGATTGGAAACCGATCCCAAGAGCGCCGACGCCAGCATCTTCTTCCTGGATGCGGATCTGATGCTGGATCGCTTCGATGTCGATCTGGAAGACATCCTCGTGGCGCTCTGGGGGGCTGTCGAGCAGCGCGCAGGGGAAGCAACCCGCAAGATCCTGGCGGAGGTCTGGAAGGAGCAGATCGCCGCCAGCCTCAAGGACGCTCAGATCTCGCTCCCGGACAAGCTGGGGGAGGTTCTGGGTAAGCTCCTCGGGGATATCAAGCTCCCGACCTCCGACTGGAAGAAGAAGCTACGCGCCAACCTGACGCCCCTCGTCCATGTGCTCATCCTGGGCCTCAACAAGGCCTTTCACGCCATGAACCAGCAAGCCGCGGAAGATCTCCGCACAAACGGCATGCCTGCAGAAGAGCCATCCGGCGTGATCTTTTTGATCGATAACCTGGAGAAGATGAGCCAGGGCAACCGGGAGCGCGTGAACCACCTCTTCATCGAGCGAATGGGGGCGCTGCGCCAGCTCAACGCGCACCTGGTCGTCACGGTTCCGCTCTACCTGTGCCAGTCCACCGAGGGAGCAAACCTGGGCCGCAGTCACGGGGCGGAGACCATCGTGCTTCCGATGTGCAAGGTCCGCAGCCGCCAGGCAGATGGCGGAACGGACCACGAAGCAGGGCTGGAGGCGATGATCTCCTTGATGCAGAAGAGGATCAACTTCTCGGTCCTCTTCGGTGAAGAGCGGGGAGACGTGGTCGCGCGCACGGTCGCGCGCTATTCGGGGGGGTGTATCCGGGATGCCCTGCGGCTCCTCAATCTGGCGATCAACGAGCACGATGAGCCGCCTGTCACCATGGATTCCATCGAGCGCGCCGCCGCCACGATCCGTGGCGATTACGAGCGTGGACTCCCTGAAAAATACGTTCCTGTATTGAAAGAGATCGCCAGGATCAATCGGTTCCCTGAATCTTGCGACGACAACACGAAGCAAGAATTGCTTCGAAATCTTTACGTCCTCGAGTACCAGAACGGAGATCCCTTGCCCTGGTATGGGGTCCACCCGCTCGTGGAGCAGTGCTCCAAGTACAAACTTTACCCCCCGCGCGCGCCGCAAGGACCCGGCGTGTAACACCTGGAGGGGCCGTGCTGGACGAAGATTCGGAGCGAGCCTGGTCGTCCCTGTGTCGTTCGCTACGTCGCAGTTCCGGACAATTCTCCCTTCACCTGCTCGTGATCTCCCTGGGGTCTCGCGCCGGGATCATCCAGCGTATCCGCGAATCGGCCGGGCGCGACTCCTTTCCGGATCTCTTCCTCCTTGAAACGGGACGAACGGGGGCCGCCTTGCTCGCGCAATGGCTGGACGATGGGAAAGCCCCCGACTTTGTCCGCGGGCTTGCAGTGCTGGATGGAGATGGCTTGCTCTCTTTCCAGGGAGGAGCGTTGGTGCATGCTCTCAACCTTTCCAGGGACATCCTGGGGAATATCCTGGGGGGCCCCTTGCTCATCATCATCTCCTCCGACGGCGCCGAAAAACTCTCCAGCCAGGCCCCCGACCTCTTCCAGGTGAGAGCTGGGAGTTATATCTTCAAAAATAAAATATCACATGATAGCTCTCTCATGTTCGAAGTACCCTACAACCCGGATTCATCCGATGTCCGTAACCCTGGAGATATCGAGATGAATTTTATGAAATTGAAGCAGCAAGTCATTCCTGGTGCAGGAGATTCTCGTGTGCTTCTCCCATTTGCTTTCAATGGCATTATTTACCCATTGATATCCAACGGCGTGGAGCTTTCCTCATCCGAAGATATTCGAGAGAAGATGTTGCGAATCGGTTTTGAAGCAACAGTCATCGCCGAAAAATTGTCGCGTGATTCGAATTCCATGGAATGGATGGTGAGGGCTGAGCTCGCAAGAAGCACAATTTTGCGTGTGTTCGATGGAATGGAAAACCATCAAATGCACCCGTCCATCGAAGAGAACGCGCTTCGAATGGCACGAGAAATAGGCAACAAAAACCTCCTGCTCTCGGCGCTCATCGCTCGAATTGAAACCCTCACTCTGGTCGAGTTTGATCTCGAAAAATCAGAAGAACTCTGCGAACAAGCACAGGTTCTGGCGGAGGATCTGGGAGCTCCTGTTGCTATGGCCCAGATAGCCATCATGAGGGCAATCGTTGCCATCAAACGTGAACAGTTCGAGGTCGCTGGCAGGATTCTTTCGGATCACAGACATTTGCTTTCAATAATTCCGGATAAACAAAAGTCGTTCTTTTACATCCGTTATGTGGACGCGTTGATGGGGAGTTTCCAGTTCGACGAGGCGCGGGAAGTCCTCTGTCATGAGTTGATTCCTCTTGCCCGTAAGGTGGATATCTCGACCATCTCCGCTATGGTGGAGGAACGCAGGGCAAGGCTGGAGCAGGTCGGCGTGTAGGGCCTCTCGTCTAACCCCGACAGGAGAGGCTTTCACCGGCGTACCGTCCACGGCCACGGCCCGCCCTGCCCCTAGCGAGAGGTCGCGAGCACGCTGGCCTTGCCTGCAGCTTCCCGCCGGGTTCCAGGCTGGTAGCATGACCTGTCGGCATGAGCGCCAGGCCAGCGATCCGTCCCTCTTGCATCATGCTCTCCCTGCTCCATGGTCCGGGTCGCTGGCTGGTGTGCGCGACCTTGTTTCCACTGGCCTGCTCGCGGCCCAAGCCCTCTCCTGATACCTCGCCCACCCCGGCGCCCTCGTCGGCTCCGGCGCCCTCGTCAGCCCCGGCGGCGATGCCGGTGGCCTCGACCGATTCCGTCGAACCAGAGCCCACCAGGCCTGAACCGGTCAAGGCAAGACCCCGGGGTCCCTCCCCGCAAGAGCTCGCGAAGCAGATGACGGGCACGGTGCAATGCGGCAAAGGACGCCGTTGCATGGCGGGCAAGGAGGTGTGCGTGTCGGCCCCCCGGGAGGATTACGACGTTCACTGCGCGGCCATCGTGGGGTGGACGGATCACCGCACACCTGTACCTGCGGGCGAGATGCCCTACCTGGCAGGGCTGCGAGGCTGCGACAGCTCGCTCAACTGCCCCGCGGGTTCGGTCTGCTGCCTGCACATGATCGGCAACGCGGACATCCAGGCCACCACCTGCCACGCAAGCCTCGATGAGTGCGGAGGGCCCGCCGGATCGTTGATCGAGCCCCGCGAGATCTGCGACCCGACCAGCAAAACACCAGGGTGCAGGGGGCCCGGGACCGTCTGCACGAAGGAGATGTCCTGCGAGCCGCGCCCCGGACAGAGCCCGGGCGAAGAAGGTTTTGAGAAGCGCTGGCTGCTGGATCGATGAACCTCTGCCTCCGGCGCGACATGGCGTTGAACCCGCTCCCTGGCCGGCCTGACAGCGCTCTGGCCGAGGGGGTTCAGCCGCCTTCGTCGGCGCGCTCGAGGTTGAACTCCTTGATCTTGCGGTCCAGCGTGGGCCTCGTGATCTGCAGGATGTCGCAGCTCTTTCGCTTGTTCCACCGGGTCTCGCGCAGCACCCGGTGGATATGATCGCGCTCGACCTCGCGGAGCGAGAGCAGGGGGGTCGGGCCCGAGGGGCGGGAAGGAGGCGAGGAGGAGCGGGAGGACAGCGGGGACAGCTCCTGGAACGCCTCTGGCGTCAGCATGTTGCCCTTGGTGAGCACGCAGGCGCGGGTGAGCACGTTCTCCAGCTCCCGCACGTTCCCTGGCCAGTCGTAGCGGCAGAGCTGCTCCATCGCGTCGTCGCGGACGTACTGGATGGAGGTATGGAGGTTCCGGTTGATCCGGGCGAGGAGACCGGCGACGAGGACGGGGATGTCGTCGCGGCGCTCGCGGAGGGGCGGGACGCGGATCTCGACGACGCGGAGCCGGTAGTAGAGGTCCTCGCGGAAGGAGCCCTCTTCCACCATGCGCGCGAGGTCGCGGTGGGTGGCGGTGAGGAGGCGGGCTTCGAGGCGGAGGGGGCGTGGGTCACCGACGCGCTCGAAGGTGCGCTCCTGGAGGACGCGCAGCAGCTTGACCTGGGTCTCCTGGGAGAGCTCGCCCACCTCGTCGAGGAACAGGGTGCCCTTCCCGGCCAGCTCGAGGCGCCCCATCTTGTCGCGGTCGGCGCCGGTGAAGGACCCCTTGACGTGGCCAAAGAGCTCGCTCTCGAGCAGATCACGGGCGAAGGCGCCGCAGTTGACGGCGACGAAGGGGCGCTCGGCGTCGGCGGAGGCGCGGTGGATGGCGCGGGCGACGAGCTCTTTTCCGGTGCCGCTCTCGCCGGTGATCAGCACCGTGGCGCGGGTCGAGGCCACCGCCCCGACGGCCTTGAAGACCTCCCGGATGCCGTCGCTGCGGCCGAGCATCTCCCCCGGCGCGGCCTGCTCGCTGGCGATCAGGCTGGCGAGCCTGCGGCTGGTGTCGCGCTGCTCGACGGCCCGCTGGAGGCTGAGCTGGAGCCGGTCCAGATCCACGGGTTTGAGCAGGAAATCGTAGGCTCCGAGGCGCACGGCCTCGACGGTGCTGCGCATGTCGTCCCGGGCGCTGACCACGAGGATCGTCGCCGGGTCGACGCCGGCAGGGCGCTGGTCGCGGTACCCCTGGAGCACCCCGAGGCCATCGAGGAGGGGCAACCCCATGTCGAGGAGACAGAGGTCGATGTTCCCCTGGAGCAGCCGCTCCAGGGCTTCCTTGCCGTCGTCCGCGGTCTCGACGGCGTAGCCTTGCTCCCGGAGAAAGCGCAGGAGCGTGCGCTGGATCATCCGGTCGTCCTCGACCAGCAGGACACGCTGCATGATCAGGCCGTGTCCCTGACCTTCCGGCTGAGCTGGACCAGGCCAAAGCAATTCCAGGCCAGAAAGTAGGCGAGCAGGGCGCCCAGCGCGACGGACCAGCGGGAGGCCCGGGGGGAGCTGCCGTCGATCAGCAGCCAGGCCCCCTCGGGGATGGCCCCGGCCCCGGCCCGGCTCAGGCTTGTCTCCAGGCCCCGGTGGCGGATCCCCACCTCGTGGAAGGGCACCAGGCGGCCCACGAACGAGGTCGGCGGCGCGAACTTGGGCCCCTCCATGCCCTCGGGGACGCGGATCTCGACCCAGACCCGGGGGTTCCCCGCGATGGGGGCCAGCCGGAAGGAATCCCCCTCCATGGGGCGCTCGTAACGGATCGTCCGCGTCGCCGCCAGCAGCCCCGACGCCCGCACGTACCGGTTTGCCTGCTCGCCGGAGGGGGTCGCCTGCACCAGGTCACCCAGCTCGATGGGGGAAGAGGGCGAAAATGCGTACTGCATCTCGCCTCGCAGGAGCCAGAGCAGCCAGCCGGAGCACAGCGCCACCAGCACCATCAGCGCCAGCGTCAGCCGACGCTCGTGGCGCGGCGGGGCAGGCAACGCCAGCAGCTCGGGATCGGCCTTCGTGGGAGGGCCCATCTCGACGGGCAGGGGGGCGGGGAGGGGGGCGTCCGGCATGAGCGCTGTTGGAGACCCCCAGCATAGCAACGGTTCCCGCCCTCGGCAGCCCTCCTCTTCGATCCCCTGGCGGAGGGCTTGGCGTGGCCCCCCCTTCTCGGTCTAGTATGGCCCCGCCCATGTCTACCTCGGCCGACAGCAACGCTCCTTCCATCGTCTGCCAATCCTGCGGGTTCAAGAACAGCCCCCCCCCGGCGAATGGTCGATGCGTCAACTGCGGCGCCTCCCTCGAATCCCTCTCACGAGGGCCGCGCTCCCGCGAGGAAGAGCTGCGGCAGCGTTACCAGCAAGATGGCTTCAGCCTGCCCTGGGCCCTCATCTCGGTGGGCGTGCAAGGGGTCCTCACCGCGGCCATCCTGGTCGGCCTGCCGATGTTCGTGACCGTCCTCGATTTCGAGGGGGGCAACGGCATGTTGATGAGCATCCCGATCTGGTTTGTCGGCGGCATGCTGGTCGGCCTGATCTCCCCCGGGAAGACCTTCATCGAGCCGGTCCTCGCGGCCTTCCTCGTCGCCCTGCCCACGGTCTTCTACCTGGTGCGCAGCGAGACCGTCCGTACCATGCCCGTCTTCATGTACGTCATCATGAGCATGATCGGCGTCCTCTTCTCGCTCATCGGCGCTTACCTCGGTGAGCGCATCCAGATGGGCCCCCCGCCCAAGAAGGCCGAGTGAGCCGTCAGGTTCAGGCCCCTCGCCCCGTCTCTACACCCCCAGAGCACCCCGCCGTGAGGGGCCTACACGCACCCCTTGTCGTCCAACGGTAGGACCTCAGCCTTCCAAGCTGATCGTGTGGGTTCGATCCCCATCAAGATCCAGCGCCCCCCACCCTCGGGTGCTCGCCCTCTTCCCCTCGATTCAGGGCTGCTCGCCGCCGTCGATCCAGGCCTGCAGCGTCGCCTGCTCCTCGGCGGTCAGGCACTTGGCCTTGCCCGCATCCTTGGCCGGATCGCCGGTGCAACCGCCGCCCGGAGGCATCGAACCATCCTGGATCCGATCCAGCGAGCAGGCCCCCTTGCTCTTCCCCGAGCAAGCCCCTGCATCGCTCGACACCGTCGAGAAGTTCGTCACCTTCAGGCCACCGCTGCTGCCCCCCGTGTGGCAGGGCCCGCACTTGGCCTCCAGGATCGGCTGCACGTCCGCCGCGTAGCTCGGCGCCTGACCCGACCCAGCGCCGCCGGCCATGCCAGCGCCGCCCGCCATGCCCGCGGCGCCCGCCATGCCCGCCGCGCCCGCCTCGCCGGCAGCGCCACCCGCGCCCGCGCCGGCCTCGCCGCCTGCGCCCGCGCCCGTGCCCGCCGCGCCTGCGTCGCCGCCCGCACCTGCGCCCGTGCCAGCGGCGCCCGCATCACCACCCGCGCCCGCGGTGCCCGCGGTACCTGCGGTGCCCGCCGTGCCGCCGGTGCCGGCGGTCCCACCGGTACCTGCCGTGCCGCCGGTGCCCGCGGTCCCGCCGGAGCCCGCCGCCGTGGTGCCGCCAGCCCCGTCGGGGTTGGGGGCCGGATCTTCATCGCCAGAACAAGCCACGAACGACAGCGCCGCAGCGCAGGCCAAGACCGAAACAAAAGAAAGAGTGGTGTGGGTCATTTTTACCTCTGGGTTGCCCCGTGTGTGAGGTGCAGCATGCCGGGTTCCGTGGGACTTTGCGATATCCTTGCGCAGCGCGGCGCAATGCTGGCGCGGGTTGGCTGTGATTGAGGGGGGAGAAGTCCGGGCGTTGTTCCGGGCGGCGCGTCCTGCGGGGCTGGTGCTGGCGCTGGGGATGCCGGCGATGGGGTACGGGATGGGCCTGTGGAGCCACGCTTCCGGGCCCTGGCGCCTGGGGGCGTTGCTCGGGGTGCTGGGGGCCTGGGCGCTGCTGAACGCGGGGACCTTGTGGTGGAACGCTGCGCTGGATCGAGACGAATCCGGCGCTGTATTCTCGGGGGAAGGGGAGCGCCCCGGGAGCGCCGGGCCAGCGGGGCTGGGGGCGCTGGGGGCGGCGGTGGCGGTGGCGTGGGCGGCGGATCGAGGGGTCGGCCTGGTATGCCTGGGCTGCGCGCTGCTCTCGCTGGTGTACTCGCACCCCCGGCTGGTGGCGAAGGGTCACCCGGTGCTGGGGCCCGCGATCAACGCGGTGGGGTACGGTTTTCTCTCGCCGCTGGCGGGGTGGCTGGTGGCCGAGGTCCCGATGGATGGACGCACCCTCGGGGCCTTCCTGGCGATGACCCTCTTTGTCCTGGGGAGCACCTTCGCGGCCCAGGCCTTCCAGCGCGAAGAAGACGCGAGGCGCGGCTACCGGACCCTGGTCGTCACCCACGGCCCCGCCGCATGCCTGGGCGCCGCCCGCTCCCTCACCCTGACCAGCCTCGGCGCCGTGGCGACGCTGGCAGCGCTGGGGTTCTACCCGAGGCTCTGCCTGCTGGGGATGCCCGCGTTTGTGGTGGCCGATCGGTGGCTCCAGCGGTGGCGTCGCCAGCCAGATGGGGGGTCGGCCCGGTGGGCCGGAGGCTGGCTGCTGCGCATGGCAGGCGGCGGCCTGCTGCTGATCGGGCTCGCTTACCTGGATGCGGTGCACGACATGCTGACCCGCGGTGAACCCGCCGCCGGCGCCGCCACCGCCGCCGGGCGCAACCCGGCGATCGACCGGCCATAGAGATCTTCTCTAGACGGAAGATCTCTACATCTATCAG
>JALOQB010000350.1 GCA_025453595.1 Polyangiaceae bacterium
CCCCGTCCTCGGTCCCCGTCCTCGGTCCTCGTCCCCGTCCTCGGTCCCCGTGGCCGTGCGCGTGGCCGTGCGCGTGGCCGTCCTCGTGGTCCACCCTTTGCTCCGTGCTATTCTCCTCTCCGATGGCGTCGCTTCAACACGAGGAACTCGTCGAACTCTTCCGCGCCGACGCCCTCCTCGCCGTCGAGCTCCTCCAGCGCTCCGGCGCCCTGACCCTCCCCTCCTTCACTCGTGCCGAGGTCCGTCCGGGTGAACTCCGGGAGCTGCTCCCCACCGAGCGCCGTGTCGATGTGGTCGTCCTTCTTTCCAACGACGATCCGGTGTACGTGCTGCTGGTCGAGGTACAGACCAGCATCGACCCCCGCAAGCGGCAGACGTGGCCCTATTACCTCGCTGCCCTTCACGCCGAGCACCGATGCCCGGTCGCGCTGATCGTGTGCAGCCCCGAGGCGGAGGTGAGGGCGTGGGCGTCGGCACCGATCGCGCTGGGGCACCCGGGCTTCGCGCTGAGGCCCGTGGTCGTGGGGCCCGCCGAGGTTCCTCGCGTGGAGGACGAGGTGGAGGCGAGGAAGGCTCCGTACCGCGCGGTGCTCTCGGCGCTGATGCATGCGAACGATCCTGGGGCGGAACGGGTGGCGCTGGCAGCGTACCGAGGGGTGGAGGCGCTGGAAAAAGAGGACGAGCGGGATCTGTGGAGAGAACTTGTGGCGATGGCGCTGCAAAGCAACGAGGCCGCAAAGGCGGCGCTGGAGGCGATGATGAACGTGGAACAGTGGCGAGATAAATCCGCTTGGTACAAGGATGGCATCGAGAAGGGCATCGAGAAGGGCATCGAGAAGGGCATCGAGAAGGGCATCGAGAAGGGGAAGGTGGAGGAGGCGCGCAAGGCGGTGGAGCGCGTGCTACGCAAGCGGAACCTCGCCATCTCCGAGGCGCAGGCGGCGCAGCTGGCGGCCTGCCACGACCTCGACACGCTGGAACGCTGGCTCGACCTCGCCATCACCGCCGCGAACGCTGACGAAGCCCTGCGCTGAGCGGCGCCAGCACCGAGGCCAGGGGGCTGGTTCAAGAATCGGGTACGGGAATCCCGGCAGCTCGGCTCCGTGCGGCGCCCCGGAAGAAGCGTCCCTGCCGCGACAAAGGATAACGGCTTTCCTCCGGGGACGTCGCAGGTTCCCGCGAGCGGGTTGCACACGAGCGGCGGGCAACAATCGCTGTCCTTGGTGCATGGTCCACAGGCCCCCTCCACACAAGCCGGGGTCGCTGCAGGGCATTCGCCGCAGCCATCACACCCGGGGCCGTTACCAGCTTGACCCCCCGCGGAGCCCCCCGCGCCGCTGGCGCCGCTGGCACCACCGCCGCCGTCACAGCCGGGGATCTCCAGGATCGCCTCGTCGTAGTGCACCGTGAGGGCGCCATCCAGCGCAAGACCCTTGGCGTAGAGCGCGCCCCACATCTCGATGGTGTTCTTGGCGTTGAACACCGTGCTGGGCATGTACAGGTTGGCCGCGATGGTGAGCTGACCGCTCATCAGCACGTTCCCCGCGACGTAGACGCGCGTCGCTGCCGGACGCATCTTGTCGCCGATGGTGACGGCGTTGTCCGGGGTCAGGTCGCCGGCGATGAAGAGATCCAGCTCGGCCTCGGGGCCCAGCTCGAAGGTGAGCGCCCCCGAGGTGGAGACATTGCCCTCGATGAAGATCGCGGTGTGGCCCGTCAGCTTCACCGTCACCGCGCTGGTCGACTGGATGGCCGAGAAGAAGTGACGACCGCACGGCAGGGTGCGGGTCTCGGGGGCCGTCAGGCCGACGAAGGCGTCCGCGGTCACACCGTTGGCGACGTTGTCGTTGTCCGCCTTCGACGCGGAGACCAGGCCCTTGATGTCGATGGGATCGTCGCAGGCGCAGGGCGCCAGCACGTTCACCGCCTCCTCGGAGACGCTCTTCGCGCTCACCCCATCGCGCTTGTTGCCAGCCGGAATGTGCAGGGTCTCGGCGATGGAGACCTTGTTCTGCGCGTTCACGAAATCACCCTCGATGTAGGCATCTCGCCCCACCGAGACCTCGGCGGCGTTCGAGTTCAGATCCCCTCCGCACTGGAGATCCACGGCCACCGAGTGCTTGTTCCCGGTGGTGATCGGGCCATCCACCCAGAACGAACCCCCGATGGACGCTTGCTGCCCGTCGTAGCTCCCCACCACCCCCACCGAACCGTTCTTCGCCGTCGACTGGCCGCTCGCCGAGTCGAGGGAGTCGGTGGTGATCTTGTTGTTCGCCTTCACCGCGCTGCAGGAGCACAGCGCGAACAGAAACGTCTTCTTCCCTACATCCCCGGTGCACTCGCCGCTCCCCGGCAACGGGATGACCGAACCCGATCCCTCGCAGAACTGCGCCAGCGCCCCCCCGCTCCCGCCGCCGCCCGCGGCCCCGCTCCCGCCGTTCCCCCCGGTGCCTTGCCCCGCTGCACCCCCCTCCCCACCGGCCCCTGCACCCGCCTGTCCGGAAGTTCCGGATACCCCTGCGCCCCCGCCGCTGCCCGCGTCGCTCCCGCCGCTGCCCGCGGTGCCCGCGGTGCCCGCGGCGCCAGCATCGCTCCCAGCAGCCCCCGCGTCGCTCCCACCGATCCCGGCGCCGACGCCCCCGTTGCCCGCGGCGCTCCCGCCAGCCCCTCCCTGCCCGGCCCCGGCGTTGCTGCCGGCCTGCCCTGCCTCGCCCTGGCCAGCTTCGCCTCCCTGGCCGGCGGGGGCTCCCCCCGCGCCACCGTCCAGGAGCCCCAGGGACTCATCAGACCCACCGCAGGCGAGCAGCAAGAGCGCGATCAGAGGCACCACACGCAACGAGGAGAGGGTTCGCATGGAGAGAGATGCCGCGGCGCCGGTCGTTTTTCTGAACCCTGGAGGAAAAATCGGTCAGCGGATCAGTCGCTCTACCTCGGCGGCGTAGGTCGAGCGAGGGAAGGAGCGGAGAAAGCGCTCTCCAGCGGCGCGCGCCTCGCCGCCGCGCCCCAGGCGAAGCAGGGCCTGGATCCGCAAGAACTCTCGCTCCAGCCCCAGCTCTCCCCGGGGAAAACGCCGCTGGTGCTGCTGCACGAGCTCGAGCGCCTTCGCAGGGGAGGAGCCCAGGGAACGGCGAGCCTCCGCCAGCAGCGCGTGCTCGGCGACAGGATCCTCCGGCGGAGGAGCCCCCACCCGCGAGGCCCGGGGGGCAGCCCCGGCGGCGTCCTGACGGGGCAGAGGCTCCGCAGAGGCGAAGGTCTCCGGGGGGACAGGGGGCCCGGAGGGCGCAGGCACAGCGCTGGCCGGGACCGCGGCGGGCGCGCTGCCTCGCACCGGAACATCCATCGCGGGGGCTGGCGTCGGGGGAGCGGAGGGGCGCAGCTTCGACCCCAGGAGGCCCAGCGCTGCGATCAACGCACCACCGCCGGCAATCTTTTGCCAGGGAGGGATCGAGGGACGCAGCGGCAACCTGGCGGCAACCCGCGCAAGACGCTCTGGCTCTCCCGCGTCCAGGCGAGCCCGGCGAAAGAGGTCTTCCAGATCGGGAGGTAGCGGATCGGTCATGGTTCCTTTCCTGCGCTGGCTCGCACCTCGCCGAGCCTTCGCACCCCGGCCTTGAGCCGCGAGTGTACCGTTTGCAGCGGAGCGCCGGTCGCGTCCGCGATCTCCTGGAGCGTGAGCTGTTCGAGGTGGTAGAGCACCAGCACCTCGCGCTTCTCCTCGTCGAGGAACGCCAGGAGTGACAGAAGTTCCATACGTGCCTCGGCGACCCCCGAGGCGGGGTCGCGGGCCTCCTCCTCGGGGATCTCCTCCAGCGAGGCGCCTGGCCTCTGGCTGCGCCGCGCGCGGCGCGCCACGTTCAGGGCGATGGCGTAGAGCCAGGAGCGAAAGGCGCTACCCTCTCGGAACGAGTCGAGACGCCGGTGAACCACCAGAAACACCTCCTGGAGGGCGTCGTCCAGCTCCGCAGAAGGGACCCCGAGGTACCGGAGGCAGCGCGCCACGTACGCCGCATGCTGCTCGTAGATCGAGCGCAGGGACGGGGCGGCGGGCGACGCCAGGGGGGCTGGAAGGACGGGGAGCACGATCCGACGAGAGATGCCTTCAACGGGGCAGGATTTCTGATCCGCTCGCCAGAACAAACCCCAGGTTCACCAGAAAAGCGACGGGCCAGGTGCGATGCACCACCAGCGTCCGTGCTTCCCCCTCGAACAGGAAGCGCCCCGGACGATGGCCCGCCGTGAAACCGAGTCCAATACGACCCCATAGCGGCCCGGCCAGGTGCCACCGCAAGGCCCCGTCCACTCCCCCGAGCGCGAGCCAGGAGCGCGAGACGCGCACCTCGGAGGTACCCCGACCCACCCCCTGCATCCCCCCCAGCGAGACGAGCCCACACCCCTCCAGCACCAGCGACGGCGAGCGAGGGGCGCTCGTGCAGAGGCCGAGGCCAGCGGTCCACGCGGAGAAATCCCCCCCGGGACCGGCGCCCGACGAGGCACGGGAGGGCCAGAGATCCAGCCGGGCCACCCCCGCCCTGGCCCCCCCGCGCGCCGCCCGCAGATCCGAGCGAATCCCGGGGGTTATCCCGGGCAGCAGGCCCAGGATCGCCGTGGCCGCGACCTCCGCCTGGATCGCCCAGCCCGGCGGCGCTTCCGGCGCAGGACGGGGGGGATCCTCCGGCGGTGGCGGCGCTGGTGCCCCCGCTGGTTGTTCCTCCGGAGAAGGGGCGGGCAGCTGCAACTGGACGCTATCTCTGGCCATGTCGACGAGCAGCGCGCCGACCACGGCCACGGGCCCCTCCAGGGCCGCGCAACCCCGTCCAGGACGCCGGAGCTCGCGGGTCCCCAGCGACGAGCCATCCGGAGCGAGGAGGGCGAGGGAGGCGCGAACCCCCTCGGGTCCGCGAGAGAAAGCGACGGAGATCAGGGGGACGTGAGGGGCCTCCAGGATAGCGGGTCGCCCCAGGATCGAGCTGATGGCCCGGGAGAGCGTCGCGGCGTCCGGACAGCCCTCCAGGGAAGAGCGAACCTCCAGACGCGCCAGGGGCTCGGCGGCCTCGGCAGGAGAAGCGAGGGTGCAGAGACCGAGCGCAACGAGGGCAGCCAGCGGGCGCATCCGGGCGAGAAGAGAGCGCAGCGTGGCCACGGCGGCAACCCTGCCGGAACACGAGTGGATGGTTTCGCCGTTGCGATCACGAGGGGTTCTCTCGTGGGGTCGACCGATGCGACCATCGTGGGGTCAAGGAGAGCAAGATGTGGATCGAGCTGGTGCAGTCCCTCTGTGAGCACGACGCGCTGCTGAACGCTCCTGGCGCCCGGGACAGCGTGCAGCAGGCGAGGCTCGTCGCGACGTGGGAGCGGGTGCAGAAGCTCGCGGCGAAGCTCATGAAGGATCGGGCGTTCGCCGCCTACAAGAAGTTCCTCACCGACGACATGCTGAACCTCGGAACGGCGTGGCTGCTCCAGGAAGTCGTCGATGCCGACGACGCCGGCGCCGACCTCGCGATGGAGGCCGCCCGGGCGACGGGGCGGGAACTGTGGCGTACGACCCTCGTGCAGAGGATCCCGGGCATCGTTCCCGATCTGTTGTCCGGCGGGACCCTCGTGTTGCGCACAGGGAAGCACACGAAGTTCGCCGACGTGTCGGGCGACCCCATCGACCTGACGCCCCGTCTGTCGATCGTCTCGGCGGAGGTCCTCGCCTGGTACGCCGTGACCGCCTCGGAGCTGGTGGCCATGATGGCCGACGGCAGCGTCGTCCACACGATGGCGGGGAAGAAGAAGCCAGAGGACCTCTCTCCGGCCATCCTCCGTGAACACGACAGGCAATGGGTCGCCGCCGTCGCGCCAGGACACACCCTCCTCGGTTTCCGGCGTCCGGACGAGAGCTTCGAGCATGAGCACTCCTGGCTCTTCTTCGACGGACACCTGGAGCAGCTCCCCGACGGCATCGACTTCGTGCAGTGTGGTGTCGTCGCGGGTCGCCCCTGGGTCTCGCTCAAGCGCACACACGCCGAGGCACCCGCCGGTTTTTCCTGGCTGGACGGGGACAGCCTGGCGCCCACGTGGCATCCGGCGACCCACACGGTCCACGCCCTCCTGCAGTTCCAGGGGCGCATCTGTGCCGGGATGCGCGACGGCGGAGGTCGCCTCAGGTGGCGGGACCTCGAGACCGACACGCCCCACCCGGAGCTGTACGATGTCGAAGACCCTGTCCAGAAGATGGGCGATCGGCTCTGGACCTCGACGGGCCTTGTCGTTGACGGAGAGACCCGTACCCAGGTGCTTGGCCGGGAAATGCGTGGTGTCTTCGTACGCAGCGACGCCGAGCTGCTCTGCATCGAGTACGCGAAGGATGCCCACTTCCTTCGACGAGGCACGCTGCTCCATCGGCCCTGACCGCGAAGAAGCATCCGATGGTCTCCCGCATGGATCCCTGGAGCGCTGGCACGACCTCGCCATCACCGCTGCGAACGCCGACGAAGCCCTGCGCTGAGCGTTGGCAGCCCAGGGGCCTCCCCTGACCTGGGTCGCTCCACCGCACCAGACTCACGGCCCCTGGAACAGGCACACGGATACCTGGTCGAGTTGAAAACCGGTACTCAATCTTTGAAAGATACCGGAGGCCAGGATGGTTTGACCTACCCCTGCATGGGAGCAACACATTGCGTTTTTTTTATAACATATGAATGGACTGGGATCATTAATCGTCTTACCTGAAGGTACACGAAAACAAGTAGCTGCACCACGTTCATCACCTGTAAAGTTGCCAACACCAAGTCGGTGTTCCCCTTCCAAAGCAACGCTTCGACGCAAGACCCCATAAATAGTGATGCGCTGTCCGACAAACCGGTCAGGGTCAGCCTCCACTTGATCTGCAGGATACCCAGTTACTCCTCGCTCACACGGTGGAGGAATTGTATCGAACGTCATGGAGCCACAAGGCGATTTTCGCTTAGATTCCCTTCTGTATATTTGCGCTTCGAATTCCCCGTACTTTCCAAAATCAAACGTTACAGGTGGTGGCAACGCGGAGGCAGGAGGAGGAGGGGGGAGGCGAGGG
>JALOQB010000351.1 GCA_025453595.1 Polyangiaceae bacterium
GGCTGCGGCTGCGGCTGCAGGAGAGGGTCGGCTGCGGCTGCAGGAGAGGGTCGGCTGCGGCTGCAGGAGAGGGTCGGCTGCGGCTGCAGGGGAGGGTCGGCTGCGGCTGCAGGAGAGGGTCGGCGGGTCAAAGCGGTCGTCTTGACCCGTTGGGAGTAGGAGAGGGTCGAGGCGGAGAGCGCGAGCGGTGGAGGGGGTCGATCCTGGTTGGGCCGCGGAGTGTGATGCGAGGAACCGCGGGCGGCGCTCAGGGGCCCTTGGCGCCCTGGGCTATCCATCCGCCGAGCTTTTCCCGCTCCAGGTCGGTCATGCCGGTCTTGTTGGCCAGGGGCATGGTCTTCTGGACCAGCACCCGCTCCTTGATGCGCGGGGCCAGGCGGATCATCGCCTCGGGGGTATCGAGCACGATGCCCACGGGGGCCGTCTTCCAGACCTCATCGGTGGGCGAGGCGCTGTGGCAGGTGGTGCAGCGCGACTGGACGATCGCCTGGGCCTCGGCGAAGGAGACCGGCTCCCTGGAGACCTTGGGCTCCGGGCGGGCCGTCAGCAGGAACAGCCCCGTGAGGCCGAAGAACACCGCCGCCGAGGCCGCCGGCAGCCAGCGCGCGTAGGTGAAGCGGATGTTCATGAAGTGCCGCACCAGCGCGCTGGAGATCATCAGCACGAACAGGATGGCCCAGTTGAACTTGTTGCCGTAGGTGCTCGCGTAGTGGTTGCTGATCATCACGAACAGCAACGGGAACGTCATGTAGTTGTTGTGAATCGAGCGCTGCTTGGCGCGCATCGCGATGGAGTAATCCTGGGGCCGCCCCTCCTGGGTGGCCTGCACCAGCTCGCGCTGCGACGGGATGATCACCATCCACACGTTGCCGGTCATCAGCGTCCCCAGGATGACCCCCACGTGCATGTAAGCGGCGCGGCCGCTCAGCAGCTGCGTCAGGCCAAGGGAGACCGCGAACAGGGCCACGAAGGAGAGGGCCGAGGCCACCGTGGGGGCCTTCTTGCCCAGGGGGGAGCGCCAGATAAGATCATAGACGACCCACGACCCCACGATCGAGCCCAGGCCGAGGGCGGTGGCGGCGGAGGCCCCGAGGCTGGAGACGGTGGGGTCGACCATCAGGGCGCCGCCGCCGAGGTAATACACCACGACGAGGAGGGAGATGCCGCTGAGCCAGGTGACGCCGTTCTGCCACTTGAACCAGTGGAGGATGGCCGGCATCTCGTTGGGGGCGAGCTGCTTCTTCTCGACCTGGTAGAAGCCGCCACTATGGAGCAGCCATATCTCACCCTCGTGCCCCTCGCGCTGCGACACCTTGACCAGGTTGCGGTCAAGCCAGTTGAAGAGCATCGAGTTGCCGATCCACATGATGCCAGCGATCAGGTGGACCCAGCGGATCAGCAGGTCGAGAAGCTCACGAAACGGGACATCCAAGGGTCAGGCTCCTTCTGGAAGGGAAGGGGCCAACATAGCGCAAATCGGCCGCCCCTGGGCGTGGGAAGGGGCCGCCGTCGGCTCAGGGGCAGGGGAAGATTTCTTCGAGGGCCGTGCTGGTCGCGGCCACGTCGATCTCGGCGGCGGAGGCCTTGCCGAACTGGGTCTCCAGCACTACGGCTTTGCCCGCATCCCGGACCTTGGCCTCGCGCAGCAGCACCGGGCCAAGGATCTTGACATGCTCGAAGGCCGCGTCGGCCAGCGGTGAGCTCAGCTGGCCGAGCTGCGCCTTGACCACGAGCGCGACGCCGCGCAGAAGGGCCTTGTCGAGCTGGGCCAGGGCGCGGGCCCGGAGCTCGGGCTCGAGGACCTCCCCGGCGGCGCCCTTGTCCAGATCGCGCCAGCACCGGACCGCGAGGTTGCCGTCAAACACGCGGTCGTGGGTGTCTTGCTCCAGGGAGCGGACGTACCTGGCGAGCCCCTTGGCGTCGTCGCGCGCGATCGAGCCGGCGTAGTAAGCGAGGGAAGAGTCGCAGTCCTTCGGGGCCGCGGCGGAGGTGACCGCCTCCTTGTAGACCGAGGAATAGAGGAACCAGAGCAGGCCGCCCTCGATCCGGGCGGCGTTGAGGCGAGGGTCCTGGCCCTTGGCGCCGCCCTCGAAGGCGGCCTTGAGCAGCGGGGCCATGCGTGCCGGGCCCACGCAGCGGTCCGGGTTGGCGGCCAGCTCGGCCTCGTTCATGTCCTGGCACTTCTTGGCCGCCGGCGGGTAGTGCTCGTCCTCGCGGCGCACGACCCGGGACTCGAGGCCCTCCGGGGTCGCGTAGGCCGAGAGCGCGTCGACGAAATCAAGGGAGGAAGGCACCTTGTCGGTGCCAAACCCCAGCAGCGTCGCGATCTTCTCGAAGGCCTCGATGCGGGCCAGGGTGCTGATGCTCGGCTCGACCGGGGTGTAGGTGTTGCTGTCGGCGATGCAGGCCGGCCAGGTGTCCTTCGCCGAGTTCTCCACGCGGGGCTGGTAGTCGTCCGGGCTCACCTCGCAAACCGGCACCGCGCCACCGGCCCCCGCCGTCCCGCCGGCCCCTGCCTCCGAGCCTCCGGCCCCCGCTGTGCCTGCTCCGGAGCCTGCCGCGCCACCCGCGCCCGCGCCGGCCTCGCCGCCCGCACCCGCCGAGCTACCGCCGGTACCGGCCGAGCTGCCGCCGCTGCCGGCCGCGGTGCCGCCGGTGCCGGCCGAGCTGCCGCCGCTGCCGGCTGTGGAGCTCCCCCCCTGCCCCTGGGGTGTTGTCTCGACGGGGTCATCCTCCTCGCAGCCGGTGAGGGCGAGGAGCGAGAGGCTTGCGCAGAGGAGCGAACGAGAGAGCCAGGAACGCATGGTTGTATCCTTGTGGAGTAAGAGTCCGGCCTCGAACTGGAGGATGACCCCACGGCCAGGGCCGTTGATGCTGGATCCGTGGTAGCGATAGGGAGAATCTGCGAGGTTCTCGACGACGAGGGAGGCGAGCATCTCGCGGCGCAGCCGCACCCCGGCGCGCGCGTCGAAGACCGCGAAGCCAGGGGTCCCGCCCAGCGGGATGCGGGCGTCGCTCAGGTCCGAGATGGCCAGCCGATCCTGCTTCAGCGCCCAGCGCAGCGCGGCCCCGACGTAGAAGACCCTCGACGGGTCGTAGCGGAGCTCGGCGGTGCCGTTCACCGGGGGCACCCGGGACAGGGGCACGCGCTCGCCTCCCGGGTCGATCGGGTTGGGCCCGTCCCCCCGGGTGAGCGCCGCGCTGGCCCGCAGCGACAGGCCCCGCCAGCGGGCCTTCAGCGCCCCCTCGACCCCGCGGAGCTCGGAGAGCCCATCAACGTTGATCAACTGATACACGTACCAGGAGCTGTTGCACTGGGAGGTGCGGGGCGGGCAGGTGCCGCGGATCACGCGGGTGATGGCGTCCTGGAGGAGGGAGCGGAAGACCCAGAGTTCGGCGGAGAGGAGGTCGGAGTCGAGGCGGAGTCCGAGCTCGGTGGTGGTGCCGGTCTCGGGCTGGAGGTCCGGGTTCTCGAACTGGAAGCCGGGGCCGGTCTGCTGGCGCGCGGTGAGGTCGTCGAGGTTGGGGGCGCGGACGGAGCGATCGAGGTTGAAGAGGACCGAGAGCCAGGGGGCAGCGAGGACCTCGACCCCGGCGAGGGAGGCGAGGAGCAGGTGCTGTTGCCGCACCGAGCGGGTGCCGGATTCGGTGTCCTCGGGGGCATGGGCGCGGGCGCCGCCGACGCGACCGCCGACGCGGGCCAGCAGGCGGCGATCGAGGAGCGAGGCCTCGGCGCGGGCGAAGGCGCCGCCCTGGGTGTAGCTGGAGCCGTCGAGGTACTGGCCCCGGGTCTGGCGCCGGGTGATGCCGAGGTCCACGAACTGCTCGAAGGCCGCGGAGGAGACGGTGTCGTGGTAGAGGTCGGCGCCGTAATCGAGGCGAGCTTCGAGGCCGGGGCCCAGCGGCAGGGGCCGGGTGCCCAGCTTGGCGGTGAGGCCGTAGGTGTTGACGCTGTCGCGCCCCACGTTGTTCATCCGGATCGAGACCCGGGAAGGGCGCCGGAGCGTCCTGCGCTCGTGCTGCCGCTGGAACGACAGCGCCACCTGGCTCGACGGGCCGAAGGCCCCCAGATCGCCCTGGAGCGCGAGGTAGCCCAGGGTACGGAACTGCTCGTCGACGTTGAGGCACACGTCGCGGAGCGCGCCGGGGGGCGGGCACTGATCGGTGCGCGGCGCGTCGTACTGGCGGTAGACGTAGGTGGCCCCCACCAGCCGGGTCGCGGGGCCGAGCCGGTAGACGACGCGCCCGTCGCCGCTCAGCTCCCGGTACCCGGTGCCGAGCTGGGTCTTGCCGTCGTCCTCGAGCCTGGGCACCAGCGCCGGCTGTCCATCAGCCCCCAGCACCGCCCCACCACTCCGGAGCTTCCCTACACGCTGGTACCCCACCCCGACCACCGTCTGCACCCGGTCCGAGAGCTGGGCGTCGGCCTGCACGCGCTGGCCAAAGGAGGCGTCGGCGCTGGCGTAGCGGAGCATCGTGCGGGGGCGCACGGTGACCCCCCTGCCCTCCTCGAAGGTGGGCTCCAGCGGCAGCGCCTCGAGGACGCCGCCGAGCGCGTCGGAGCCGTAGAGGGTCGAGGCGCCGCCGCGCATCGCCTCGATGGCCCGCACGGAGCGTGCGTCGACGGTGAAGAAATACTGGTTGGGGCCCTGGCGGTAGGTGCTGGTGTTGAGGCGGATCCCGTCGAAGAGCAGCACCGTCTGCTGGCCGGTGCGCCCCCGCAGGAACGGCGACGCCTGGCCGTGGCCGGTCTGCTGCACGAACACGCCGGGCTCGAAGCGCAGCGCGTCCGGCGCCGAGCGAGGGAGCCGCTCGTCCAGATCGCGCCTGGTCACCCGGGAGAGGGCCCGCCCGGAGCGCGCCGTGCCGTCGCCGTGGTGCGCCTTGACCAGCACCGTGGTGGGCTTCTTCTTCCCGGGGTTGGCGTCGCCCTCGTCCGCGGACGCAAGGGAGCCAAGGAGCCCGAAGGCCACCGAGCACCGCACCAGCAGATCCCCAGGACGCACTGCTCGCCAGGATGTCGCCCCGGGGGACCGTTGCGAATCAGGCGAACACCCTACCGGCGGCCGGATCCGCCGGGTTACCGGGAAATTTCACCCGTTCGTCATGTCGATTCTCGTTCCGGGAAAAACCTGGGTTTCGAGGGGATGGAGCCACCGGAGCGGTTGGGCCATGCTGGGCGTCGATGCTGACGCTACGCCCGCCGCTGCCGCCGATCTCCGCTGCGCTCGCCGACCGGGCACGGGTCGAGCTGACCCGCGCGCTCGGGGTCTCCCGGGTGCTGACGGAGGAGGGCGCCTGCGAGCCCTACGCGCGGGACGAGTCGGAGGCGCTGGGGCTGGTGCCGGCGGCGGTGGTGCTGGCGGAGCGGGCCGAGGACATCCAGGCGACGTTCCGGGTGGCGAACGCGCTGGGGGTGCCGGTGGTGCCGCGGGCCGGGGGCTCGGGGAAGACCGGCGGGGCGGTGCCGGTCAACGGGGGCATCGTGCTGGCGACCCAGGGCATGGCCGCGATCAAGGAGATCGATCGGGAGGACCTGCTGGCGGTGGTCGAGCCGGGGGTCATCCTGGGGGATCTGCACCAGGCGGTCGAGCGCGAGGGCCTCTTCTACCCGCCGGATCCGAACTCGGCGGCCTACTGCTGCCTGGGGGGCAACGTCGCCGAGAACGCGGGCGGCCCCCGGGCCTTCAAGTACGGGGTCACCCGGGAGTACGTGCTGGGGCTGGAGGCGCTGCTGATCTCGGGGGAGCGGCTCCGGGTGGGGCGCCGCACCGTCAAGGGCGTGACCGGCTACGACCTCACCGGCCTCCTGGTCGGGAGCGAGGGCACGCTGGCGGTCTTCTCCGAGATCACGCTGCGCCTCGTCCCCCTGCCGGAGCGGGTGATGACGCTGGTCGCCCTGTTCCCGAGGGCCCGGCAGGCCGCCGAGGCGGTGCGGCGGATGGTGGCCGCGGGGGTGGTGCCCCGCTGTATGGAATTCCTGGACTCCACGACGACAGGGGCGGTGCGGGCGCGGGGGGTGCCGGTGAAGGAGGGGGCCGGCGGGATGCTGATCGTGGAGGTGGACGGGGACGAGGGGGCCTGCGAGGGGAGCGCGGCGCGGGTGGGGGACGCGTGCGACGGGGCGGGGGCGCTGGCGGTGGAGGTGGCGCAGTCGGAGGCGCAGCGAGAGCGGCTGTGGGCGGCGAGGCGAGAGATGTCGCCGGCGATCCGCAGGATGAGCCGCCGCAAGCTGTCGGAGGACGTGGTGGTGCCGCGGTCGAGGCTGCCAGCGTTGCTGGAGGACGTGGAGCGGATCAGCGAGGAGACGGGGGTGAGGATGCTGAGCTACGGCCACGCCGGAGACGGCAACCTGCACGTGAATTTTCTCTGGGATGAGGACGAGGCGATCCCGCGGGTGGAGCGGGCCATCGAGGCGCTGTTTCGCGCGGTGGTGGGGCACCGTGGCACCCTGTCGGGGGAGCACGGCATCGGTGTGCTCAAGGCGCCCTACCTGCACCTGGAGCAGAGCGCCGAGCTGATCGAGACCCAGCGCCGCATCAAGGCCACGCTCGACCCCAGGGGGCTGCTCAACCCGGGGAAGATCTTCTGGCCCGCGGGGCACCGCGGCTGTTGAAGACGGGCGGCACCGGGGGGTAGGGTGAGAGGAGTGTCCGGGGCTTCCATGCATCCCCCGGCGCGGGGGTTTCATGACGGGAGACAACCGGTTGCAGCTGGCAGCGCTGAGGCAATGCCTGGATCAGCTCACTGATCCCATCTTCATCAAGGATCGTTCGCACCGCTGGCTGGACGCGAACGAGGCGTTCGAGCGGCTGCTCGGGCACCCGCGGGCAGAGTTCGTGGGCAAGGATGACAGCGCCTATTTCCCCGGGGACATGGTGCGTGTCTTCTGGGAGAACGACGATCTTGTGTTCCACTCCCGGGAGCCACGGAGCAACGAGGAGCAGATCCGCACGCCGGAGGGGGAGCGGACGATCTGGACGAGAAAGTTCCCGGTCTTCGACGAGCAGGGGGCGGTCTGGGGGCTGGTGGGCAT
>JALOQB010000065.1 GCA_025453595.1 Polyangiaceae bacterium
GGGTCACGTGTGCGCAAACCTGAGCCAGTACAGGCAAGATCTCTCCCTTCCCCGGTGCGTGAAGGGCCTCTCTCCTTGCGAGGCGCTGCAGTGCTCGTCGGGTAGCTCCTGCGCGGTGGACGAGATCAACCCCCCCGTCCCGTACTGCTCCGACGGAAGATGAGCGAATCCTCGGTGGCTCCCGGCGGCCTGCCTCTCCGGGGCCTGGTGCGCTAGGCTCCGCGCCATGGCCTCCCTCGAACCTCTCCCCGCGTTGCTCTTCACCCCCCTCGATCACCACACCACCATCGAGGTGACCGGGGCCGATCGCCAGAGCTGGCTCAACGGCCTTGTCACCTGCAACCTCGCCCCCCTCAAGCCCGGTCAGGGGGCCTACGGCCTGGCCACCTCCAAGGTCGGCAAGATCCTGGCGGACCTCGACATCCTGATCCTGCCCGAGCGCCTCATGGTGTCATGTCCGACCTCGCGCACCGCAGCGCTCCTGGAGAGCCTGGATCGGTACCTGGTGATGGAGGACGTGGAGTTCCAGGAGAGCGGCGCGTGGCGCTGGTTCGTGCTCCATGGGGCGAGCGCCGTGGAGGCGGCGGGGGCGCTGGCGAGCGAGCTGGGGGGGCACAGCGCGGGCCTCGATCGCACGGGCCTCGGGGACGCGGCGCTGGTGGTGCCGGCGGCGATGGAGGAGCGGGCGCGGGCCGGGCTGGGGCGGATCGGGGCGCCGCTGGGGGAGCACGACTGGGCTCGCCTGGAGCGCGGGGCGCCGATCTTTGGCCAGGATTTTGATGAGCACCACTACCCGCAGGAGGCGGTGCTGGAGAAGCGCGCGGTCAGCTTCTCCAAGGGCTGCTACCTGGGCCAGGAGGTGATCTGTCGGCTGGAGATGCGAGGCCACGTGAACAAGCGGCTGGCGCTGCTGGAGTTCGAGGGGGAAGAGGCGCCAGCGCGGGGCGCGGCGGTGCTGGCCGAGGGTGTGGAGGTGGGGCAGGTGACCAGCGCGGCGGTTCGGCCTGGGTCGGGCAAGGCGCTGGCGCTGGCGATGGTGAAGTACGCGCAGAGCGAGCCTGGCGCGAAGGTGGTGGTGGCGAGCCGGGAGGCGGTGGTGGTCCGGGCGACGGGGGCGCACCCTTGACGCCACGAGCGCGGCACCCGGGCCCGGTGGTCGAGAGCATGCTGGAGCTGGTGGGCGGCACCCCCCTGGTGAGGCTGCGCAAGCTGGCGCCTGGCCCTGGTGAGGTCTGGGCCAAGCTCGAATCCCACAACCCCGCCGGGAGCCTCAAGGATCGACCCGCCCTCGCGATGATCGAGGCCGCCGAGCGCACCGGGAAGCTGAAGCCCGGGGGCACCATCATCGAGGCCACCAGCGGCAACACCGGCATCAGCCTCGCCATGATCGCCGCGGTCCGCGGCTACCGGTGCCTGCTGGTGATGCCCGAGGACATGAGCCTGGAGCGTCGTTACATCCTCAAGGCCTACGGCGCCGAGGTGGTGCTCACCCCCGCGCTGGAGGGCATGAGCTCCGCGCTGCAGCGGGCCCGCCAGCTCCTCGAGCAGATCCCGGGCTCCTGGATGCCCAGCCAGTTCGAGAACCTCCAGAACCCGGGGGCCCACGCGGCCTCCACGGCCCTCGAGATCCTGGAGCAAACAGGTGGCAAACTGACCGCATTCGTCGCCGGCGTGGGCACCGGCGGGACGATCACGGGGGTCGGCGGGGTTTTGCGGGAGCGCCTCGGCGGCGCCCTGCGCCTGGTGGCTGTCGAGCCAGCTTCCAGCGCCGTGCTCTCCGGGAACCCCCCCGGGATCCACGGGATCCAGGGCCTCGGCGCGGGCTTTGTGCCGGCCATCCTCGATCGAGAACTCATCGACCAGATCCTCACCGTGAGCGATGCCGAGGCCGAGCGTATGGCCGGGCGCCTGGCCCGAGAAGAAGGGATCTTGGCAGGCCCGAGCGGGGCCGCTAACGTTCATGCCGCCTTGCGTGTGGCCGAGCAAGGGGGGGTTGTGGTCACCATGCTGTGCGATTCTGGTGAGCGCTACCTGTTCTGAGGGGCTGGTTGGCGGTATGATGAAAAAATTCAGACGTTCTCCGCAGGTGAGGTCAGGTCGTTGGTGAGGGCATCGTGAGCGAGTTTGACGAGAAAACACGCATCACGGACATTGTTCCGGTACCCATTTCCCATCGCCGCGGCAGCGACTGCCTGGTGGTCATCTACACCAAGGATCAGAGCCTCCTGGGCAAGCGGTTTGTGCTTGAACAAAGCCCGCTCCGGGTGGGGCGAGGGAGCGACAACCAGATCATCCTGGAGGGCGACAGCGTCTCGCGGCGCCACGCCCACTGGGAGCGGCGTGGGGATGACTGGTGGGTGGTCGACGATGGGTCCACCAACGGCACGTACGTCAACGACGACCTGATCGCGCGCCAGCACCTGCTGCAGAACGGGGACCGCATCAAGATCGGCGGCATCATCTTCAAGTACCTGAGCGGCGAGGACGTCGAGAGCCAGTACCACGAAGAGATCTACAAGATGACCATCATCGATGGCCTCGTGCAGATCTACAACAAGCGCTTCCTGTACGAGGCCCTCGAGCGCGAGATCACCCGGGCGCGGCGCCACGTGCGCGACCTGGCGGTGGTGATGTTCGACATCGACTTCTTCAAGCGCATCAACGACCAGTTCGGCCACCTCGCCGGCGACTACGTGCTCAAGGAGCTGGCCAAGGTGGTCCAGTCGCGCATCCGCCGCGACGAGATCTTCGCCCGCTACGGCGGGGAAGAGTTCTCCCTGGTGCTGCCGGAGACCTCGCTCCAGGGGGCCTTTTCCCTCTGCGAGGCGATCCGGGAGCGCGTGGCCCAGCATCGCTTCGTGTTCCAGGGCGAGGTCATCCCCGTCACGATCAGCATGGGCGCGACCATCCTCAACGAGCACGACCGGGTCGCCCCCGACGTCATCGCTCGCGCCGACGAGAAGCTCTACGAGGCCAAGCGCAGCGGGCGCAACAAGGTCTGCATCTGAGCAGGTGCGGGCCGTTACCGGGGGGTTCAGCGCAGGATCTGGCCGGTCACGACCTGCATCGAGGTGCGCCGCTGGAGGCGCCCTGCCTCCTCGGCGATGTGCACCACCTCGTCGATCGGCGCCCCGAGGAAGCGGGCGCCATGCTCGCGGAAGGACGCGGGATCCCCGGAGCAAAGGAACGAGAGGCGCCCCTGCGAGGGGCCGGTGAAGCCCGGGTGCCGCTCCAGCCAGTCAAGGAGCCGCTCGGCGGCGAAGGGGGCGGGGTCCAGCAGGCGCCCGTGGAAGGTCTGCCGGAGCACCGGGAGCATCAGCGGGTAGTGGGTGCAGCCCAGGACCAGCGTGTCGACCTCGCGCAGCGGGGCCAGGTAGCGCTCGGCGGTGAGCCGCGCGATCTCGGTGGACTCCCACCCCTCCTCGATCAGCGGGGCGAGGAGCGGCGCGGCCTGCTGGGTGACCCGGAGCCGGGGCGCGAGCTTCTGGATCTCGGTCACGAAGGTGCCGGAGCTGACCGTGCGGGTCGTGGCCAGCACCCCCACGTGCCCCTCGCTCACGGCCACCGCGGCCTCGGCGGCGGGGATGGTGATGCCCAGGATGCGCCGCTCCGAGCCGGGCCCGGCGTAGCGCCGCTGCAGGTGCCGGAGCGCCACGCAGGACACGGTGTTGCAGGCCACCACCACCAGCCGGCACCCCTCCTCGAAGAGCCGCTCCACGCACTGCTCGGCGAAGTCGAGGAGCGTGTGCACGTCGCGCCCCCCGTAGGGGGCCCGCCCCGAGTCGCCCAGGTACAGGAAGTCATGATGCGGGAGGCGCTCCCGCAGGCGCCGCAGCACCGTCAGCCCCCCGAAGCCCGAGTCGTACACGCCGATCATCGCCCCGAGGGTACAACGGATCGCCCCGCCGGACCCCTCGACGGCGACGATCCCCCCGTGGCACCCTGCCGCCCATGCGAACTCCGCTCCGGAAGGCGGCCCGGGCCCTCGGGTTTGGCGCCATGTGCCTCGGCGCCGGGACCGGCGTCTTCCTCCAGTTTGCGCTCTCGAAGGATGACCAGACGCGCTGGAAAGCCAGGGACTTCTGGACAAAACACTGGTCCCTCGGCCTGCTCCGCCTCTTCGACGTCCGCACGCATCGGGGCGGCGAGCCAGGCGCCCCCGGGGTGGGCCGCGGCCAGGGGCGCGTCGTCGTGGCGAACCATCGCTCCATCATCGACATCGCCGTGCTGCTGGCCGACTTCGGCGGGGCGATGATCAGCCGCTCGGACATCGAGCAGTGGCCCATCATCGGCCCCGCAGCACGCTCCGCCGGCACCATCTTCGTCGACCGGAGCAGCAAGCAGAGCGGTGCCCAGGCCATCGCCGCCATGGTCGAGCGGCTCGCCGCTCATGACACCATCTGCATCTTCGCCGAGGGCACCACCTTCGAGGATGACGTCGTGCGCCCCTTCCGCGCCGGGGCCTTCGTCGCGGCGCAGCGGGCCGGTGTCCCGGTGATCCCCGTGGGCCTCGCCTACCCCCTCGGCTCCGGCGCCGCCTACGGCGGGGAGACCTTCCTGGAGCACCTGGGGCGCCTCGCCGCCTCCCGGCGCACCGGCGTCTTCGTCGAGATCGGCGGCGAGCTCCGGCCTCTCCCCGAGGAGACCGTCGACCAGTTCGCCGAGCGTTGCAGGGCCGAGGTCCAGCGCCTCGTGCTCCTCGCCCGCTCCCGGGAGCGCGCGTCGACCCCTCCATGACCCCTCCGCAGCGCACCGACGACGAGGCCCAGCTCGCCCGCATCGCACCCCGCGGCCGCCAGGCTCGGGCCCTCCTCCTCACCCTCGGAGGTCCGTTCCTCCTCGTCGCCTTCATCATCGGCGGCCGCCTTCTCCTCCCGGTCAAGGAGCTGCGCCTCGCCCCCCTCGTCCCCTTCGAGGCTGGCGTCGCCGACGAGGCCCCGCGGGCCCTCCTCGACGCCCCTTTGATCCTCCTCCCGGCGCCCCCCGCCAGCGCTCGCCCTGGCGCCTCCGGCGCCCCCCTGGCCCCCTTCGCCCTCGACCCCACCGAGGTGACTGTCCGGAACTTCCGGATATGCGTGGAGGCCCGCCGGTGCGCCGTGGAGTCCGATCTCGCCGGATGCAACTGGGGCAAACCAGGCCGGGAAGATCACCCGATGAACTGCGTGGACTGGAACGAGGCGGACATCTACTGCCGGTGGCTCGGGCGAAGGCTGCCGACGGAGGAGGAGTGGGAGTGGGCGGCGCGGGGGGCGGAGGGGCGGGTGTACCCGTGGGGCAACGACCCGGCGATCACCGAGCACGCCTGCGTGGCTCGCGGGGAGACGTGCGCGGTGGGGTCCTTCCCCGGGGGAGCGACCCCGCAAGGGCTCCAGGATCTCGCGGGCAACGTCTGGGAATGGACCTCCTCCCCGTACTGCCCTGCCGACAGGCCAGGCTGCGACACGGCGCAGCGAGCGGTGCGCGGAGGGAGCTACTCGGTGCGAGAGGCGGCCCGGCTCAAGGCCACGATCCGGAGCGGCCACCCGGTCACGCTGCGGGAGCACTACCTGGGCTTCCGCTGCGCCCGGGATGGCACGCCGGCCCCGCCCGCCCGGTGAGCCTCCGCGCGGCGGGGTCGACAGGGGCGGTGCGGAGGCCCGCCGGCGCGTGACAGGATCCTCGCGCGGGGGTACACCGGTGGCCCATGTCCGAGGCCTCTCTCCCGTTCCCTGCGCAGCTCAACCCCCCCCAGGCCCGGGCGGTGTCCCACGTGGAAGGCCCCTTGCTGGTCTTCGCCGGGGCGGGCTCCGGCAAGACTCGCGTCATCACCTACCGCATCGCCAACCTGATCGCGCAGCACCGGGTCCCCCCGCAACGCATCCTGGCGGTGACCTTCACCAACAAGGCCGCCGGCGAGATGCGCGAGCGCCTCGAGAAGCTCATCGGACCGGACGCCACCCACAGCGCCTGGGTCGGCACCTTCCACTCGACCTGCTCGCGCCTGCTGCGCCGCTACGCCGCCGACGCCGGCCTCACCCGTGACTTCCTCATCTACGACGACAGCGACCAGCGCGCCGTGGTCGCCCGCGTCCTCAAGGAGCTCAAGTACGACGAGCGCGAGGCCCACCCCAAGACCATCCTCGGCCGCATCATGAAGGAAAAACAGGAGGGACGCGGCCCCGCCGACGTCGACACCCTCGCCTTCCAGGGCAAGGTGCTCCGGGCCGCCTTCGAGGGCTACCAGAAGGCCATGAAGCTCGCCAACGCGGTCGACTTCGAGGACCTCATCAGCCTCGTCACTCACCTCTCCGAGTCCACCACGCTGGGCTCTGGCCACGAGCTCCGCGAGCGCTTTGACCACGTCCTCGTCGATGAATTCCAGGACACCAACCAGATGCAGTACCGCCTGGTCCGCGCCCTCGCCCTCCGCACCCGCAACCTCTGCACCGTCGGCGACGACGACCAGAGCATCTACCGGTGGCGAGGGGGTGACGTCAGACTCATCCGGAACTTCCGGAGAGACTTCCCGGACGCGACGGTGGTGAAGCTGGAGGAGAACTACCGGTCGACGGCCCGGATCGTGCGGGCCGCGCTGGCGGTGATCAGCCCGAGCATGGAGCGGGAGCCCAAGCAGCTCTTCACGCGGAACAGCGAGGGGGCCCGGGTGGGGGTGGTGATCGCGAGGGACGAGCACGACGAGGCGAGCTTCGTGGCGCAGCAGGCCCGGGGGCTGCTCAACAGCGGGGTCAACCCGGAGCAGATCGCGGTCTTCTACCGGATCCACGCGATGAGCCGGGTGCTCGAAGAGAGCCTGCGGATGGCGCGGATCCCTTACCGCATCGTCGGGGGCGTCCGGTTCTTTGACCGGGCCGAGGTGAAGGATCTGCTGGCGTACCTCCGCGTGCTCCTGAACCCCCGGAGCGACGTCGACCTGCTGCGGATCATCAACGTGCCGGCCCGGGGCATCGGCGACAGCACCCTGAGCAAGCTGTCGGAGGTGGCGCTGGCCCGGGGGAGCTCGCTCTACGACGCGCTGGGCCCGGCGGCGGACAGCGCCGCGCTCTCGGCGGCCCCCCGGAAGAAGCTGGCCTCGTTCCTCGACCTCATCGAGTCGTACCGGCGCTTCGCCGCCACGCTGGCCCCGTCCAAGCTGGCCGAGCTGATCTTCTCCGACACCGGCTACAAGAAGAGCCTGGAGGAAGAGGACACCGCGGAGGCCGACGCGCGGCTGCAGAACATCAAGGAGCTCATCGGCTCGATGCAGGAGTACGAGCAAGAGCTGGAGGAGGCGGGGGAGACCGCCACGCTGGCGGGCTACCTCGAGCGCGTCACCCTCAGCACCTCGGCCGATGAAAAGAAGGACCAGCCGCAGGCGTCGCTGATGTCCATCCACAGCGCCAAGGGTCTCGAATTTGACCACGTGTTCGTGCTGGGCCTGGAGGACGGCATCTTCCCCTACGAGCGCCCGAACAGCGACGACGGGACCGACATGGAGGAGGAGCGGCGGCTCGCTTACGTGGCCCTCACCCGGGCTCGCCAGCAGCTCTTCTTGCTGCGGGCCGCCAACCGCACGCTCTTCGGCTTCTCCCGGCCCAACCCGCCCAGCCGGTTCCTGCGGGATCTCCCGCGGGAGGACGTGAACCATATCGTCACGGAGAACGCGGCGATCCCGGGGGGGCGGGCCCCGATCCGGCCGATGCCGGCCTGGTCCTCGGGGAGCGGCTTCCGCAACGAGCGCCCCCAGCGCCCGGCGCCCCCCCCTCCCGCCGAGGATCGCATCATCGAGCGGGACCCCTCGGCCTTTCTTGATGACGACGGCATGAGCCTGCGCAAAGGCACACGGGTCGCGCACCAGCGCTTCGGCGTCGGCTCCGTCGTCTCCGTCGACGCCAGCAGCCAGCCCCCGCGGGCCACCGTGTATTTCCCGAGCTGGGGAGAGAAAAAAGTGCTCCTCGAGCACCTCAAGCTCCCCTGATTTTTCCACCTCCTTCGATCGCCCTCATGCCCGAAAAACTCCGAGCCAAGACCCCTTTTGATCGCCTGCCTGCCGCGTCGGTGCGGGGAGCGATCCACGTGGTGGTCGAGTCGCCCTCCGGTTCGCGCAACAAGTACAAGTATGACCCCAAGCTGGGCCTCTTCCGGCTCAACCGGGTCCTCCCTTACGAGGCCAGCTTCCCCTTCGATTACGGCTTCGCGCCGGGCACTCGCAGCGGCGACGACGACCCCCTCGACGTGGTGCTCCTCTCCGATGCCCCCACCTTCCCCGGGTGCGTGGTCCGGGCTCGCCCCGTCGGTGTCCTGCGCGCTCGCAAGGAAGGCGTCGTCAACGATCGCCTCCTCGCTGTCCCCCTCGTCTCTCGCCTCTACCACGACGTCCACGACCTCGCCGACCTGTCCCCCGGCGTCCTCCTCTCGATCGAGCGTTTCTTCCGCACCATCCTCAACATCGAGGGCGGTGAACACCAGCTCGACGGCTTCCAGAACGCCGCCAAGGCCGCCCAGATCATCGCCAAGGTCAGCGAGAAGAAGACCCCCCAGGTGGTCAAGGTGGTCAAGGTCGTCAAGGCCGCCGCCAAGAAGAAGAACGGCGAGAAAAAGAGCCCCAAAAAGCCGACGAGGTGACCCGGGGGCCACCTCGCTCTCACCCGCAGGGGTGGCTCACTTCTTCTTCTTCGCCGAGCAGTTCATGTTGCACATCAGGTCGGCCGGCGCGCACCCGCAAGGGCTCGCCGCGGGCTTGGCCGCAGGCTTGTCGGCAGGCTTGTCGGCAGGCTTGTCGGCGGGCTTGCTGGTGGCGGCGGTCTTGTCGCCAGGCTTGGCCGCGGTGCCTGCGGGCAGCTTGCCGCCGACCGCGGGCTTCTGGGCGACCGCCGTGTTCGCCGCGGAGGCCGCGGGGGGCGGCTCGCTCGGGTCGACCGCAGAGCTGGTCTGGGTCGGCGTCGGGGCGGTCTCGGTGGCCTTGGTGGGTGGCTCGACCGCGGAGGCTGCTGGCGTCGGGGCCGGAGGCGTCGGGCGCATGAAGAGAGCGCCCGCGACGATCAGACCGGCGAAGGCGATGCCGCCAGCGATGAACATCCCGGTCTTGTTGCTGGCCGGAGGAGGCGGGGCGGTGGCCGTCGCAGGAGCCGCCGCCGGAGCAGCCTCGAGCACCGGGGCGCCGAGCAAGGGGCTCAGGGGCAGCGCCATGGGAGGAGCCGCCGCGGAGGAAGAAGACGCCTGATCGGCGGCGGCCTTGGCCAGGGCGCTCAGGTCGATGAGGCCCGAATCTTCGCTGGAGGCCTTCTTGCTGGACGAAGAGGAGGACGAGGTGGTCGGCGGAGGGGCCGCCGCCGCTGCCAGCGCGTTGAGGGAGAAGAGCACCGACTGCTCGCCGCGGGCGCCCGTGAGGTTGGACGAGCCGCCGCCACCGCCGCCGAACATGCCGCCCGCCGGGGGGGGCGCCGAGGAGCGGGAGGAGGTCGCCGCCGGGGCTTCTTCGGCGCCGCCAAACAGATCGACCTTGGAGCGCTGCGGATCGCGGCGCGCGGCGACCGGCACCTCGGGCTCGGGCGGCGGGGCCGCCACCTCGGCGCTGAGGTTGGAGCCGCCCACCGCGGCCATCACGTCGGGGACACTGGCGAGCGGCATCCAGTCATCCATGCCCTCGGACCAGACGTAGGTCTCGCTGGTGACGATGCCCTTGTTGTAGGCGTCGACCAGCTCGGCCTGGGACATGGTGCGCTGGTCGCCCTCGGCCACGTTGACCGTGTAGGTCGCCCCCCCGGCGCTCTCGGCGGCGGCGGCGCTGGGTGCCTTGCTGCTATCGCCGCCCACCACGATGGTGGCCCCGCACTTCTTGCAGCGGATCTTGGCGACCTTTCCCTGCACCTTCTCGTCTGCGATCGAGTACTTGGCATCACAGGAGGGACACGTAATCTTCATCGGTGACCTCGAGGCAGGGCCACGGCTCACCGCGGACCCTCTGGCTTTGACGCTCACGATACCCCAGACGGTCTAAAGTCTCTACCCTTGCTCGCGCTCTCCCCGTTGTTTTCTCTGGCGAGGGCGGCTCCAGCGGCGCAGAGGCAGCACCAGCATCGCCGCCACCATCAACCACTTCGATAGCCGCGGCGACCGCCGCCCTCGCCGGCCTGTCGAGCAGTCGTTCGCGCAGGAGCTCCCCCCGGACGACCCGCTGCACGAGTCCCCTGCACCGTCCCCACCGCTGCACGCCTCCCCCGCCCCATCCCCGCCGCTGTCGCTCTCGCTGCACGAATCCCCGCTCTCCCCGCTCGATGAATCATCGCAGCTGCACCCCTCGCTGCTCCCGTCCTCCACGTCCACGTCGTCCCCCTCCCCCGTCGACGTGTCGCTGCAATTGCACCCCTCCGACTCCTCCCCGCTCGAGGAATCCCCGCTACAGCTGTCGCCGACAAATACGTTGGCGCAGGAACAACCCGGGCTCGGCTCCCGGACCACCACCGTCTCCCGCTCGATGATCGTGCTCCCTCCGGTGCCGGAAGGACCCGGGCCTCCGCCGCTGAAGCCCCCTCCCCCCAGCCCTCCGGCCCCCGTGGTCCCTCCGGCCCCGATCGTGGTGCAGAGCGCGTCCCACACGTTGGCCGGGGTCAGCAGCAGCGACACGGGCCCCCCACCGGGGAACGTCACGCCCGCCGCAGGCGCCGCCGCAGAGGCCGGGATCCGTCCGGAAAATCGGCTCACCCAGCGGATCGCCGCATCCCCCGCGAACACGAACGAGAGGTCGTCCGCCTGGCTCGACGGCACCAGCGGATCCTGCGCCCCCGGGGCCGGGCACGTGAACCCCTCTGGCGGCAGCAGATCCCCCCGGGGACAGCCATCCGCCTGCACCTCGTCGAGCGCCAGCCGCGCCTCCCCCGAGGCCACCCCCAGGTCCCCCGATGCCTCCCCTCGCTCGAACGCTCGCCGCAAATAAGCGTCCAGAAAGGGCGGGATCTCCTGCCCCCCCGGCAGTGCCGTCAGATCCCGCAACGGACCGGGCCCCGCCACCTGCAGCAGCAGGCTCTTGCCCCCGTCCTTGTCCAGCAGCGACGAGCGCAGCGCCTCGTAATTCGTACCCCCCTGCGTCGTCCAGCGCACCGACGAGGGCTCCAGGATGAGCTCCCCCGCCCCCTGCAGCCTCCCCCGGGAAGAACCGATCGTCCACACCGTGTACGGCACCGCCTCCTGCGTGGCCCGCAGCAGCCCCAGCGCCCCCAGCCCCACCCCGGGACCATGCACCCGCACCGGTATCGTCGCTCCACCTGCTGCTGGCCCCAGCCTCAGCGCCAGCAGCCGCCCCCCGCCCTCCAGCGCCGCGGCGATGGCTTCTCCGTCCTGTGGTGTCAGATCGTACCCCATCTCCTTCAGCTTCGGGGACACCGCGGCAGCCTCGGAGAACACCTCCTGCCCCACGAGGGAGGCGAGCTTGCCCCCCTCGCCGGAGGACACCACCACAGGAGAAGGCTTGGTGCAGCTCTGGTTCTTCGGGGAAGCGCCGGACGGAGCGAGGACGCGGGGCGCGGTGGACTCTTCGAGGCCATCGAAGAAGCTGCTGGTGGCGACGTCGACGGCGGCCCCCGGGGGCACCGGGAGCAGCCAGAGCAGCTCCTCGGCGGACCCATCGAGCAGGAGCTGGTACCAGGCCGTCGCCCGGGACGGCCCCTGGGAGAGCGCGACGCGAGCCTCCCGGAGGGGAACGTCGGCCCCACCCCGGGCCAGCAGCCGACCCCCGGCCTGGGCAGGAGAGGAGGAGAACGAGAGGGAGAGCAACGAGCAGGCGAGCAAGAAGGAACGATTGTTCACGAGCGACCCCACGGTGAGATTCCCAGGAGCGCGAACCGTGCCGCCCCGCAGGAAGCATTTTCACCCAGATCCGGGCGGAGCGCGAGAACGAGCGTTTACGCCGTTGACCCGTCCCGGGGCGGACGCTACCGCCGAGTCATGAACGAGAACGTATCCAGGGCGCTCCACGAGCGCGCGTCGAGGCGGCTCCCCGGCGGGGTGAACAGCCCGGTCCGGGCCTTCCGGGCGGTGGGTGGGTCGCCGATCTTCTTCGAGAAGGCACGGGGGGCCTTCCTCTTCAGCGCCGACGGCGACACCTACCTCGACTGCATCGGCAGCTGGGGCCCGGCCATCCTGGGCCACGCCAACGAGCGGGTGGTGGAGGCGGTCCAGCGGGTCGCCACCGACGGCCTCTCCTTTGGCGCCCCCACCGAGCGGGAGATCGTCTTCGCCGAGCGCATCGCCGCGCTCTACCCCAGCATCGAGATGATGCGCGCGGTCTCCTCCGGCACCGAGGCCTGCATGAGCGCGCTGCGGGTGGCCCGCGGGTTCACCCGCCGGGACGTGATCGTCAAGTTCGAGGGCTGCTACCACGGCCACGCCGACGCGCTGCTGGTGAAGGCTGGCAGCGGCGCGGCGACCTTCGGCGTGCCGGACAGCGCCGGGGTCTCCTCGTCCGCGGCGAACAACACCCTGACCCTGCCTTACAACGACATCGAGGCGCTCCGGGCCCTCTTCGAGGCCCGCGGCAAGGACATCGCCGCGATCATCGTCGAGCCGGTGGTCGGCAACATGGGGTGCGTCCCGCCGGCCCCTGGCTTCCTGGAGACGCTGATCGAGCTCTGCGCGGCGCACGGCGCGGTCTCGATCCTGGATGAGGTGATGACCGGCTGCCGCCTCGCCCCCGGTGGCGCCCAGCAGCGCTTCGGGTTGAAGCCCGCGATGACCTGCCTGGGCAAGGTCGTCGGCGGCGGCCTGCCCCTGGCGGCCTACGGCGGTCGCGCCGAGATCATGCAGCAGGTGGCTCCGCTGGGGCCGGTGTACCAGGCCGGCACCCTCAGCGGCAACCCGGTCGCCGTCGCCGCGGGCCTCGCCACCCTGGACCAGCTCACCCCCGCCCTCTACGAGCACCTCGAGGCCCTCGGCGCTCGCCTCGAGGACGGCCTGCGCCGCGGCCTCGAAGCCTCCGGTATCCCCGGGGTCGTGCAGCGCGTCGGCAGCATGATCACCCTCTTCTTCTCCGAGGGGCCGGTCCGCAACTGGGGCGACGCCGATCGCTGCGATCGCAAGCGCTTCGCCTCCTGGCACCGCGGCCTGCTGGAGCGCGGCGTCTACTGGCCCCCGTCCCAGTTCGAGGCCGCGTTCCTGTCGGGCGCCCACACCCTCGACGACATGGATCGCATCAGCGCCGCCTCCGCCGAGGCGCTCCAGGCCCTCCGCTAAGCCCCAGGCGGGCGAGCCTTCCCTGCGGAGCCGAGCCACGAGCATCGCTCCGTTCACGAGGACAGGTCGCCCGCAACAACCACCGGGTTGGAACCGGTAACAACAGAGCTCCCCCTGCCGCGGCAGCATGGCCACCGGCTTCTTACCGGTACAGGGCTCGAACCCCCCGGACTTGAACCCCTCGGGGACAGGACAGCCGTCGACATAAAACGGGCTTGCTCCGGCCTGCCCCGCCTGGCTTGCTCCGGCCTGCCCCCCCTCACCAGATTGCCCACCTTCCCCGGCCTGTCCGCCTTCCCCTGCCTGCCCGGCGGTTCCTGCAAGCCAGGCGGGTTCGAGGCGTGTTTGCAGACCTTCCTGGGTGAAGCACTGATCCATGGAAAAACAGCACCCGACCCACTCACAGAAGCAGCCATACCCCGGGGATGGCTCCGTGGATGCCCAGTTCTGGGGTGCAGGGTTGTTGTACCCCTCGCAAGGGTCCGGCGCGGTGCCTCCGGTGCCGCCCTGCACGCTGGCGCCCCCTTGTGCCCCCTGGCCTGGGGCACCACCGCTTGTCCCGGTGAAATACCCGGCCCCCCCCTGCCCTGCGCCTCCTGGTGCCCCCCCTTGCCCGGGAGCACCACCGCTGCCGCTGGATGGATTCGAGGAGCCGCCCGATGACTCTTGCCCCGCGCCCCCCTGGGAGCCACCTCCCTGCCCTGGAACGGTGGTAACCACGGGAGGGGTTGCATTCTCTTTCGATTCCTTGCAGGCGCCTGTGGAGAGCAAGAGAATTGATAGCAATTGCTGGCTTCTTTTTTTCGTCATGAGCCCTTCACCCCTATCACAGCTCTCCTCGGCCTGAAGCACATTGAGGCCAGCCATCCCGTTCCCTTCACCTCCCCATTCTGCCCCCGCTGCTACCCGTCAGGGAGAAGAGGGGTCGCAGGAAGACGCTTCTCCAGCGCCTCGAGTGCATCCCGTGCTCGCTCCAGATGCCCGGAGGTTCGCTCGTGATCTGCCGGAAACCTCTCCTGCTGGAAGACCTCCAGGGCTGCCTGGTAACAGGCAATCGCCTGCCGCAGGTTGTGAGCACGATCACCCGTCGGTAGGTCTGCCAGAGCGACGCCCAGGTTGTTCTGGGTCCTGGCCCACTGCCCGGGAAGGTTTTCCCGTGTACGAACCGTCAATGCAGCTCGGTACGCATTGATGGCTTGCTGGATGTTGCCAGCACGATCACCTGTTGGTAGTTTTGCCAACGCGACGCCCAGGTTGTTCTGGGTCTTGGCCCAGTCCCGGGGAACACGCTCCCGGGTGCGAACCGTCAACGCGGTCCGGTAAGCCTCAATGGCAAGCTCAAGGTTGTCAACAAGCTCTCCGCGTGGATGGTTACAGATGGCTGTTGCCAGATCGAACGCGATTTCTGCCCCAACTATCCCTTGGTGTTCCACCAAAAAGACGGCTCGCTTCAGGGCGAGCTTCAAGTCCGGGTAGAGCAGGTCTTGTCGGTCATGGTGGTCTGCCTCCTGGGCCTGCAGAAAGAGGGAGGCAATGGCCTGGGCATGCTTGGAGTGTCTGGTGTGCTGCGCTTCTTCTGGTTCGGGTTGGTGATGCAGGGCCAGGCTCACGATGGCGTGGTTGGTGATGCGTCGGGCGCCCCGGGTGAGGAGCGAGCGCTCCTGGAGACGCTCCAGCACGGCCTGGAAGTCAGGGGCGTCGCTCATGGCCTCCAGCAGCTCCGTCGGAGCGCCAGGAGCGCAGCAGACGTCGATGTCACGCAGGAGCGAGAGCTCGTGCGGAGGCAGGTGGGCCAGGATTTCCTGGAGCAACGGGTCCAGGGCGGCCTCACCCGTCGGGCCCACCGAGAGCTTCTCCAGGGTGGCCTGGATGCCGACATCCTGGAGCTGAGGGGCAACCAGCGAGAGGGCCGCGGGGTGGTTGCCCAGCAACTCGATCAGGCGATCCGCCTGGCCCTGTTCGATGTCCTCCCGGAGGCCAGGCGCCCGGCGGGCAAGCAAGCGCCGGGACTCCTCGGAGGAGAGAGCCCCCACCCGCAGATGGATGGCGTCGTGGGAGTGCTCCAGTTCGCGTAGCGGACGGCGAGAGAGCACCAGGATGGCGCAGGAACCTCGCCCGGACGGCAACCAGATCGTCAGATCTTGCACCTGCTCCCAGCGGTCGATCTCGGCGACGAGCAGGTAACCGCCATCCTTGAGGCGCTCCTGGGCGTCGCGGACCCAGCTCGGGATCACCTCGCCAGGGCGGGGGGGCTGGTTCGTGTCGATGCCAAGGGCGAGCGCCACGGGGAGCCAGCTCATCTCGGGGGTGCCGGAGGAGAGCCAGACGGGCTCAAAGCGGGAGGCAAGGCGCTGGCACAGGGTCGCCGCGATCTCGGATTTCCCGATACCGTTGGTCCCGTGGAGCACGCAGGCCCGGACGGTGGATGCGGGCTCCAGCAGCGTCATCAGGCGCTGGAGGAGCTCTTCACGCCCCGTGAACGAGGGTGAAGGGGGTCGGATTTCCAGCGGGAGGTGGGGAGGTCGAGACGAAGCGAGGCGCCTGGCGATGTCCCGTTCCGGTCCGGTGGCCAGCGAGGCCAGAGCCTCCATGACCTGCTCCAGGGAGGGTTTGCCCGGGGCCTCGGAGAGGGAGGCGAGCGCCGTGAAGGGCTGGCGCCAGTGGAGCGTCTGCTGCTCCTCTTTGTCCCCCGGGAGCACGCGGACCAGACCTGCATCGAAGGCATGCCTCAGGGCGACCTGCTGGCCGAGCAGGGCGGCGTTCGTCCCTACCAGACGCTCGGGAGCCGGTGCCTTGCTGGCCAGGGCTAGCACCCACTGGATCACCAGCGGATCGACGTGCTCCAGCGTGTCATGAAGCAGCGCCGCCAGGGCGCGGGTGAACAGCTCACCGTCGGGGATGTGGGGCCGCCGTAGGAGGAGGGACCAGGCCGCGTCGAGGAAGGCAAGGGCGGTGGCCGGGGTGTCGGCGACACGACGGGTCCAGCCGGCAACGTCGCGCAAGCGCTGACCGTTGAAGTGGAGCCCCACGCAGTCGACCACCGCATCGCGGAGCCACATGACCTCGATGGGCAGGTCAAGCCTGCGCTGCCCGGGCTGGTAAGGACGCTGGCCGAGGATCACCGAGGAGGCAGGCGCGGCGACCTCCCCCTGCTCTCCCGGGAGCAGCAGAGGGGTGGTGCTGCCCTGGATCGAGAGCCCGGTGAGCTGGCCCCGGGTGAGGGTGAGCGGGGGCGGATCCAGGAAGGTCAGGAGCGCGTCGATGGTCGCATGGACCTCGGCAAGCGAGAGCGAGGCCGGCAGCGCGATGGATCGGCCCTGGAGCCGTTGGGCCAGGTCTCTGCCGATGCGGGTACGTTCGGGCCAGCCCCGCAGGTACGTTGCTCGGAGCGCCGGGATGCTCATCGTTTGATGGCCACGCGCAGGTACGCCACCATGGGATCGAGGACGATGCGGCGGTCGTGAGGGTCGCCCGCCATCGCAGGCCGCAAGAGCCCGGCGCGTTCCAGGCTGTGACGTTCCTGCTCGGAGATCTGGTACGGATCGGGGTCGAGGGGGCGAGCGGAGGCGCAGTGGTTGATGTGCTCCGACGGCATGATGCGGGCGAGCCGCTCGACGCTTTCGCAGATCTCGGGGCCAAAATTTTGTTCGATGTACGAGCGGAGCAAGCTGGACTCGGAGGTATTCTCGAAGTCCTCGGTACCGTTGTTGAGCCAGCCAACCAGGCGGAGGAAGCGTAGCGGGATCAGGACGGGCTCGGTGGGTTCAAACTTCTCGAGCAAGACCTCTCCGACCATCTTGAAGTCATCAAGCTCCTTGCCGGAAAGCGGTGGAATCTGGGCCTTGCCCCACACCTCCAGGAGATCCGTCGCGGTATTGCGCGGCATGGGAGAGATCGGGGTCGCCGTCATCCCCCGGAGGATGTCCTCGTGTTTGTACTCCTCGCGGAGGCCAAAGAGGAGGCAGGTTGGCTTCAGGCGTCGCAGGGGAGCCAGGATGGTGTTGAGGATCCTGGCTCGATCCTGGAAGGAGGGTCCGATGGACGAGGTGACCTCGTCGAGGTCGTCGATGACAAGGATGGTCGGTAGCTGGGCGGCGCGGGTCACCTCGAAGAACTTGTTGAGAAACTCCACGAGCATCTCGGTGTCGATCCGGGAGCTTTGCTGGATGCTTTCCCTGGCGCTGGCGGCCTTGCCTTGCTTGCGCAGGTAACTGGCCGCCAGCTTGGCCCCTGCTCTGGTGGAAAGGTCCCATCGAGCTGCCTCACCCCCCAGCTCTGCGGTCCCATCGACCTCGGTCCGGGCGTCGACCTCGCTGGAGGAGGTGAGCATGGCTTCTTTGCCGCGGACGCCCCCGTGGTAATCCTTGACGACCTCTATGGCCGCGACGACGGCGGAGAGCGCTGCTTTGACCTGCTTGTAGAGGTCTTTTTCTCGCGTGGGGAACAGCCGGTGAAAGATGCCGGAAGGGACCGTCGCGGTGGGGACAACTTCGCGGGCCACCCTCGTCGTTTCTTCGAGGAGGTCGAAGATCGGATTGGATGCTGCGGGCTTGCCTTCGTCCTTGACCTTGTCGATGAGGACGTCGGCCAGGGCATCCACGGAAGGAGCGTTTTTGCCCGAGACACGGAGGATGATCCAGCGCTGTGGATCGAGAAGCTCCTGGGGGGGTTGTCGGGTCGACTCACCGCGGATCATCGCGAGGACCTCGAAGAGGATCGAAGATTTCCCGACACCCATGTACCCGTGAACGACGTGCCGGTGCGTCGTTGCCTGGCGCCCCTGGCGTAGCGCGTTCCCTGCGCTGGCGACCGCGTTGTAGATCTTCTGGATCTCCCGGTCTCGATCGGTGAAGGCGCGTGGCTGTCCCGGCTCGGGGAAGTCCGGGATGTCGATGTAAGGGCGTGCCATCGACGCGGAGCTTAACCCACCGCGTGCCGGAACGGCAGGGGGCGCGGGGCCGTCGGCGAGGGGCGCCGAGGCGACGGGCCAGGGGCCCGCCCTGGCGCTCAGAGGCCCTTGGAGGCGATGTACTGGTTGGTGAACTGCCAGGCCTTCTCGTAGCTATCGCCGGTGGTCTTGGCGATGAACTCCTCGATGGTGCCGCCGACGCCGAAGACCTTGACGTTGAGGTCGACCTCGCAGATGCGCTCGATCTTCTTCTCGCCGCGGGGTTCGGCCCAGAAGAGGCCCGAGATCGAGATCTTGTCGGTCATCTTCGAGGTGGTGATCTTGTAGCTCCACTTCTTGGCGGCGGGGTCGAAGGAGCCTTCTTCGAGGTAACCGATGGAGTCGCCGATCAGCTTCTTGATGACGGCGGGGGCCTCGGTCTTGGGTTCGATGCGGACGCGGCGGCGGCGGGGGCCGCCGGGCTCGCCGGTGAGCTCGAGGAGCTCGTAGTTGAACTTCAGCACCTCGCGGAACAGCTTCTCGTTGTACTCAGGGTTGAAGAAGATCTGGTTCCAGTACGTGTCGATGTCGGTGTTGAAGGTGTGCTTGTAGGTGGCCTTCATGGCCACGAGGCATAACACAGGGGGCGGGTCGGGGGAGCGTTCTCCGGAGAGCAGCCGCGGGAAGCGGAGGCGCAGCAGGGCCAGCGACAGGAAGCCCAGGGCCACGGCGAACCAGAGGGTCGCGATCCGGACCAGGATCATGGCGCTGGTGGCGGTGGCCATGGGCACGCCGCCCAGCCGGGTCAGCTGCTGCTCCAGCGAGCCCTCGGTGACGCCCAGCCCCCCGGGCACCGGGATCAGCGCCCCCGCCAGCTGGCTCGTGGCGTAGAAGAACATCGCCATCGGGAGCGAGGCCGAGGTGACGCCAAAACCCTGGAGCAGCACCCAGAGCGAGAGCCCCTCCATGGCCCACGAGATCAGCGAGAGCACGGTGGGCAGCAGCAGCGCCCCGGGGGAGGTCAGCAGCCGCAGGCTCTCCCAGGCCGCCTTCACCCGCGGCGCCAGCCGCATCAGCGCGCCGTGGCGGGCCTCCATCCAGCGCACGATCGCGTCCGGCACGCTGCGCGAGGCGATCATCCCCAGCGCCACCACCACCGCCGCCGCCCCCAGCCCCGCCCACAGCAGCCCGCCCTGGAACCCGAGGCTGCCCACGATCACCAGGCCGATGATGCCGATCAGGTCGGTGAGCCGCTCCGCCACCACGATGGGCGCGGTCCTCGGCCCCGGAACCCCGTGGGTCTCCGCCAGCACCAGGCTCTTGAACACCTCGCCCACCTTGCCCGGCGTCACCGTCAGCACAAACCCGGACAGGAACGTCAGGAAGCTATCGAGCTTCGGGATGCCCCGGATCTCTAGCCGCGCCAGGTAAAACTCCCACTTCAGGAAGCGCAGCACGTAGTTGCCAAAAGTCAGCGCCAGCGCCGCCCCGAAGTACTCCCAGCGGAACACCGCCAGCTGGGCCCCGATCGCCCAGTACCCCCGGTAAAAGACAAAAACCCCGTAGACCACCACCCCGAGCAGCGCCGCCCCCAGCAGCCGCCTCACCAGCGTCTGCGGGTTCACGCCTTCTTCCTCCGTCGTAGCCGCGCCGCCAGCGCCCCCACCCCCAGCGCCACGATCAGCGCCCCCACCCCCGCGATCACCGGCCTCGGCACGTCGTACCGCCCCGCCGCTACCCCGGGCGGAGGCCCCTCGATCTTCACCATCGGCTGCATCGCCAGCATGACCGCCGGGCATAGCCGCGCCTCCCTGGTCCAGCAAGCCCGGCCCCCGGGTGCCTCCGCCCCACCCCTCCTTTGCCCCAGGCGCCGTGGCACACCCAGGCACGCCGGGCCGTCAGAGATTGCACCAGCCCCCTCGATTCACGCTACGCTCAGGCTCCTGTAGGGTGGTGTAAACCTTGCAGGAATTCGCAGGGCAACCAAACAGAGTCAAGGTTGACCCTGTTCCGGCGCCGAGGAAGCAACTCATGAGAACTGGACCGATCAAGCTGGTGGCCCTGCTGGCAGGGGCCTCGCTGGGGCTGGGGTGCGGGCGAAGCAACCTGGAGCTGGGCTCGCTGAACGTGGATCCGGGGGCCGGTGGAACGAGCGGCTTCGCGGGCTTCGCGGGGGTGGGCGGCGCCGCGGGGGGCAGCGGCGTGGGCGGCGGCAGCGGCGTCGGGGGGTCAAGCGGCGTGGGCGGGGCGAGCGGCGCCGGCGTGGGGGGCGTGGGCGGAGGCGGCGCAGGCCCCTGCGTCACCAGCGAGGACTGCACCGATCTCGACGCCTGCACCATCGACCTGTGCATCGAGGGGCAGTGCACCTTCGCGGCGAAGGACGCGGATCAGGACGGGTTCTTGGATGTGCAGTGCGGCGGGCAGGACTGCAACGACAACAATTTCTCCGTCAAGCCCGGGGTGACCGAGATCTGCGGCAACGGGCAGGATGACAACTGCGACGGGCTGGTCGACTGCCAGGACGGGTCTTGCGCTGCGAGCCCGGCCTGCAGCTGCGCGCCCGGCGCCGTCGAGGCCTGCACCGGCAACAAGGACGAGGACTGCGACGGGCTCATCGACTGCGCCGACCCGGACTGCGCGGGGGCGCCCCAGTGCTCCTGCGAGCCCTTCGAGACCTGCCTGGACGGCGTGGACAACAACTGCGACGGGCTCGTCGACTGCGGCGACCCGCAGTGTTTTGGCCAGCCCGGGTGCAACAACTGCAAGCCCTCCGAGACCGCCTGCGCGGACACGGTGGATGAAGACTGCGACGGGCTGGTCGACTGCGCCGACCCGGACTGCAGCGCGACCCCGGCCTGCACCTGCCAGCCCTTCGAGACCTGCGGGAACAACAAGGACGACGACTGCAACGGGCTGAGCGACTGCGCCGACCCGGCCTGCAGCGCGAACCCGACCTGCGCCTGCGTGGCCTCGGAGCAGAGCTGCGGCGATGGCTTTGACGAGGACTGCGACGGCGCGACGGACTGCGCCGACCCGGACTGCAGCGCGAACCCGACCTGCACCTGCAGCCAGACCCCGGAGTCGTGCGGCAACGGGCAGGATGACAACTGCAACGGGCTCATCGACTGCGCCGACCCGGCCTGCACCAGCAGCGCGGCCTGCAAGTGCCCGGGGCCGCCGCAGCCGGAGAAGTGCGACGACGGCGTGGACAACGACTGCGACGGGCTGGTCGACTGCGCCGACCCCAACTGCATCGGGAACGTGGCGTGCCAGGAGTGCAAGCCGGAGCTCTGCAGCGACGGCGTGGACAACAACTGCAACGGGCAGATCGACTGCGCCGACCCGGCCTGCGCCTTCGACCCGGCCTGCGCCCCCAAGGTCGAGCTGTGCAACAACAAGATCGACGACGACCTCGACGGGAAGATCGACTGCACCGACGAGGACTGCAAGGACAACCCGGTCTGCGAGCAGAAGCAGTCGAACTGCCTCACCGCCAAGCTGATCAACGCGAGCGGGACGTACACCGGCGACACCACGGGCAACATCAGCGACTCGAAGGGGTCCTGCGGGGGCGACGCGGGCGAGGCGGTCTTCCGGCTGGTGATCACCGCGCCCACGCGGCTCCGGGTCAACACCGACGGGACCCAGTTTGACTCGACGCTCTACCTGCGCGTCGGCTCCTGCACCGCCGGCAAGGAGCTGGCCTGCAACGACGACTCGATCAGCACCGCGCTGCCGCCCCCCGCCTGGCCCAGCATCGCCGCGCTGAACATCCCCATCCTCTACCCCGGCTCGTACTTCCTGTTCCTGGATGGGTACACCGTCGACGCCAACCTCGGCCCCAACCAGGGCCCCTTCGTCCTCAACGTCGAGCTCACCCCCAACCCCCCGGAGATCTGCGGCGACGGCATCGACAACGACGGCGATGTCTACGTCGACTGCGCCGACAGCGGCTGCTCCACCGACCCCGCCTGCCAGTGCAACGCCCCCGCCCCCGCGGGCCCCGAGTTCGGCGTCGGCGCCTGCACCGACGGCATCGACAACGACTGCGACGGCGAGATCGACGGCGCCGACAAGGACTGCAACGCCAGCGAGTACTACGCCACCGAGTTCTGCAACGGCGTCGACGACAACGGCAACCAGATCGTCGACGACTTCTCCTGCCGCTGCGCCACCAGCGACGAGTGCGCCCCGGGCCAGATCTGCTACACCCAGTCCTCTCGCTCCTGCGGGCCCCCCTGCAACCAGTTCGTCGGCGACATCTGCCCCTTCGTCGCCCCGGGGAGCACCTGCAACCCCGCCACCGGCCAGTGCGTCTTCCCTTGAACGCCACGCGGCGGCCCATCCGTGCTAGGCCGCGCTCGTGACCGGACCTTCTTCTGACGCCGAACGGCTCGAGCAGCTCGCCTCCGCCGCACGCCAGATCCGGGGCGCCGTCGCCCGCACCGTGGTCGGCCAGGAGGCCACCATCGACGCCATGCTCATCACCCTCTTCGCCCGGGGTCATGCGCTGCTGGTCGGTGTCCCTGGCCTCGCCAAGACCCTCCTGGTCTCCTCCCTGGCGCAGGCCCTCGACCTCTCCTTCGGGCGGGTCCAGTTCACCCCTGACCTGCTCCCCGCGGACATCACCGGCACCGACCTGCTCCAGGAAGAGGTCGACGAGGCGGGGCGCACGCAGCGGCGCATGCGCTTCCTGCCGGGGCCGATCTTCGCGAACCTGGTGCTGGCGGACGAGATCAACCGGACGCCCCCCAAGACCCAGGCGGCCTTGCTCCAGGCGATGCAGGAGCGGCGGGTGACCGTGGGCTCGATCACCCACGCGCTGCCAGACCCCTTCCAGGTGTTTGCGACCCGCAACCCCATCGAGCAAGAAGGGACGTACCAGCTCCCGGAGGCCCAGCTCGATCGGTTCCTGCTCGAGATCCACGTCGGGTACCCGACCGAGCAGGAGGAGCGGGAGATCGCGCGGCGGACGACCTCGGGGGCGTCCGAGCGGGTGCAGCCGGTGCTGTCGATCCAGCAGGTGCGGGCCCTGGGCGAGCTGATCCCGCGGATCCCCATCACCGACGAGGCGATCCACCTGGCGGTACGGCTGGCGCGGCTGTCGCGCCCGGGGGAGCAGGGGGCGCCCAGGGAGGTCAACGAGTTCCTGCGCTTCGGGGCGGGACCGCGAGGGAGCCAGGCGCTGGTGCTGGCGGCCAAGGCGCGGGCGGCGCTCCGGGGCGAGGCGGCGGCGGATCTCGACGACGTCCGCGAGATGCTGATCCCGGCGCTGCGCCACCGCATCGTGCTGGGGTACCGGGCCGAGGCCGAGGGGGTCAGCGAGCTCGATCTCCTGCAGGTGATCCGCAAGCAGGCGCGTTGATGCGGATGACGCGGCGCTCCGACGTCGGCGGTGGCTCGACAGCCGCAGGGGCGTGCTAGCATGGTGCGCCATGGATCAACCCCGCACCTTCGAAGAGTTCTGGCCCTATTACGTGCGTGCGCACAGCAACAAGACCAACCGGATGCTCCACTTCGTCGGCACCTCGGCGGGGATGGCGTTGCTGGGCGTCGGCGTGCTGACCCGCCGGGTGACGCCCGCGCTGCTGGCGCCGGTGGTGGGCTACGGCATGGCGTGGATCGGCCACTTCTTTGTCGAGGGCAACAAGCCCGCGACCTTCGGGCACCCGCTCTGGTCCAGGCCCCCCGCGCCGAGGTCGAGCCCACCATCAACGTCGCCCCGGACCCCACCGTCAACTGAACGCGCTCACTCCCGGCACGGGGTGACGCGCCCCTGCTGATCCCTGCAAGGGAACGCGTTCGGGTCCTTGAAGTAGCACTCGGTGCGCATCATGGTGCCCCGGTAACAGACCTTCTTCGGGGGGCTCGCGGGCAGGGGGCCCGCCATCACCACGCGCGGCGGCTGCAGCGAGGGGCTGCGCGTGAGCGGCTCACCCTGGATCGAGACCGAGCGCAGGGCTTTCAGCAGCTCGTCCACCCGATGGGCATCGGGGGCGTGGTGCTCCGTCGCGAAGGCCAGCGT
>JALOQB010000352.1 GCA_025453595.1 Polyangiaceae bacterium
TGCTCGTATCCCTGGGATGGCTTGTCTGCTTACTGGTCCCCTTATCAAACAGATCCCAAGGTGCTAAAGAAGTTGAAGGAGCCTGAGGAAATAAATATTTGTGCAGATGCTCTGTGGGAATGCTATAACGGAGAAAAGTCAGACTATGGCCTTAGCTGTTTCATGGGTCAATATCGCTACAACGTCAAGTGGAGAGAAAAAAAGAAAGGTTGTTTCAGTCGTCCCTGTCCAGATCGCTATCTATGTTGGGATGCTGTAGGACCTGAAGGTGGATCCTGGCAGGATGGAATCACATCGCTCCCCACGGAGTAGTGAAAACCCAAAGCACAGCGTTTATCACTCAAACAAAGGAGCGGAGCGCAATGCTGTTTCCTTCCTTGCCTCTGCTCATCAAGTTCGTGCTCAACTTCATGGCAAGGATGCGGCAAAGATCCTCGCTGCATGGGCGGGGAAGAGCCTGGTACACCTGCTGGACCACAGGAGCATGAAGCCTTGCCCATGACGGCCACGGCCACGGCCACGGCCACGAGCACCGGGGACGTGGACGAGCACCGGGGACGTGAACGGAGACGGGTTTGGCTCCACGATCGGGGTTGGACGGGAGGCTGCCTGTTGCTTGATGCCCCGGGTCAACCGGGGGGCTGAACGCGGGCGAAGAAGGGGCCGAAGCGGCGCTGGACGAGGGCGCGGGCCTCGGCTTCGTGAGGGGGGCGGAAGCCTTCGAGGCGCTGGATGGGGCCGTAGCGGGAGCTGCATCCGGGGCGCTTGAAGGCGGCCTCGACCAGGTCCTCGATGCGGGCCTCGGGGCGCTCCTGGAGGGGGAAGACGGCCTCGCAGGGGAGCAGGTACGTGTGAGGGCCCGTGAGGAGGTCGGCGGCCAGGCGCCCGAGGTAGGCGCGGGCCTCGGCCGGCTCGATCGGCAGGAAGGTGACCTCGCGGGTGATCCCGTTGGCGTAGACCACGCAGGCCGCGTGGTGGGCCGGGGGGCGCCCGGAGGCGGCGAGCAGCAGGTGATCGAAGAAGCCTCGCAGGAAGAGCTTTTCTTGCCGCTCGCTGTCGCCGTCGTGGGCCCGGTGGACGAACAGGAGCGAGCCGCGGCGGGAGCGCAGCAGGGGGCCCGTGGCGCCGCTGAGGTGGGCCCGGAGGGTCTGGGGACCGAGGGGGACGTCGAGGGGGATCGGCGCCTCGATGCGCTCCTCGTAGCCGTGCTCCTCGCCCACACCGAAGCGGATCACCTCGGCCTTGATGCCGTCCCCCAGGAGCTTCCGTGCCGCCTCGTACCAGGTGCGGAGCCAGGCCCGGTGGGTCTGCTGCTCGACGTCGGCGAAGATGCCGGTGGGGGCCTTGCCTCGCTGCTCCAGCACGTTGACGCGCCGCTCGTGGATCGCCGACGGCTCGACGCCTCGCACCAGCGCCTCGGCCATCCAGGCGCGGAGCTGCCCCACCGCCCGGGGGACCGAGGTGGCGAAGGGCTCATCCTCCGGCGCCAGCCCGTCGTCCTCCCCGTCGTCCAGGCCCAGGGCGTACTGGGCGTAGCCCTGGAGCGGGCACTCGAGGAAGCGACGCAGGCTGGTCACCCGCAGCCGCAGCTCGCCCTGCCGCTCCGGGGCCTCGGGCAGGTCGAAGAGGCGCAGGTGGTGCCGCAGCAGGGGCCAGGCCTCGGGGGCGCGGTGCTCCAGGGAGCGAAGCGTGGCCATGGTGAGCGGCGCGCCTCCGCCCAGCTGCCTGCGTAGCTCGACGGACTGGGCCTCGCGCCGGGCCTCCGGCTGCCAGCAGGCCATCGCGGGCTGGGCGAGCTGGAAAACATCGGGGAAATAGGCCGGGTCAAAGCGCCGGAGGGGGTGTTTTTCGACGAGCTTTTCGGCCTCGCTCCGGCCCAGGTAGCCGCGGCGCAGGACGTCGAGGAGGTCGAGGACGACGGAGGAGGGCTGGAGGGCTTCCTGGGTGAAGAGATCGCGGTGGACGTAGCTCATGTAGAACGCGTCGCGGGCGGCCAGGAGGGCCTCGAGGAAGGCGTACTTGTCGCGCTCGCGGGGGCCGGTGCTGTCGGCCCCGGGCTGGCGATCCTGGCGGATATCGAGGGCGCTACGGCGCTCGATCTCGGGGAAGCGCCCCTCGTTGAGGCCCGTGAAGAACAGGACCCGGAAGGGGAGGCCGCGCAGCTTGTGGAGCGGGCCGACCACGACGCCATCGGAGGAGAAGTGGCCGCGGGTGGCCTTGAGCTCGGCGAGCGCAGAGAGGCCGAGCTGGTGGGCGAGGCGGTACGGGATCGGGCTGGCGCCGAGGCTGCCGTCGTCGATCTGCTGGAGCGCTTCGAGGCACCGGGTCAGCTCTTTTTCTTCGTGCTCGGTGGTGGGCGTCAGGTAGCTGGTGGCCAGCAGGGTCATGAAGCGGACCCACTGGTCGAGGGGCCTGCGACCCTGGCGGGCGAAGCGAGCGTCGGCGATGAGGGAGCGTACCAGGAGGCCGAAGCGACCGGCCCCGAGCTGGCCAGCCTGGGAGTGCTCCTCCGGGAGGTACTGCTCCCCGTCGGCGGAGAAGCTGCGGTCGTCGCCGGAGCGCTCGCCGGTCAGGAAGGCGCCCAGGGCGAGGCGCCGGACGCCCTGCTCCCAGTTGAGCAGGTCGCGGGTGATGTACGTCCCCTGGTGGTCGGTGTGATCGGCGCCGTGGACGATGCCGACGCTGTCGCACCAGCGGATCCAGGCCTCCGGGTCGTCGTCGGGGAAGCGGGCGGCCAGCAGCGGGTGGGTGCAGAGGCGCAGCAGCTCTTGCCGGCTGAAGCCGCCGAAGGGCATCGACAGCAGCAGCTCGATGGCCTCGACCACCCGGCTCTCGGTGGCCAGCGGCAGGTCGAGGATGTTGAGGGGGATCGCCGCCGTCTCGGAGAAGACCGCGGCGATCTGCGGCAGGTAGCGGGGCGCCTCGCGGGTCCCGACGATGAGGCCGATGTCGTGGAAGCGAAGCGTCGGGTCGCGCCGCAGGAGCTCCCAGATCTCGCTGGCGATGGTCTCGATCTCGCGCCTCACCCCGGGGCAGGCCAGCACGCAGAGGCTACGGTCGGCCTTCAGGTGCTCGGTGGGCTCCTGCCGCTCGGGCATGCGAAACAAGATGTCACGCTGGAGCTCGCCCAGCAGCGTGGCCCCCTCGGGCGTCACGAAGCGCTCCTCGAACTGGTACGAGGCCAGCTCGTTCAGCAGCTTCGCGCCGTCGCGGCCCGGGCGCCCCCACAGGCGCAGCAGCGGCGGGTCCGGCTCCTCGGTGGCGAGCTTCGGGAGGGTGCGCCCGCGGCGCGCCGGGCTGGCCACGTCTTCCCAGTATTCAGCGCAGGGGTTCAGCGCGTACACGTGGACCTCGCAGCGCCGCCCCAGCGCCGCCAGCAGCCGCGCCAGCGAGGGACCCCCGTGGGACACCCCGAACACGTGGAGCGTCGGCGGCAGCGGCAGCCGCTCCAGGGCCACCGGGCTCTCCGGGTCGAGCAGGTCGCCAAAGGACACCCAGGAGACCCCCAGCTCGCGGCGGCGCTCCGCCAGCAGCCCCCCGGGCCCGAACACCTGGCGCCACAGCGCCCGCTGCCAGCGCTCCTCCTGGGCCTCGCCCCCTTCCAGGGAGAAGTGGTCGCGGCGCCACGCCTGGAGCAGCCCGGGCGTGTGAAACGAGTACTCCTGGAAGACCACCGCCAGCTCGTTGGCCAGCTGGAATTTCCGGAGATCCGCCGCGTCCTCGTGGTGATCGCGGCCGTGCACGTAGTCGCTCACCGGCGCCAGATCATCGTGCCCCCGCCCCCCGTCCAGCAGCGCCGCCAGCAGCAGCCCCCGCAGCACCGCCAGGTCAAGCAGCCGCAGCCCCGGCCCGTGGTCTTCCAGCAGCTCGTGGAGCAGCCGGTCCAGCTGGTAGGTGCGCAGGTTGAAGGCGATCCCGTGGGTGTCCGCCAGGCGCAGCTTGGCGTAGGTCTCCAGGTGGCGTGAGGGTACGATCAGCCTCAGGGTCTCAAAATACCCGTGCTCGCTTCGCTGGGCAGCGAGACGCTGGGCGAGGGCGTCAGCGAGGGCCTCGAGGTGGTTCGAGTAGACGAGGTGGATCAATCAGAACTCCTCGCGGGGTTTGACGGTGCCCGTGGGAGGTCTGGGGGGCGGCGGGGTGGTGGCGGTGGGAGGAGCGGTGGGGGTCGTGGTGGGGGCCGAGCGTGCGGCGGGGTGGTGGGATGGGTGGGGGCCGCCGAGCTGGAACGAGGGGACGACGATCTCGGGTGGGGAGACGGAGCCATCGCGGGAGAGGGTGACCTTCTCGGCGGGGCGGCGGAGCTTTCCGGCCTCGATCTCGACGAAGAAGGAGTCGCCCGGGGCGCCTTCGAGGAGGAGCTCGCCGGAGGGAGGGAGCTCGCGGGGCTGGCCGTTGACCGAGAGGCGCGTGGGGGATCCCTTGACGAGGAGGCGCCCGGCGACACGAGGCGAGGCAGGAGGCGCGGAGGCCGGCGGCGCGACGGAGACGACGGTGACGATCTCGCGCTGGACGACGGTGGTGGCGGGGGCCGGGGTGGAAGAGGCCTTGAGGGCGAGGACCCCGGTGATGCCGACGCTGGTGACGCCGGCGAAGACCGCGATGGGCACGAAGAGAGGGGAGCGTCGGCGGGTCGAGGGGGCCGCCTCGGTGAGCGGCGAGTGACCGGTGGTGCGGGAGGCGCCGAAGCCCGTGGCCCGGGGCGCCACCACGTTGCGGGTGGACTCGGAGACGCTGGTGAGGGCCTCGAGGGTGAGGCGCTCAGGGGGGGCCGCAAAGGGCTGCAGGGCCGCCCGGAACTCGTCGATGGTGGCGTAGCGCCGGTCGGGTTCGCGCTGGATGCCGCGGTGAATGGCGTCGGCAAGGTCAGGGCTGACCCAGGGGGCGAGGTCCTGGAGGGGGGTGAGCTCGGCGGTGCAGATGGCGAGGATGAGCTCACCGAGGGAGGCGGACTGGCTGGCCCAGGGTTTCTGGCCGGAGAGGGCCTGGTACATGGAGATCGCGAGGGACCAGATGTCGGTGCGATGATCGACGTGCTTGGCGCTGCGGGCCTGCTCCGGCGACATGTACGTGGGCGATCCGACCATGCCGCCGGTCTGGGTGAGCTCGCTGGTCTGGGAGGTATCGAGGCCGGTCTGCTTGGCGACGCCGAAGTCGCAGACCTTGGTCACGATGCGGCCGGAGTCGAGGCGGTGGAGGAAGAGGTTGGCGGGCTTGATATCGCGGTGGATCACGCCCTGGGCGTGGGCGGCGGCGAGCCCGTCGCAGGCTTGCAAGAAGAGCTGGCAGGTGGCGGCCGGGTCGAGGGGGCCGACGCGCTTCACGAGCTGGTCGAGGTCCTCGCCGGTGAGGAGCTCCATCACGATGTAGGGGATGTTGCGCTTCTCGTCGGTCTCGGCGTCGAGGACCCGGACCGCGTGCTCGCTGCGGATCTCGCGGGAGGCCCGGGCCTCGCGGAGGAAGCGGCGCATGGTGTCCGGGTCCCGGTCGCCGCCGAGCACGATCTTGATGGCGCAGCGGCGGTCGTGCTGATCGTCGACGGCCTCGAAGACCGCGCCCATGCCGCCCTTGCCGAGCAGCCGGATGAGCCGGTAGCGGCCGCCCAGCGCCTGGCCCGAGAGCGTCTGCAGGTCGGCCTCGCTGGACCCGAGGCTGACCCCCCAGGAGCCGGAGGTGCTGCGGGAGGGGCCTCGGGACCCGGTAGGGAGCTGGTCGAGAGGGGCGACGGCCGTCTCTTGAAGGGACGGTTCATCAGGAGCAAGAGAAGGCACGTCGTCCGGCGGGGACGTCATCAGACCCGACAAGCTACACGAGCCACCCCCCGCTCGCCACCCTCACCCCAGCCCATGGAAACGGCGACGCGCGTAGAGCAAGGGCGACCCCTCGTGGGTGCGCGCGGCGTGGACCTCGCCCAGCAGCAGCACGTGATCGCCCGCGTCGTCGGCCCGGAAGGTGCGGCACTCGAGGTGCGCCAGGGCGCCTCGCAGCAGCGGTTGCCCCAGGGTGGGCCCGGGTTCAAAGGGGAGCCCCTCGAATTTTTGCTCTCCGGAGCGGGCCATCTGCATCGCCGCCGCCTCCTGGCCCAGGGCCAGGATGCTCACGCCGAAGGACCCCGCCCGGAGCAGCGCCTCGCAGGATTCGGCCCGGCGATCGACGCAGATCAGCACCAGCGGCGGCGTCAGCGAGACCGAGGTGAAGGAGCTGGCGGTCAGCCCGTAGCGGTGGCCTTCCCATTCGGTCGCCACCACCGTCACCCCTGTCGCCCAGCTGGCCAGGGCCTCCTTGAATTCTTCCGGTGTCACGGCCTTGCACCATAGTGCCCCTGCTCCGCAGCGCTAGCACTTCCCGCCAGGCCGCCTATCCTGGCCACGAACGCATGCGCTGGCTCCTCCCTTCGCTCTCGCTCCTCGTGGCCTGCTCCGCGGCCCCCGCGGGCCCGCCCTCGCCTCCCTCCGCACCGGCCGCCTGCGAGCGCTCCGCCTGCGCCGACGCCTGCCAGCGGAACGACGCCCCGGGCTGCCTCGCCTTTGGCCTGCTCCTCGACAAGAAGGATGCCTCCCCCGATGCGCTGCGCGACGCTGCGGTCGCCTTCGAGCGAGGATGCTCCCTCAACTCCTGGTCGTCCTGCCAGCGCCTCGCCTCCCTCCACCTGAGCGGCCGCGGCGTCCTCCGGGATCCGGTCCGCGCCGCAGGACTCCTCCGGCGCGCCTGCGACGGCGGTGACCTCCCGGGGTGCACGTCCCTCGCGTTGCTGCGGCTCCGGGGGATTGGTGTTGAGAAAGACCCTGATGGGGCGCAGAAGATGCTGGAGAGCTCGTGCGCGGGGGGGGAGCAGCGGGCGTGCGTGGAGCTGGCGAGGCAGCGTTTGCAGGGGGAGAAGGGGGACGCGGCGGGGCCCCTGGGGATGCTGAAGCGAGCGTGCGATGCGGGGGAGCTGGAGGGGTGCCTGGAGCTGGGCAAGGCGTACGAGCAGGGGAAGCTGACGGCCTTCGATCCGGTGCAGGCGTTTGCGCTGCAAAAG
>JALOQB010000569.1 GCA_025453595.1 Polyangiaceae bacterium
GGCGGCCCCTGCTTGCCCTGCCTCGCCGGCCTGCCCCCCTCCCGCCTGGCCAGCTTCCCCTGCCTGTCCTGCCCCCGCCTGGCCGGCTTCCCCTGCCTGGCCAGCCCCCCCTTGCCCTGCTCCGCCGTTGGCTGCCCCTCCCTCTCCGCCTTGCCCCCCTTGCCCGCCCTGTCCTGCAAGGACCCCCGGGTCAAAGGGGCGAGCGATCAGGACCGGCGGTTCTCCCCCGCCGCAAGCCTCGGGAGAAGAGGCGCATTCGTCCGGGTTCACCTCCGCCGACTGGCAGCTCCCCTTGCGGCAGGTCTCGGTCTCCCCGCAGGCCACCCCGGTGCAATCCAGGAGCTGGCGGATGGGCAACCGCAGGGTCTCGTTGGGGACAAACCGCAGGCGCCTCCGCGACACGATGCAGGGCTTGCCCCCCGGGTCCTGCTCGCACTGCTCCGGCGTCGCGTTCCCCACCGAGGTCACCACCTGGACCCGCAGGTCTTCCTCGGTGTCGCTATTGGGCGTGATCACCAGGCTCCCGATGGCCCCGTCCCCGCTGCACTGGGTCGTCACGGTGGCCGGCTCCAGCCCCGTGGTCGACGTCCGCGACACGATGATGGCCGTCGCCTTCACGTCGTCGCAGCGTACATCGGTCGAGAGCTGGAGCTCGATCGCCGTGGGGCTGCGGCACGAGCCAAGGGCCAGGGTGGCGAGGAGGAACCGCCAGAAATTCCCGGACATGATCCGTCACTCTACCAGCAAACCACCCCCCTTTGCACCGTTTCTAAGAGCTCAGGCCCCAGCGCCTCGCCCTCGGCAAGGAGCCCGGGCAGGCCACCTGTATGGAGAAACAATACACGCTTGCCCAGCAGCGCAGGGTCGGTGGCGACGAGGCGGTTGAGGGTGAAGAGCGCCTTGCCGGTGTAGACGGGGTCGAGGAGGAGGCCGGTGGAGCGGGCGACATCGACGAGGAAGCGCAGCTGCTCTGGCGAGGAGACGCCGTAGCGGGGGCCCTTCCAGCGATCTTATCTTCAAAGGAGAGCGACGCGGGGGGCGGGAGGGAGGGCACCAGTTCGCGGGCTTCCTGGTCGATGCGTGCTGCAATCCTGTCAAAATAAGCAGCAGAGTCGCAGACGGCGGCGGCGACCACGCGAGGGGCGACACCGTGGAGGGCCGCGCCCAGGGCGACGCCGGCCGCGGTGCCACCGGACCCGCAGGCGTGAACGATGAGGTCGAAGGGACGACCGTCGGCGAGGCCCGCGTCGAGCTGCTGGCGGACCTCTTCCATGGCCGCGACGTAGCCCAGGGAGCCGAGGCCGTTGGAGCCGCCTTCCGGGATGAGGTAGGGGCGCCGACCGAGGCGCTCGAGGCGCCGGGCTTCGGCGGACATCAGCGCCTCGCGCTCCCGGTACTCGGCGGCAGAGATGAGGGTGATCTCGGCCCCCAGGAGCTGCATCAGCAGCGCGTTGCCGTGGAGAGGGAGGGGGGCGGATGGATCCTCCGCGCGCAGGAAGACGCGGCACCGGAGGCCGAGGCGCGCGGCGAGGGCGGCGGTGGCGCGGCAGTGGTTGGACTGGAGGGCGCCGCAGGTCATCACCAGGTCAGCGCGCCGCGCCAGGGCGTCCGCGAGGAGGTACTCGAGCTTGCGGATCTTGTTGCCCGCCTCGACGCCGCCGCTCGCGTCGTCGCGCTTGATCCAGAGATCGACGCCGAGACGCTCGGCCAGCCGCGGGAGCCGTTGCAGCGGCGTCGGCGTGTGCGCCAGTCGTAGCCTTGGTATCTGCTGCATGGCGCGGTTTATACCGCCCCCGGCGCCGGGCTGTCACCGCCGCGCTGGGACGATGCGCCAGATCGCCCCCACGCCCAGCGGCGCCTGAAACGCCAGCTCCAGCGCCTCGGGGTGCTCGCCGGCCCAGGCGTGGAGCTTGTGGGTGCTGTGGGTCACCACCAGCCGGACCCCTCGCTCGTGGAAGGAGGCCAGCAGCGCCGCGGTGCGGGGCGACGTGTCGGCGCGCTCGTGCAGCTCGCGCACCTCCGCGTAGAGCTGCCGGTCGGGCCAGAGAAAATAGCGGCTCAACGCCTGGACGCAGACCACCTCCGGGTGCTCCCAGCGGAGCATGCAGTAGTCGGACTCGGCCAGGTTCAGGATGGGCGCCCGGCCGTTCTGCTCCAGGAGCCCCCGGGCCCCGGAGAACACCCCGGCGTGGACCCGCTCGATGGAGAGCAGATCCAGCGTCGTCGCGGCCTGGGGCAGCAGCAGCAGCGCCCCGAGCAGCGGCGCCAGGGGCGCGAGCCGCGCGGGCAGCCGGCGCAGCAGCGGGCGCGCCGCCAGCGCCAGGAAGATCACCGCGAGGGGCACCGCGTACTCCCGCATCCGGAGGGTCCGGGCCGCGAGCGCCGCGCCCAGCAGCGCAAGCCCCGCCATCTGGAGCGTGTCTGCCTCCACCGGACGCCCCCGCAGGCGCCGCGCGATGACCCACAGCGCCGCGCCCAGCAGCGCCCCGAGCAGCGCGAGCCAGAGAGGCTGATCGCGCAGCAGCTCCAGGGGGAAAGGCTGGAATTCCGCGCGCTTCCAGTCGGTGTAGAGCCGGTCCGCGTCGGCGCCCATGCGGGTGATGTGGTACCAGGCAAAGCGCAGCGGCGCGCCCCGCCGGTCCATGTACGGGTTGAGCACGAGGCCGCCCGCCAGCCCCGCGGCGGTGCAGAGCAGATCCACGCCTCGCCCCCGGAGCCACCCCCCCCGCGCCCACCGCTCCCACAGGACCCC
>JALOQB010000353.1 GCA_025453595.1 Polyangiaceae bacterium
CTTCGAGCAGCCCCTCTACACGTCCGACGTGGACGGCATGGGCGTGCTGCGGCTGCTCGAGGCTATCCGTACGGTGAACGTGAAGATCAAGTTTTACCAGGCATCGACGTCGGAGATGTTCGGCAAGGTGCAGGCGGTACCCCAGATCGAGACGACGCCGTTTTACCCCCGAAGCCCGTACGGTGTCGCGAAGCTATACGCGCACTGGATGACGGTAAATTATCGGGAATCCTACGGGATGCATGCCACCTGCGGCATCCTGTTCAACCACGAGTCCCCGCTGCGCGGTATCGAGTTTGTCACCCGCAAGATCACCAGCCGCCTGGCGATGATCGCGGTGAATGGCGCCGGGTCGAGCGTCCTCGAGCTGGGCAACCTCGACGCCAAGCGCGACTGGGGCTTCGCCGGGGACTACGTCGAGGGGATGCATCGCATGCTGCAGGTCGAGAAGGCCGATGACTACGTGCTCGCGACCGGCGAGACGCACACGGTCCGGAGCTTCGTCGAGGGGGCGGCGTCCGCGGCGGGGTTCCATCTCGAGTGGTCGGGCGCGGCCGAGCGTGAGGTGGGGACGGACACGAAATCGGGCAAGGTGATCGTGCGCGTCAACCCCGAGTTTTACAGGCCCGCCGAGGTCGATTTGCTCATCGGGGATGCCTCCAAGGCCCGGGCTGCGCTGGGGTGGTCCCCGAAGGTCGGCCTCGGAGAGCTTGTCGACCGGATGGTGCGCGCCGACCTTGATCGCGCCCGCCGCGGCCCCATCTACAACTGAACCGCGACGCCAGCGGCGCCCTTCAGCGCGACCGGAGCGCCTTGATCGCCTCGCGGTAGAGCGCCACGTAGCCCTGCGCCATGACGCTCCGGGTGAGCGCCTGCGCATGCGCTGCCCCCGCGGCCCCGCGCTCCGCGCGCAGCGCCGGGTCACCGTGCAGCGCGACGAGGATGTCGGCGATGGCCGGGACGTCGTCGGGGTCGACCACGTAACCGGCCTCGCCGACCACCTCATCGCAGCCGCTGTTGCGCGCCACGATCACGGGGCACCGGGCCGCCATCGCCTCGGCGACGGGCAGCCCGAACCCTTCGAGGCGCGACACAAACACCTCGGCGACGGCGCCAGCGTAGAGGGAGGAGAGGGTGTCGTCGTCGACGTACCCGAGGAAGCGCACGCGCCCGTCGATGCCTGCGTCCCTTGCTTCCTGCTGGAGTCGAGCGAGCAACGGTTCCGATAGCTTGCCTGCCCACACCAGCTCGATGTCCATCGAGCGGCGCGCGCGAGCGATGGCCTCGAACATCACCCGGGTGTTCTTTCGATGGTCGCCGTAGCCCACGAAGAGGGCATAAGGCCGGGAGCCCACGCCTACGGCCTCGCGCCGCCGCTCGTCCGTGGCGCTGTCGTGGGCGTACCAGCGCGAGAGATCGATGCCTGTCGGTACGACAGAAACCTTCCTGGGGTCGACGCGAAGGAGCGCGATCGCGTCCTCGCGTGTTCGCCTCGATATCGCCGCGACGCGGAGGGCTGTCGAGTAGCGGCGCTGTGCCACCACCCACTCCCGCGGGAACGCGGTGCGCGACTTCAGGTACTGGGTCGGGTACCGCAGCGGGATGAGATCGTAGAGCGTGACCAGGCGCGGTGGTCCCCAGAGCGGGGTCCCCAGCGCCTCGGTCTGGTGGAAGAGGGCCGCGGAAGTGGCCCGGAGCGCCGCGGGCGCGCGCAGCTGGCGGAGCCTGCGCATCGTCGCGTTCGCCACCGTCCCTTTCTGCGCGCTTGTCTCCTCGGCCGCCGCACGCAGATCGCGAGAGAGCGAGGGCGGTGCGCCCCACGAGAGGTCGGTGAGGGCGATCAGATCCAGGTCGTCTTCCCAGAGCGATCGAACCTCGTCGAGACCGTACAGGAGGTCGAAGAGGTAACGGCCGATGCCCCGCACCCCGGAAGGGGTACGCAGCGGCGTCGCGTCGATCACGATGGTAGGCCTTCTGGCAGACAACATCGCGCACCGATGTACCACAGGTCGCGTTGACCTCCCCTGTCTGAAAAAGGGGGTTTCTCGTAGATTTCGTCGCACCCGAGCAACCCGCCACGGTTCTGCTGGTGTCCGCTGCGGGGGGCCAGGGGCCAGGGGTGAACCCACGAGCTCCGGGTGATGTCAAGAGGGGAGGGGCAGGCCCGGTTTCCCATCCCCTCCCTCTGCTGGCTGCGTTGCGTACGGGGGGCCCGGGCCCTATAAAGCGCCCCCATGAGGATAGGAGTGGTGGTGCAGCGCTATGGCGTCGACGTCAACGGCGGCGCGGAGCTCCTCTGCCGTACCACCTGCGAGCACCTGGCCCAGAACCCGCAGGTCGAGCGGCTGACCGTGCTGACGACGTGCGCGCGAGACCACATCACGTGGGCGAACCACTACCCGCAAGGGCGCACGATCGAGGCAGGGGTCGAGGTCGAGCGCTTCGCCACGGCGTTTGATCGGCTGGTATCCGTCCAGGACAGGCTCAGCCGCTTCGTGCTGAAGACGCGCCTGCTGCCGGGGCTCGAGCCGCCCTGGTTCGTGGCCCAGGGCCCCATCGCGCCGGGGCTCCTGCGGCGCCTCGTCGCGTCGTCCCGGGCGAACGAATTCGATGCCTACCTGTTCTTCACCTACCTGTATGCGCACACCGTCTTCGGGCTACCACTCGTGGCACGCCGCGCGGTGCTCGCGCCCACGGCGCACGACGAGCGACCCATCCACATGAACACCTTCAAGCTACTCTTCCGGATGCCGCGGGGGTTCGCGTTCCTCACGCCGGAAGAGCAGTCCTTCGTTCATTCGACGTTTCCGGCTTCGCAATCGGTGCCCAGCGCGGTGGTGGGCACGGGGATCACGATGCCCGAGGGCCCACCCCCGACCATCGATCGGATGCCCGATGGGCCGTTTGTGCTCTACGTGGGGCGCATCGAGCCGCAGAAGGGGTTCCCCGAGTTTTTCGAGCACTTTGACGCGTTCAAGCGCGCCCATGCCCACGAGACATTCCTCGACAGCGCGGGGCGCCCGTTCCCGGGCCATGCGCTCAAGCTCGTGCTCGCCGGTCGAGCCTCGTGGGTCGAGGTGCCAGCGCGCGATGACGTGGTCGCCCTCGGGTTCGTGAGCGACGACGAGAAGCGGGCGCTCATGGCGCGGTGCGAGGTGTTCATCTTGCCATCGCGCTACGAGAGCCTCTCGCTGGTGCTGCTCGAGTCCTGGGCCAACCGCCGCCCGGTGATGGTGAACGCCGGCTGTGAGGCCACGTCCGGTCAGGTCCGACGCGCGCGAGGGGGGTGGGTTTACGACGGCGCAGAAGGCTTTTGCGAGGTGCTCTCCGCGCTCCTGCGCGACCCCGAGCGCCGCCGCGTCGCGGCAGACGAGGGGTACGCGTTCGTGCAGGACGGGTACGCGTGGCCTCGCTTCGAGGAGCGCTTGCTCGATCTTGTCGAGGCGTCCGTGAACCCCCAGGAGGGGCGCGGCGCCAGGCGGGAGGTGCAGCCATGAGCCCCGACAGGGGGGTACCCTCCCGCGATGAACTCCTCTCGCGGCTGCTCTACCGGTTCGCTGACGAGGCCTTCGTGCGGCAGGTGCAGCGGGGCCACGTCGAGAGCTTCGTTCGTGCCGGGTGCAAGCGCGTGCTCGACCTTGGCTGCGGCCGGGGTCTGTTCCTCGAGATGCTCCGGGGCGCCGGGATCGAGGCCGTCGGCGTCGATGGGTCAGCCGAGGTGGTCGACGCCGTTCGCCGCGCAGGGTTCGAGGTTCACCACGGCGACGCGCTGGCGTTCCTCCGCGCCCAGGCGGACGCAGGGGTCACCTACGACGGCGTGTTCTGCTCCCATCTTATCGAGCACCTCCCGGGGGAGCTCGCCGTCGAGTTGATCCGCTCGATCGCCCTCGTGCTGCGGGCGCCCGGTCGCGCGGTGATCGTCACCCCCAACATCGCCAACCCGGAGGTCGCGTCGCTCCAGTTCTGGCTCGACGTCACCCACGTGCGACCTTACCCGCGCTTGCTGATCGAGGCCATGTTCAGCGAGGTGGGGATGCAGATCGCCCGCTCCTACGACGACCCCATCACGGCCAGACCTTACCTGCGGGTGCTCGCCGAGGCGAGGAACATCCCGCGGGATTTGGCGCGTTTCGGGCTTCGGATGTTCTCGGGCATGGATGCGGTCGTGATCGCAGACCGCCGATGAGCGTGGTCGAACCGCGCGAAGGTCAGGGCGGCCCCCCTGACGACCCTCCCCCGGCGCCTGCTGGCCCTCCCGAGCCGCCTCAGGTGCCCGCCGCGCCGGCGGGGCCCCAGGAGAACGGCGATGCAGGGCCAGGGGAAGGGGCGATCAAGAAGATCGTCCGCAACGCCGCCAGCGTGCTGGCGGGCAACGCGCTCGGCGAGGTCTTGACCACCTACGCCATCGTGCTCGCGGCGAGCACCCTGGGCCCGGCGGGCTTTGGCAGGCTGTCGGCGGCCCAGGCGTTCATGGAGCCCTTCGACATCCTGGCGTCGTTCGGGCTGGGGGCAATCGCGATCAAGGTGGCCGCCGAGCGAGGGGGGGCCGATGGGGTCCTGCGCGGTACGAACCTGGCAATCCGGGCCGTGACGGCGCCGCTCACCGTCTGCATCGCGCTCGGCGTGGCGTGGTCGACGGGCCGCGAGGCGCTGATCCCGGTGCTGATCGTGCTGTGCGTCAACACGCTGATCACCCCGCTCTCGTCCTCGGCGTCGCTGCCCTTCGAGTTTCATCAGACGATGCATCGTCGCATCGCGCTCCCGGCCATCGCCAGTGTGGTGCGCTTCTTCACGGCGATCGCGGCGGCGCGTTACCTGGCGACGCCGGTCGGGTTCCAGCTCTCGGGCCTGTCTTCGGGGCTGGTGATGCTGCTGCTCGGGCTGCTGGTCGCCCGTCATTATTACCCCGCCCGGCTGGGGTTTGACCGCCAGCTGGCGGTGCACCTGCTCCGCCTGGCGTGGCCGGCGGCCTTCCTCGAGTTCATCACGATGATGTACCTGCGCGGCTCGTACATCGTGCTGCACGGGCAAGGCGATGTCGTGCTCGGCGAGTACGCCGCCGCGGACCGCTTCGTGAAGCCAGTCATCAGCATTGGATCGGTGTTCCTGGCGAGCGCGCTCCCGACCATCGCGACCCTCGCGCACGAGAAGAAATTCGACATCCTGCTGACCAACTATCGCCGCGCCGTGGTGCGCATGCTCGTGGTGATGACGCCGATCCTGGCGGTGACATGGCTCCTGTCCCGGGTGCTGCTCGAGCGCTACGCGCCTCGCTACGCGGGGGCGGTCTGGCCGTTCCGGGCCCTCTCGGTGAGCGTGATCTTCGTGTTCCTGAACAACCTGTCCTCGGTGTTCATCATCGCCCTCGGTCAGCTACGGCTGATCACCGTGGTCGCCCTCATCAACCTGGGGGTCTACTTTGGCCTGGCCTGGGCCCTCGTGCCCAGCCTCGGAGCGACCGGGGCCGCGCTGGCAACGACGGTGATGGAGGGGATCAACACGGTCATGCAGCTCAGCATCGTCGCCGTCCTGCTGCACCGCGCTCGCAACCGCGCTTGACCGGGTGGTTCTTGCACTCGATCCGGCTCGACGGAGGCCACTGAACCCGTATTTTGTGCGAGATCGCCGGCAGCGCCGGTCAGGGGCGACGAGGCCAGGACGTCCCTGACGGCGCATGACTTACCTTGCCAGGAAGCCCGCCGCCGAGGTGGCACGAAAGACCATGGAGATCCTGGGGGCCGGCCGCTACGAGCGGGAGGGTCGTACCATCTCCATCCAGCACGAGGTGGCGCGGGCCTGCGAGCTCACCCGGGAGTACCCGCCCGAGTACGGGCTCCGGTACCCTCGCGAGCCTCGCTTCGAGACCCGCTTCGAGGTGACCGACGAGAGCTCGTTGCAGGCGGCGTTCCGGCTGTCCCGCGAGGGGGCGCGGCCCTGCGTGCTCAACTTTGCGTCGGCGAAGAATCCGGGAGGGGGGTTCCTGAACGGCGCCCGCGCCCAGGAAGAGTCGCTCGCGCGCAGCTCGGGCCTCTTTGCCTGCCTGTCGCGGCGCGAGATGTACGAATACCACCGCTCCCGATCGAACCCGCTCTACTCGAGCTGGGTCATCTACTCGCCGGAGGTCCCGGTGTTCCGGCTCGACGACGGCGCGCTGCTGGACCCTTTCTTTCTCTGTTCGTTCCTGACCTCCCCGGCCTGCAACGCGGGGGTGGCGCTGGAGCGCGCCGGGAAGAACCATGCCCCGGTGCTCGCTGCGATCGAGGAGGCGATGGCCGAGCGCACCGAGCGGGTGCTGGGCGTGGCCGCGTCTCATGGCGAGGATGCGCTGGTGCTGGGGGCCTGGGGGTGCGGGGTGTTCCGGAATGACCCGGAGCAGATCGCTGAACGGTTCAAGGCCGCGCTGGATGGACCGTTTCACGGGGTTTTTTCCCGGGTGATCTTTGCCATCCTGGACACGACGCCGGAGGGTCGAACCCGGGGCCCCTTCGAGCGACGCTTCAGGCCGGGCTCGATCCCGTGAAAAGGGTGCACTCTCCTTTGGAGATGGCACACATTTGCCTTAGGCTGTGTCCGATCTCTTCTTGGAGGGCGCGATGCGCAAGACTCATACTTCCCTGCTCCTGACCTTGGCGGCCCTGATCTCGGGCTGCAACGGGCTTATCAACAACGACAGCGTGGGCGACCAGTTCGTCGGCTACGCAGGCGCGGCGGGGGCCGCGGCCGGGCAGGGGGGTGGCGGCACCGGCGGGGGCGGCACCGGTGGGGGCGGAGCAGCAGGGAGCGGCGGTAACCAGGGCGGTTCGGCCGGTGCCCCGGTCAGCTGTGGCAACGGGGTTTGCCAGCCTCCGAACGAGAACTGCGCCAACTGCGAGGCCGACTGCGGGCAGTGCGGCACCTGCACCCACGACATCTGTCAGACCGGCGGGCCGCTGAACAACGGCTGCGATCCCTGCGTGCAGAAGATCTGCGCCCTCGACGCCTTCTGCTGCACATCGAG
>JALOQB010000354.1 GCA_025453595.1 Polyangiaceae bacterium
GAGGGGCCTCTCGGGCGCGGCGGCATGGGCGAGGTCTACCGGGCGACGGACCTTTGCGGCGGGGCCCTGGTGGCGATCAAGGTGCTGCGCTCGTCCGCGCCCCCTGCCGAGCTGATCGAGCGCTTTCTCAGGGAGGCGCGGGCCATGCAGCTCCTCGCGAGCGAGCACGTGGCCCGGGTCCTGGAGGTCGGGGAACTCAGGGCCGGCGTGCCGTTCCTGGTGCTGGAATTTCTGGATGGTGAGGACCTGGGTGCAGTGCTGGAGCAGCGAGGTCCACTCCCCGCCGTGCAGGCCGCGGGGCTCGCGCTCCAGGCCTGCGAGGGCCTGGCCGAGGCCCACGCGAGGGGGATCATCCACCGGGATATCAAGCCCAGAAACCTCTTCCTGACAGGCCCTCCAGACCACCCTCGGCTCAGGCTGCTCGACTTTGGCGTCGCCAGGATCGACGACGACGCGATGGACCGGGGGCTGCTCACGGTCACCTCCCAGCCCATCGGTTCGCCGATGTACATGGCCCCGGAGCAGATGCGCAACGCACGCACCATCGACGAGCGCGCGGACATCTGGTCCCTCGGGGTTGTCCTCTACCAGATGCTGACCGGCGCCCTGCCCTTCGAGGGCCCCACGGTCCACGCGCTGTCCGCGGCGATCCTGGCGGGGTCCCCGGCCCCCTTGCCGCCTTCGCTGGGCCTCCCGCCGGGGCTCGGCGAGGCGGTGATGCGGTGCCTGGAGCGCTCCCCCGCCCGGAGGTTTCGTACCGTGGGCGAGCTGGCCGCCCGCCTCGCCCCCCACGGCGGTCCCGACGCCCCGGCCAGGCTCGCGCGCATCGAGGCCATCGAGAGGGGTCGGAGCGTGCCGCCGCCGACCTGTTTCGAGGTGCAGGACCACCCCACGCTGGACCCCTCCGAGGAGCTCCGACCCACTCCCCCGGCGCCCGTCCCCGGAAGGATCCCCACGCGCCGGCGTCCGGGGCTCGCCCTGCTGCTCCCGCTGGCGCTTCTCGCCGGCGCGGCTCCCTGGTTTGGCCTCCCGTCTCGAGCCGAACCCTCCGCGCCCTCGGCCCCGCCCCCGGCCAGCTCCTTCTCCAGACCCGCGCCCCCTCCCTCGACCGAGCTCCCCGGTGTCCAGGAGCCTCCTGCCCCGCCGGAGGTCCCCGCTGCGCGCCCCCTCCCTCTGCCCAGGCCCCCCCCGGCGCGGCGCTCCGGGCTCGAACACCTGCCCTCGCCCTCTGCCTCGATGAAGCCTGCCGCTTCCTCCTCCAGCTCCGGGGTCATCCATGCTGCTCCCCTCGATCGCACCACCGACACCAGGCGCTAGCCGCCGCGTCGCCCTGGTCTGGCTGACGCTGGGGGCCTCCCTCGCCTCGCCGGGGCTCTCCCACGCGCAGCCGTCGGGGGCCGAACCCGTGGTGATCGCGGAGGGATTGTTCCAGGACGCCAAGCGTCTCCTGAACGAGGGCAACCCCGGGGAAGCATGCCCGAAGCTGGTCGAGAGCCACCGCCTGGATCCTGCCGGTGGGACGGCGCTGCTCCTGGGGTCCTGCTACGAGCGCCTGAAGCGCTGGGCCAGCGCCTGGGGCGCCTACCGGGAGGCCCTGGGGTTCGCCATCAAGGACCACCGCGAGGACCGGGAGCTGCGCGCCAGGGAACGCATCGAGGCGCTGGAGCCCAGGCTGGGGCGGCTCCAGCTCCAGGTGCCGGCCGCCCTCCAGCAGGATCCGGGGGTCTGGATCCGCGTGGGCTCCCAGCAGCTCGCCAGGGCCGCCTGGTCCTCCCTGCTGCCCCTGGACCCGGGGGAGCACCTGGTCTCCGCGGGGCTCGCGGGCGGGTGCAGCTGGTCCATCCTGGTGCCCATCCCCGAGCATGGCGGGGTCTCGGTCCTGCCGGTGCCCTCGCGCCTGGACTGCGACAAGCAGGCGCCCCCCACGACCCCGAAGGGGTCACCTCCCCGCGCCGCCTACGGGATGTTCGCCGCCGGAACCATCGCGCTGGGAACCGGCGCCGTCCTGGGCCTCCAGGCCCTGCACAAAGATCGCGAGGCAGACCGACGTTGCCCCCAGACCCGGTGCACGGACCGCTCCGCGGTGGAGCTCAGCTCGGAGGCCCGGCGGCTCGCCCGGGCCTCCAACGTCGGCTTTGTCCTCGGGGCCACGGCCCTGTCTGCGGGGCTGCTCCTGCTGCTGCTTCACCCCTCGCAGCGCTCGACCCCGATCCAGGTCAACGCTGACCTTGGCCCCACCGGAGGCCACCTTGTCGCCACGGGGGTCTTCTGATGCGCTCCGCCTGGCGCCTGGGGCTGTTCTTTCTGGTGAGCTGCGAGCTCATCGGGGGCATCGAGCAGAAGGTCCAGCAAGGCGAGCCGACGACGGAGGAGCCCCCCGCAGGTCAGGCCGGGGGCACCTCGACCGAGCCGGGGCGCAGGCCTCCTCCGAGGCCCCCTGGCGAGGCTGCCCCCCGGGACGGGCGCATGCTCACGTTTGCGGCCAGGCGCATCCGCTTCGGCAAGCACAACCTGGACGGCACAAGGAACCCGGAGGCGTGGCGCAAGCTGGGGTTTGACATCGACGGGCGCCGGACCAGGGTCGAGCCGTTCTCCAGCGACCCCCCCGGGAGCGGGCATTGCATCCCGGCCGGCGAGGGCGCCACGCCTCCGGGCGTCGAGGACGGCGAGGACGGGATCGACAACGCCTTTGGAGCCCAGGTCTTCCCGCTGCTCAACTCGCTGGTTCCCAGCGCGCTGGGGTTCGAGAACGACATCAGCGAGGACATCACCCTGGGCTCGATGCCGACGCTGCTCTTCGTGATGGATGACGTGAACGATGGCCCCGATGACCCCTACGTGAACGTGGCGATCTACACCTCGGCGACGTTCCTCGGCCAGCCTGCCCGCCGGTGGGACGGGGAGGATAGCTTCCAGGTCGCCCGCTCCTCGGTCATCGAGTCCTCGCTCTCGTCTCCCCGGGCGATCTACGTGGGCGGGTACCTGAAGGGGCACACCTACGTCTCCGGGAGCATTCACGCCAGGAGGTCTCCCCCTGTCTTCATGCCCATCGCCGCCAGCACGGCCCCTCTCGTCTTCCAGGCCACCAGCTCCACCCTGATGATCGAGCTGGACGAGGAGCACCGGAACGTCCGGCGCGCCACCCTTTCCCTCGTGATCACCCCCCACGAGCTGGAAGCCTCGATGCGCGAGCTCATCGAGCTGTACTTCTGCGACAACGAGGTCCTCAAGAACTTCGCCTTGCTGCAGCTCCCCACGCTCCACAAGACCCCTGACCTCTTCCTCGAAGGGGACCAGTTCCAGGATCCATCGGGCATGAGGCCCTGCGACGCCCTCTCCATGGCGGTCGACCTCGAGCTGCTCCCCATCTTGCCCCTCACCACCGTGTTCAAGGGCACCCCCTTGCCCCCCCCCTGCCCCGGGCCCGCCCCGTGACATCACCGTCGGCGCATCGGGGCCCCTCCCCGGGTCACCCGCTCACTCGCTCCGCACACCGGCCGGCTTCAACCCCCCCGCGATCACCTCCACGATCGACGCGATGAAGCCCGGGGTCAGGGCGGCTCGCTCGAGCAACGCACGGTGCAGCAGCGCCCCCACCAGCAGCGCCAGCACGGTCTCCGGGGCCACCCCGTCGCGCCACTCCCCCCGGGCCTGCGCCCGCGCCCGCAGGCCCAGCACCGCTTCCCTCGGCCGATCCACCTCCCGAAGGGCAAGCGCCGCCAGCTCGACCCCCACCGACTCCGCCATCGCCGCTCGCGCCAGGCTGCGCCCCAGCGGCGACTCGAGGAGCGCCGCCACGTGCGCGCCCAGCGCCTCCAGCTCCCGGCCCAGGCTCCCCTGATCCTCCAGCTTCCCCCCGAGCTCGAGCGCCACCCGCTCCAGCGCTGCCGCCACCAGCGCCCCCTTCGTCGGCCAGCGCCGGTACACGCTCGTCTTGTTCACCTCCGCCGCACGCGCGATCCGCTCCACGCTCGCCCCCTCGATCCCGTGCTCCACCAGCTCCTCCAGCGTGCGCGACAGCACCGCGTCCTCGATCGGCGCACCTCGCGGCCGCCCCGCGTCCCGCCGCCCTCCAGGGCGGCTCGATGGCTTCTTCTGCCGGCTCATGCAGCTCCCGCGGACCCTAGCACAAACCATCATTGCAACTTGATGTTGCAATATTCTCTGAATCGGTCAAAACCAGGAAAAAGAGAGGTTTAAGATGGAGCAAAAGCGAGAGGATCGAGGGGATTCCACGGGCCGTGCCGGGGGGGCGCTGAGGCAGGCCCTGGGGCTCTCGGGTGAGCAGGCGGCGGCGGTGTACGGGGCGCTGCGGGCGGTGGTGGGTGCGGACGGGGGTGCGCTGCGGGAGCGCACGCGAGGGCTGCTGAGGTTGGCCTCGCGGGAGCTGGGGCTGGAGGGAGAGAGGTCAGGGGGAGGCGAGGTGGATCCAGCGGAGCTGGGACGAGCGTTTCCGTCGGACGAGGGGCGCCGGTGGCTGGTCGACGGGCTCATCGTGGCGGTGTGCATCGAGGGGGAGGTGAGCCCTGCTCGACGCGCGGCGCTGGAGGGGCTGGCCAGGGGGCTGGGCGTCCGGTCTCCGTACCTGGAGCTGCTGCCGGATTTCCAGGCGCGGAACACCTGGGCGATCAAGCGAGGGCTGGCGACGCGCTCGCCGGATGCGCGGCGCATGTTCCGTCGTCTCTGGCAGGAAGAGGGGGTGCTGGGCCTGGCCCGGGCGGGTCTGTTCGCGCTGGGTCTGCACCGCGATCCGCAGCTGGCCAGGCGCTTCCGTGCGCTGGCGGCGATGCCCGCGGGGACGCTGGGGCATGCGGTGACCGAGCATTTCGTGGCCCGGGGCCTGACGTTCCCGGGGGAACGAGGCGGGATGCCGGAGCGGATGATGCACCACGACCTGCTGCACGTGCTTAACGGTTACAACACCGATCCGGCGGGCGAGTGCGAGCTGGCAGGGTTCTACTGCGGCTTCGCCGGGGAAGGCGCGTTCACCTTCATCATGACGGTGCTGGCGACCTTCCACCTGGGGCTGCGCGTCAGCCCGGCGGTCGTCGAGCCAGCGGTCGGGGCCTTCGACCCCGAGCGCGTTCTCCGTGCCTTTCTCCGGGGCCGACGTCTCTCGACGGACGTCATGGGGCCCTGGGATTACTGGGCGCTGATGGGCCTCTCGCTCGACGAAGCGCGGGAGCGCCTGGGCATCGGGGAACCACCGCAGACGCTTGCCTCCGCCGGGGCCCCTCTTCCCTGACGCGCCGGGCCATCGCGACGATGGGCTCCGCACGCCCCGCGGACCGCTGGTACGCTCCGGTGCATGAAGCTTCGCGCTCGGTTCTTGCTCCCCTTGCTCGGGCTCCTCGCATGCGGCGGCGAGGAAGCCCAGTCCTCGGACACCAGGCTGCCGCCCAAGAGCCAGGGCGGCGCATCGGGCTCCGGGGGCCAGGGCGGCGGCGGGGGCACCGCGGGGGCGGCGGGTCAGGGGGGCAACGGAGGGGGCATCCAGACCGGGGGCCAGGCGGGCTCCGCCAGCTGCCAGGACGGCAACCCCTGCAAGGATGACGACGGCAAGGCGGGCCTCTGCGCCGGCGGCACCTGCTGCCAGGCCTCCCTCGCCTGCGGCCCCCTGTGCTGCGGCGCGGGGCAGGTGTGCTCGTTCCAGCAGTGCATCACCCCCGGGGCCTCCTGCCGGGACGCCAGCGACTGCGGCGAGGGCGCCTACTGCGAGACCGCCCTCGGTTCATCCGGAAGTTCCGGACAGGGCGGCGGGGGGGCGGGGGGCGAGGCCGGGGCCTGCGCGGCGCAGCCGGGGCCCGCGGGCCGGTGCCTGCCGCTGCCGCCGCTGTGCGGCGCGGGGGAAGGCGGGGGCGGGGGGCCCCTGACGTGCCTGTCGCAGTGCGAGCTGAAGCCGGAGAGCAAGCCCTTCGAGGTGGAGCTGAAGTACGCGTGGGGCGGCGAGGTGGAGCCGCCTTACGCCTCGGACGTGATGATGACGCCGATCGTGATCCAGCTGGACGACGACGACTGCGACGGGAAGGTGACGGCGCGGGACATCCCGGAGATCGTGTTCACGACCTTCGCCGGGGGGAAGTACCAGGAGGCCGGGACCGTCCACGCGATCTCGATCGTGGGGGGTCAGTTCGTGGAGAAGTGGAGCGTACCGGGGGTGATCGCGGCGGCCGCGGAGCTGGCGGCAGGGAACATCGACGGGGAGCCGGGCAACGAGGTGATCGCCTGCGGCTCGGACAAGCACACCTACGCGCTGCGTGGCGACGGGACGACGCTGTGGAAGAGCAGCGAGGAGGCGCCATGCCGCATGCCGGGCATCGCGGATCTGGATCAGGACGGGTTCCCCGAGGTGATCACCCTGACCGCGGTGCTGGACGGGAGGACCGGGGCGGTGAAGCACAAGCTCGCGTCCGGGGGCGGCTACTTCGCGGTCAGCGACGCGGACGGGGACGGGAAGCTGGATATCGTGTCGTCCAGCCGCATCCTGAAGGCGGACGGCACCGTCGTCGCGGACACCGAGCTCCCGGGCTCCTGGAACGCCATCGGCGATCTGGACCTGGATGGCGTCCCCGAGATCATCGGCGCCAACCCCGCGAATCACGCGGTCACCGTGTGGCATCATGACGCGAGCGCCCCGGGGAAATTCAAGATCATCCGCGCAGCCCTCGACATCAACGCGCCCTTTGACCCCAACGGCTGCGGGAGCCCCCCGCCCGCCGGATACCCCGGCGGTGGCCCGCCCACGGTGGCCGACTTCAACGGCGACGGCACCCCGGATCTCGCCCTCGCCGGCGGCCTCGGCTACGTCATCCTCGACGGCAAGAAGGTCATGGACCCGGCCATCCCGGACAGCCAGACCTTCCTCTGGACCCAGGACACCCAGGACTGCTCCAGCGCCGCCACCGGCAGCTCGATCTTCGACTTCAACGGCGACGGCAAGGCCGAGGT
>JALOQB010000066.1 GCA_025453595.1 Polyangiaceae bacterium
CAGTGCACGCAGGACAACAGCAGCCTGATCAACGTGGGGCCCAACAGCTACACGAACATCCAGACCCGGATGCAGAACGCGCAGGCCGAGAACCACAAGTATTACCCGGACGGCCCCTGCGTCACCAACATCGACACCGCGATGGACGAGGCCTCGAAGGTGGCGGCGCTGGCGGACCCGGCGCGCAAGAGCTTCGTGCTGCTGATCTCGGACGGCGCGCAGGCGGGATGCAGCGCGGCGGGCGGCAACATGGGGACGCAGACCATCATCTCGGAGCTGTACAAGAAGGGCGTGGGCACCTTCGTGGTGGGCTTCACCGGCAAGGTGTCGGAGGCCAACCTGAACAAGTTCGCCCAGCTCGGCGGGTACCCCAACCCGGCCCCCGATTTCGACTATTACAACGCCGGCGACGAGGCGAGCCTCACCAGCGCCCTCGACGCCATCGCCACCCAGACCCTGGGCTGCACCTTCGCCCTGGAGCAGAAGCCCGAGAGCGATCTCTTTGTGTTCTTCGATCAGACCAAGCAGGTGCCCCGGGACAGCAAGCAGCTGGACGGCTGGGATTACAACGAGGCCACCAACCAGGTGAACTTCTACGGCCCCGCCTGCACGGCCCTCCAGAGCGGCACCGTCAGCAAGGTCGACATCGTCTTTGGATGCCCCGGCAGCGGGACCCCCGAGGTCCCCGAGGGCTGCGAGAGCAAGAAGGGTTGCAACGTCGAGAACCTCTGCCCCACAGACCCCAAGGACGGCGCCGGTTTCTGCGAGGAAGGTTGCTGCATCTACGGCAAATTTTTAGCGTGACCTTGCCGTGGACCGCCCCTCTTTTTCTTCCCGGATCGCCGTGAAGAGGCTTGCATCAAGGCTCCAGGCGCGAAACGATCTCGTGTCATGCGAGCGGCGTTTCTTGCGATGAGCTTGGTCCTCGGGTTGGCGGCGTGTTCCTCGGCGGGGGGGGCTGGCGCCGAGCCAGAACCGACCGGGGCGGGGGGCTCGGGGGCGACCGGCGGCACCAGCGCCGGTGAAAGCGGCGCAGGCGGCGAGGCTGGCAGCGGAGGTGGGGCCTCCGGGAGCGCCGGGAGCGTCCAGGTCGGGGGCAACAACGCCGGGGGCAGCGGGATCAAGGAGTGCCAGTCCAAGGAGACCCCTGGCAAGCGCATCCCCGCGGCCCTCCTCATCGTCCTCGATCGTTCGGGCAGCATGAGCGACGCCGGCAAGTGGCCTGCCGCCACCGGCGCCTTGAACCAGATGCTCAACGCGGCGGACCCCGAGCTGGCCATGGGCCTGGTTCGGTTCCCGGAGGGCACGAACTCCGGCTGCCCTCTCACCGACATCGTCTGCCAGACCAACTACGAGTGCACCGATATCAAGGATATCCCCAATGTCCCGGTGGGCCCCCTCAAGGAGACCGGCGCCCAGATCCAGAACCTGATCGCGACGACCAAGCCCAACGGCGGCACCCCCACCCTGTGGGCGCTGCGCAAGGCGTACAAGTACATGAGCGAGCTGGAGACCGACAGCGAACGCTTCGTGCTGCTGGTCACCGACGGGGTGCCCACCTTCCTCACGCCGCCCATCGGCCCCTTCCCCGAGATGGGCGTCAACTGCGGGAACAAGGGCGAGCTGGGCACCGCGACCAGCGACGCGCGCAAGGCGAACCCGCCGGTCCGCACCTTCGTCATCGGCGCCCCGGGCAGCGAGGATGGGCTCGAGATCCTGTCGGGCCTGGCGCTCAACGGGGGCACCTGCCGCCCCGGCGGCTCCCACAGCAGCTACACCTGCCACTACCAGATCGGCGCCGCCAACTTCGAGCAGGACCTGGCCGCCACCCTGACCCAGATCGCAGGCTCGGTGAGCAGCTGCACCTACGCGGTCCCGGTGCCCAGCGGCGAGGAGGTCAACCCCGACCTGGTGAACGTCATCGTCACCGCCGGCGGCTCCGAGACCACCATCGTCAAGGATACCTCCCAGCAGGATGGCTGGGACTACACCGACGAGAGCAAGACCAAGATCCAGATCTTCGGGCCCCAGTGCGAGGCCATCAACAAGGGCACGGAGGCCACGGTCAAGATAGCGCTCGGCTGCCAGACCAAGGTGAAGTAGTACCATCCGCGGAGGAACTCCGCATGGCTACCAAGCGCAAGCCCACAAGCAAGGCCAAAGCTGCCGTCCAGACCCACGAGACCGACGAGGTCCGCAAGGGCAAGCAAGCCCTCGCAAGCAAGGCCCGGGCGAAGACGCAGAAGCAGGAGGCGGCGATCTCCCCCGAGGACGAGAAGGCGCTGCTGCGGCTCCTCGCCATCCTCGAGACCGGGTTTCTGGCCACGATGGTCGACGGCATCATCGAGCCCGCCGAGTTCGAGAACCTGGGCGCGAATTTCGCGGTCTGGCTCGAGCAAGATCTGACCGGGGCCGACCTCCACGAGATCCTCCAGGGCTTCCTCAAGCACCTCGAAGAAGACGGACTGGAGCAGCGCCTCGCGTACCTCTCCCAGACCCTGGACAAGCCCTCACGCCGCGTCGCCTTCGACTTCGCGGCGATGCTGTCGGCCTGCGATGGCGAGGTCGCCGAGGAAGAGCTGGGGATGCTGGGGACCCTCGCGGAATCGTTCGGGATCTCGAAGAAGGAAGCCCAGACCCGCTTCAACGAGATCTGCCAGCTGGTGCTGGAGGAGTGACCGATGGCCACCTTCGCCGGCTTCGCTGACCTCCTTGATGAAGAGCACCGCGCGGCCTTTCTTGGCTCGATCCCGCTGCTGATCGCCATGGTGGTGGGCGCCGATGAGGTCTTCGATGAGCTCGAGATGGAGGCCGCCGTCGACGCGCTGATCACCGCGGAGCAGGCGCTGGGCCCCGAGTTCCGTCAGTCCCCCGAGGCGCAGGCGGCCTTCGATCGCCTCAGCGCCAACGCCCGGGAGCGGGACCCGCTCTTCTTCGCCAGCCAGCTCTCCCGCCTGGGCGCCGTTGTCCGCGAGCTCCCCCCCGAGCTTGCGGCCCCGTACCGCGCCTTCATCCACGACATGTGCTTGCACCTCGCCAAGGCCTCCGGCGGCTTCTTCTGGTTCGGCAGCGCCATCAGCGAGGAAGAAAAGATCACCCTGCGCCGCATCGCCGCGGCCATCGGGGTGCGGTTCCCCGAGATCGACGAGGCGTTACCCCCTCGCCGCTCAGGCGATCACCGGGTCGGCGACCGGCTGCTGGTTCTGGGAGGGGCTGGCGATCGGGGCCTGCACCGGCTCTGCTGCGGTGGAGAACGAGACGCCCACGCAGGCGCCGACCCCCTCGGGGCGATTGCAGGCGTAAGCATCACCGCCGTGAGCCTGCGCGATGCGGCGTACCAGGGCCAGCCCCAGACCGACGGAGCGCTCGGAGCTGTTACGTCCCCGGTAGAAGGGCTGAAAGATCTTCTCGGTCTCGGTCTCGTCGAGCCCGGGGCCCTCGTCGTGGACCTCGAAATAAATGTGCTCTTCGCGCACAAAAACCCGGAACTCGGTGACGCCGCCGCCGTGGCGCTTGGCGTTCTCGAGCAGGTTGAAGACCGCCCGCGCCACCAGGGTCGGGTCGCCCCGGAAGCGAGGTTCCTCGGCGTCGAACGAGAGCAACGTCGGGTCGATGTCAGCTTGCTCCAGGGCGTCGGTGGCCACCCGCCGGGCGTCCAGCGGGGTCATGGAGAGCGCCGAGAAATCAAGGCGCGAATTCGCCAGCAGCTCGCTGACAAGCTGATCGATCTCGATCACCTCCTGATCGATCCGCTCGATCGCGTCGGGGCTGGCGCCCTGCCCTCGCGCGATCTCGGCCAGGATCCGCAGCCGCGCCAGCGGGGTCCGGATCTCGTGGGACACCGCCGCCAGCAGGGCCCGTTGATCGGCCATCTGCTGCTCGACCCGGGCTGCCATGTCGTTCAGCACGAAGCCCAGCACCCCCACCTCTCCCTTGTAACGCTCCGCATCGAAGCGACTATGGAGCTTCCCTGCACCGATGTCCTGGGCCACCTGGGAGAGCTTGGTCAACGGGTGGGCGACCCGGCGCGCGATGAACCCCGAGATGGCCCAGAGCACGAAGCCTGCGGTGAGGAGCGCGAGGCCAAAGTGGCGGGCCTTCTGCGCCGCGTAAGGGTCGTGCACATGGCATATCTTCACCACGCCCGTGCGCTCGCCGGGGGGGCCCAGCTCGATGACCATCCTGGGGTCACCACAGACCCCTTCCCCGTGGGATGAGAGGAGGTTGCCGCGGGCATCCTCGATCCGGAGGTCGACGCCGAATTCACGATGGAGCTGCTCGGCCATCCAGAAGCGCTCCTCGGGTCGATCCCAGACGCGCTCGAAGGAGATCTGATGAAAATGCCGGACCTGGGACTCGACCTTGCAGATGGGCGGCCCCTCGCGGAAGGCGAAGCGAGTGACCCCGACCACGACGAGGAGGGTGAGCAGGATGGTGGCGCCGAACCAGAGGAACATGCGCCACTGCATGCGCCAGTACTCGCGCATCCAGGGGTGATTGCGCTCGAAGGGGCAGGCGGCATCGCCGGGGGCCTTCTCGGGGCAGAGCGCACGGAACAACGCGTGGAGGGGAGACCTCATGCCGGTAGGTCTTTGGCTAGCACATAACCGACCCCACGCACCGTCTTGATCAGGCGAGGCGAGCGCGGGTCATCCCCCAGCTTCTGGCGCAGGTGGGAGATGTGGACATCCACGGTGCGCTCCCCCACCACCACGTCGCTGCGCCCCGCCTCGGCCAGGAGCGCCTCGCGAGGGACGACCCGCCCGGCGCGGCGCATCAGGGCCACCAGGATGTCGAACTCGATGCCGGTGAGGTCCAGCTCGCGCTCCTCCATCTGGACGCGGCGCGCCGGGACGTCGGCCACGATCAGGCCGGCGACCAGCCGCTCGGCCACCACCTCCGGGCTTGTACGGCGCAGCACCGCCTTGAGCCGGGCCAGCAGCTCGCGAGGGCTGAAGGGCTTGGGGATGTAGTCGTCGGCCCCCAGCTCCAGCCCCACCACCCGATCGGTCTCGTCGCCCCGCGCCGTCAGCATGAGCACCGGGATGTTGCTCTTGGCGCGGATACGCCGGCAGACCTCCAGGCCATCCATGCCTGGCATCATCACGTCCAGCAAGACCGCGTCGTAGACCCCGGCGTCCAGGGCAACGAGCCCTTTTCGCCCGTCCCCCGCGCAGGTCACGCTGACCCCGTTCTGTTCCAGGTAGCTGGCGAGCAGTTCGTACAGCTTGATGTCATCGTCGATCAGGAGCACCCGCAGGGCCATGCTCCCTGTTGTATCACCGAGCGCCACCGGATGGCTCCTGGGCAGGGGCGTTGTGGGCCCGCGACGCTGCCTGGACGCACAGGTCGGCCACGTGCTGCTCGAAGGCTGCACGCCGGTGCTGGGCTCGCTCCCGGTGGCACCCCAGGCTCGCCAGACCCCAGCCGTAGCCGCCCAGCACGCCCAGCGACAGCAGCACGATCTTCAGGCGCCGCTTCATGACCGACCCCCCACCTGGCCCATGGCCGTCGCCAGGCGCCGCCGCTGCTCCGGCGTGAGCACCTCGTGAACCTGGCGCAGCTGCTCCGCCAGCCGATCCCGGAGCTGCTGGGTCTCGATCTCCAGCCGCGCGTAGGCCTTGTGCACCGCGGTCTCGTCGAAGCTCTCCGACACCAGCGCCTGGGCCACGCTGCTGCGGGCCAGCGACCACTCCCTGCGCGCCCCCTCGGAGGCACGACGTAGATCGTCCATGGCCCCCTGCAGCACGCGCTCCTGCTCCGGGGATGTCCGCAGATCCTGGAACAACCACCGTTGCCACCCGCGACCACGGTGTCGATGACCCCCACAAGCCCCGCCTCCCTGGCTTCGCCGCACCACCTTGATGAGCGCGATCAGGCAAATCGTACCGATGAGAAATCCGAACATGTCTCCAGCCCTCCAGCGGCATCGGCCGCGTCGTGGAGGGCAAGGTGCTTCGGCCTTGTTAAGGGGCTACCGGGGCTGGCATAAAGAACTGCAAACCCGACCGGAGGCCCGTTGAACCACCCCCTTCAAGCTCTCCCTCTGTTGCTGCTCGCGCTGGCAGGTTGCGGCGGCGTCCGCGACCCCGGCGCCGTGAAGGATCGCCCGCTTTCCTCTCTGGAGGACGACGATCTCCGGGGGATCTGCGCCTTCAACACGAAGAAATCCCGGGAGGCGATCCCGATCGAGCACTGGGACTCGATCCGGTGCGCCAACCTGATGTTCCTGGAGATCAAGGCGTACAACAACCTGATGGGGGTGCACGACAAGCGGGTGAGCCGGGAAGAATGTGCGTCGCGGCTCGCCGCCTGCACCGGCGCCCCCACCTACGAGGTCTGGTCGCCGGAGCGGGACTGCGAGCGGGTGGACACCGGCAAGGAACGCCAGTGCCAGGCCACGGTGGCGGAGCTGCAGGCCTGCATCGAGGAGCGCATCGCGCGCACCAACCAGATCACGCCCAGGCTCAAGGAGCCTGGTCTCTGCGATGTGGGCGACCCCTTCGCCGAGCTGAACACGCTCGCGGGCCCTGCGTGCAAGAAGTTCAAGGAGCGCTGCCCTGACTCCAACCTGGTGTTCCCGGGCTTCATCCGGGCGATCAAGTAGCCCGTCGCCGCGCCCCGCTCACCCCCGGAGCAGAGCGGTTGCGTCCTTCACGACGATCGCGGCGCGGAGCCAGGCGTCCAGCCGGGCTTGATCCTGGCAGCCCAGGACAGCCCCCCGGACCTCCTCGGGGACCGGGACCCCGCGAGCCTCCAGCACCGCCAGCACCGAGCGCGCCTTGCCTTGCGTCTCGCCGCGGGCCTCGCCGCGGGCCTCGCCGCGGGCCTCGCCGCGGGCCTCCCCCTCGGTCAGGCCCTGGTTGTAATACTTCCGGGCAAACTCGCTCTGGTATTCGTACTTCTGCATCTCGATCTCCAGCTCTTGTCGCAGCGTTTCGTTCAGCCTTGCCAGGATCAAATCAGTATAAAATCGGCCTCGCTCCTCGTCGAGGTGCACCAGCGCGGCCAGGGTTTGCAGCACAAGGTTCACCCCTCCGCTGTCGTTGCCGTGGGTCATGGCGCTGAGCACCGCCAGCTCCGGTAGACGCGACGCGGCGGCGTCAGAGAAGCTGCGAGGCAACGCACCGGGCCCCACCACCTGCAGCCGAAGCCGCTGACCTGGCCCCAGCGCGATGGGCTGCGCGGCCCAGGCCGCCGTGGCTTTGTCGAGGCACAGCACCAGCACCACCGCCGGGCATCGCAGCCTGGCGCGCAGCGCGACCTGGTACAACGGCCATGACCAGCGCTTCTCATCGTCCACGTTCCTTTGAACTTCAACGATCACCCCGAGGATGGGGCGATCACGGGCCCCTCGCAGCACGAGGACCCGGTCGGCCCGGTACTCGGTGGCCATGGCCTGGGAGAAGTCGCCGTCGGCCACCTCGATGCGAAGGTAGGGAGGTACCGGATAGTGCAGGAGATCGCGCAGCAGGGTGGCGGCGAGCTCGGGTTGGTAGCGGAAGAGCTCGGCCAGGGCCTCATGCTCGGTGGTGGGCATGAGGGGGCCACTTGCGGGCAGGATGCCGGGGGTTTTCCTGCGGGAAAGGGCGTATTTCGGTGGCGATTCGCCAGGCGAGGCTGGCGAGCCGCCAGGGGGCAGCGACAAAGCAAGAAGCCCCCGGCGCGAGGGGCGCCAGGGGCCAGGAGTCAGCGGGTCGCGAGGGTCACTCGTCGCGGACGGTGGGGGCCTCGGGGGCATCGTCGGTGAGGCCGCCCTCGTTCTCCGGGGCGCGCCCGTAGGGGGACACGAAGGCGACGGTGGGGGGGGGCGGGTCGCCGTGGAGCTCGAGCTGGGCGGCGCACCAGAGCTCGCCGTAGACCAGCTCCTCGAACTCGGGGTCGGAGGTCTTGCCCGGGTACTTGTCGATCTTGGCGTCGAGGGTCTTGAGCTCGGCGCGGATGGCGACCGGGTCAAGCTGGTCCTTGGAGGCGTAGCGATCGGTGAGGACGTAGGCGTGGTCCTTGGAGACCTCGATGAAACCCCAGCCCACGGCGCAGGCGCCGGTGGTGTTGCCCTTGCGCCAGGACAGGAGGCCGATGCGGAGGGCCGCCAGGATGGGCAGGTGGCCCGGGAGCACGCCGAATTCGCCGGCGACGCTGGGCGCGGTGAGCTCGTCCACCTGCTCGCGAAGCTTGCTCCCCTCGGGGGTGACGATCTCGAGCGTGAGGGCAGCCATCACTTCTTCTCGGCTTCTTCGACGAGCTTCTTGGCCTTGGCCTTGGCTTCCTCGATGTTGCCGACCATGTAGAAGGCCTGCTCCGGGAGGCTGTCGAGGGCGCCGGAGAGGATCTCTTCAAAGCCCGCGATGGTGTCCTTGAGGGAGACCAGCTTGCCGGCGGAGCCGGTGAACTGGGCCGCGACGAAGAAGGGCTGGGAGAGGAATTTCTGGATCTTGCGGGCGCGGCTGACGATCTGCTTGTCGTCCTCGGAGAGCTCGTCCATGCCGAGGATGGCGATGATGTCCTGGAGATCCTTGTACTTCTGCAGGGTCTGCTGGACCTTGCGGGCCACGTTGTAGTGACGCTCGCCGACGACCTGGGGGTCGAGCACCGTGGAGGTCGAGTCGAGGGGGTCGACCGCCGGGTAGATGCCCAGCTCGGCGATGGCGCGGTTGAGCACCGTGGTGGCGTCGAGGTGGGCGAAGGCGGTGGCGGGGGCCGGGTCCGTCAGGTCGTCGGCGGGGACGTAGATGGCCTGGACGGAGGTGATGGAGCCCTTGGTGGTGGAGGTGATGCGCTCCTGGAGGCCGCCCATCTCGGTGGAGAGCGTGGGCTGGTAACCCACGGCGCTGGGGATGCGGCCCAGGAGCGCCGACACCTCGGAGCCCGCCTGGGTGAAGCGGAAGATGTTGTCGACGAAGAGGAGCACGTCCTGCCCTTCTTCATCGCGGAAGTGCTCGGCGACGGTGAGGGCCGTGAGGGCCACGCGGGCGCGGGCGCCCGGGGGCTCGTTCATCTGGCCGTACACCAGGGCCGCCTTGCTGATGACGGGCGCCCCCGACTCGAGGAGCGACTCGCTCATCTCGATCATCAGGTCGGTGCCCTCGCGGGTCCGCTCGCCGACGCCGGCGAAGCAGGACACGCCGCCGTGAGCCTTGGCGACGTTGTTGATGAGCTCCATGATGAGCACGGTTTTGCCCACGCCTGCGCCGCCGAAGAGGCCGATCTTGCCGCCCTTCCGGTAGGGGGCCAGCATGTCGATGACCTTGATGCCCGTCTCGAAGATCTCGATCTTGGTGCTCTGGTCGGTGAACTTCGGGGCAGACTTGTGGATCGGGGCGTACTTCTTCGCCTCGACGGGGCCCGCCTCGTCCACCGGCTCGCCCACGACGTTCAGGATGCGACCGAGGCACTCGTTGCCCACGGGCACCATGATGGGGTTGCCCGTGTCCGTCACCGCGGTGCCGCGGATCAGGCCGTCGGTCGAGTCCATCGCGACGGCACGGACGGTCGACTCACCCAGGTGCTGAGCCACCTCGAGCACGAGGTTGTTGGGTTTGTCCGAGATGCTCGGGTTGGTCACGCGAAGCGCGTTGAAGATCTGAGGGAGCTTTCCAGGCGGGAACTCGACGTCCACCACGGGGCCGATCACCTGGGTGATCTTGCCCACCGCGTTCGTCGAAACTGTCGATTGAGTCATCGGCTACCGTGCCTCCGGGGGCGCTCCTTAGTGGCAAGGCCCCGGGGTTTCCAGAACAAAAATCGGGCGGACGCGGCCCGGTCAAGAAAACCCGAGCGCCTGCCGGAGCCGGAACGCCTACCATCCTGCCTCCATGCGATCTCCGATGCCCCTGCTCCTGGCCTCCCTCCTGGCCTCCTGCGGCTCCAGCGGTGACGAGGCTGCCCCCGTCGCCCCCGCGACCCCCGGGCCCTACCAGCCGCCGGCCGCCTCCCGGGTGGTCGAGCAGGGGGCCGTGAACATCCGGCGCGAGGTGATCGAGCTCGACGGCTTCCAGGCGCCCCCCAACCCGCAAAAGAACCAGGCCACCCCCCCCGGGCAGCAGCGCGTCCGCGTCGTTCGCTACCGCGTCGACGCCTCCCCCCCTCGGCCCGCGCGCGCCGTCGTCGTCATGATGCCAGGCTTCCTCGGCGGCGCCGGTAGCTTCGATGCCGTCGCCCGGGCCCTGGTCCGGCGCTCCACCGAGGACGCCCCCCTCGAAGCCTGGGCCATCGATCGGCGCTCCAACCTCCTCGAAGATCACCACGGCCTCGACGTCGCCGAGCACTTCCAGGACGCGGAGCGCGCCGCGGCCTACTACAACGACGAGCAGGAGATCGAGGGCAAGACCTTCGGCGGCTTTCTCCCCCAGCAAAGCCTGCTCCACGCCTCCGAGTGGGGCCTCGAGACCACCCTCGGCGACCTCCGCCGCGTCATCGAGCAGGTCCCCCAGCCCGAGCGCCGTGGGCGCGTCGTCCTCCTCGGCCACTCCCTCGGGGCCTCCATCGCCGAGGCCTACGCCTCCTGGGATTTCGACGGCACCCCGGGCTACCAGGAGCTCGCCTCCCTCGTCCTCGTCGACGGCGTCTCCGGCAACGAGGGCGGCCCCATCCAGCAGACCCAGGCCGAGTACGAGGAGGGCGGCGGGCCCGCCCCTGGCGGCTTTGGCTCTGCCCCGGGCCTCCAGGGCATCCGCGCCGGCAGCGTCTACTTCTCCCTCCCTCTCCTCGGCACCCAGGTCTACCCCGTCGCCTCCATCGTCGCCATGCGCAGCGCCTGGAAGCCCGCCGAGATCTCCGAGGATGGCGAGCGCGACCGGCTCCTCAAGACCCTCCTCGCCCTCAAGGAGGTGCCTCGCATGACCAACCGCGCCGCCTTTGGTCTCGCCTTCGACGCCCGGACCAATGCCCTCTCCTTCGCCGCCGTCAACTGCGGCGAGGCCTCCGGGGGCGCCATGACCGAGTACGATAGCCTCTTCGGCGTTCGCCTGCTCCAGCCCTCGGACCCCACCGCCACCTACGACTGGGTCAACTTTGACTCGACCACCCCCCGCGAACACACTGCTCTTCCGGAGCTGGCCAGGAGCTGGCACGAGGGGCCAGGGCTGGATTTTGCGGAGTGGTACTTCCCCCAGCGGTTGCCTGCGGACATGGCGGTGGCCAGCTCGTTGGTGCTCAAACCAACCGACTGGCCGGCGGCCGAATACCGGATGCGCGCGTACCACGGGGCGAGCATGGATCTGCCGATCCTGGGCCACGCAGCGGGGCTGATGGGGGGGGAGGAAGGGCGCTTTGACAGGCTGAGGGAGCTGGTGAGCGGGGTGCCCATCGGGGCCGATCGTCCGCGAGCAGGGGAGCCACGGAGCAGCGATCGAGCGTTCGCCACGATCGGGGCGCCGGAGCTATCGCACATCGATCCGCTGCTGGGGGCGGACGTGCCGGGGAGCGCGGTGGGGGCGTGGTACGACCGGCTGGCGTCCTGGGCGCTGGAGCACAGCCCGCCGGGGGGCGTGGCGCTGCCCTGACAGGGGCGGGCCCTCCCGGTGGGCAGGCCGCGGAGGGAGGAGCGGCCTCACTCCATGGAAAATCTGGACATGGCCGGGGAGCATGCCCCGCGGTCGGCGCTGGGATCCGGGCGAACTGGGCTGTGATCCTGGGGGTCAGGCGACCGAGCGGAGGGAGAGGGCGCGGAGGGCGAATTCCCGGACGACCTCGGTGGGGTGGGCTGCAAAGAGATGGAGGTGGGCCTCGGGGATCGCGGGGGAGGCCAGCAGCGAGCAGAGGTCGTAGGACGAGAGCGCGGAGAGGGCGGAGAGCGAAGGGTCCTCCAGGAGGAGGAAATCGACCTGCGGGTTGCTCCAGAATTCTGCGGGGAACCGCAGGGCGAGGGAGAGCAAGGAGGCGCCGGGGGTGGCCGGGTTGGCGGCGGCACCGCGCTGGCAGGCGGCGTCCCAGATGGAGGCGCAGCGGGCCAGGAGGGAGGCCGGGGCCCTCGGGTTGCAGGCCACGGCTCGCAGGAGATCCCCGCCGCGAGCGGCGAGGGAGGTCAGGAGCGCCGGGTCCTCGCTGGAGCGAGCCTGCGTCAGCTCCTCGGGGGAAGCCTCCGGGGGGGGCATCAACCGGGAACGAAAGCGGACGGGGCCGATGGCCCACTCCTCGTGAGGGTCGAGGAGGCGGCTCTGCACAGGGGCGACGGGAGGGCCCCCCAGGACGGGCTCAGGCGCCTCGATCGCCCGGAGAAAGAGACCTTCCGGGAGAATTTCCAGGGTGGCGTGGTGGCGAGCCACGGTGGGGTGGTCCACCAGGATGTCGCGCGCCGGCCCCCGGCCCAGGTGGATCCGGGGGCCGGTGTAGCTCATGGGGGGGAAATCGAGGGAGAAGAGCCAGACGGCGTGCATCCCGGGAGTGTAGCGGTTTGGCACGGCGAAAGAGAGCAGAGCAAGGAGGTGATTTTCCGGGGATGGGATGTGAAGTAGGCTGCCGCCGTCATGCTGGCTCGTGTGCGAACTGTCCTGTCCCCTCTGGTCTCGGTGGCGATCCTGTCGAGTACTCTCCATCCGGCTCTTGCCCAGACCCCTCCTGCCGAGCCTGCTCCTCCGGCGGCGTCCTCCGCGGCTCCGGCGGCGCCTGCACCGGCGGCCCCGACGGCGCCGGCGGGGTCGGCGGCTCCGGCGGGGTCCGCAGCCCAGGCCGTGCCGTCGCCGATGGGAGATCCGGCGGTGGTGCAGGACGCGAACTGGCCGCTGGTGACCTTCAAGCCGGACAAGCCCGGGGCCAAGCTGGAGCGCTGGGAGAAGAACGAGAAGAGCGGCTGGGTGACGGTCTGCGAGGGCGAGTGCACCAAGTCGCTGGATCGACGCCATGGCTACCGTGTCAACGGCGACAGCGTGGTGAGCTCGCTGTGGTTCAAGCTCCCCAAGAGCGAGGAGCCGATCACGCTCAAGGCCGAGACCGGGAGCAAGGGGCTGCGGACCGCAGGGCACGTGCTGGCCTGGGCGGGGCCGGTGGTCGGGGCGGTGGGGCTGGTGATCCTGGCGCCGACCAACCTCAAGGAGGGGGAGCCGGAGCAGCGAAGCCCCTGGGACACGCGGACCTACGTGGGCGGCAGCATGATGCTGGGCGGCGCGCTGATGCTGCTGTCGGGGTTGATGATGATCGGGGCCTCCGGGACCACCACCAGCCTGGAGCGTACGCCCCCGCCGGCGAGCGCGAAGAAATCGTTTCAGCTGGGCCTCGATGGCGTGAAATTCTGAGCATATCGTGGCAGCCAACCCCTCCGCCCTCGACGCGCCGACCGACATCTTCTCGCTCGGGGAAATCCTGAGCGGGACTTACGAGATCCGCGGGGTTCTGGGGGCCGGGGGGATGGGGCAGGTCTTCGAGGCACACGACCTGCCGCTCAACCGCCGCGTGGCGATCAAGGCCCCGTGGCCTGACCTGCGCGAGTCCGTCCGCAAGGAGGCCCAGGCGCTGGCGGCGATCCGCCACAGCAGCATGGTCTCGGTGTACGCGATGGGGGTGCACCGGGGGGTCGAGTACGTCGTCATGGAGCGGATCTACGGCATCAGCCTCGACACGCACCTGCACCGGCGGCGCACGCGCGGCGAGCAGCTGCCCGTGCTCGAGGTGGTCGACCTGCTGATCGCCATCAGCGACGGACTGACCGCGGTCCACCGGGCCGGCATCGCCCACCGGGACATCAAGCCGTCGAACATCATGATGGCCCCCGGCAACCGCATCGTTCTCATGGATTTTGGCCTGTTCTTGCCGGAGTTCGAGGTGGCCGGGCAGACGACCGTGGCCGGCTCCCCCCAGTACATGGCGCCGGAGGCCATCTCCAACGAGGTGCAGCAGGGCGCAGGTCACCTCGTCGACCTCTACGCCCTGGGCATCGTCGCCTACGAGCTCCTCACCGGCGACGTCCCCTTCAACTCCGAGGACATCATGGATGTCTGGGAGAAGCACCTGACGGTGGAAGTTCCGGACATCCGGAGGCTCCGGCCTGACACGCCGCCCCGGATGGCGTCCCTCATCGCCAGCCTTGTGGCCAAAGACCCGCTGGAGCGGCCCCAGAGCATCGAGGCGGTGCTGTGGCAGCTCCGGGCGCTGTCCGAGGTGCTGCGGTCCAAGGGGCCCCGCTCCGACTCGGCCCCTCGCCCGCCGATGTCCTCGCCTGTGCCCTCGGCGCCCCGGCTGGCGACCCCCCCCACCGGGACGCCGACGCCGCCGGTCACGCCGGCGGCGCGCCCGGTCGATGAGCCGGCGAAGGGCCCGACCCCGGCGCCGGAGGCGACGCCGGCCCGCACCAACGCCGATGTCTTCTCGGTGATGATCGTGGACGACGACAAGCAGCTCCAGAAGATCACGTCGTTCTACGTCAACAAGGCGGCGCCGGGGGCCGAGATCCGGGTGGTGGGCGACGGCGACGAGGCCATCGAGGCGATCCGCCAGCGCCCCCCTCACCTGCTGCTGCTCGACCTGCAGATGCCTCGCACCAACGGGATCGAAGTGGCGATGTACGTGCGCGGCATGGACCTGGGCAACGCGACCCAGATCGTGTGCGTCAGCGCGGGTGCCCAGGAGCACGACGTGCAGCTGCTGCGTCAGCTCGGCCTGACGCGCTTCATCACCAAGGGGCTGCAGTTCCAGGAGAACATCGTCAGCCTGGTGTCGGAGGTGAAGCGCTCGCTGGGGAAGTGAGCGCTCAGGACACGCTTTCGACGTCGGGCGGCGGCTCCTGGTCGTCGCGCCAGACCTTGCGGCGGGCCTTGTAGCGGATACGCAGGGGCACGCCGTCGAAGCCAAAGCGCTTGCGGAGCTGGTTGGCGATGTAGCGATGGTACGAGAAGTGGATGGACTCGGGGGCGTTGGTCATCACCACGAAGACCGGGGGCGCGGACTGGGCCTGGGTGACGAAGTAGAGGCGGGGGGCCTTGCCGCGGTGGGTGGGGGGTGGGTGCGTCTGGAGCACCTCCTCGAAGAAGCGGTTGAGGGCCCCGGTGGGTGCGCGCTGGTGGAAGGCGTCGTGCACCTGGACGATGGTCTGCACCAGCTGGTTGACCCCGCGGCCCGTCTTGACCGACAGCTTGCGCTGGGGCGCGTAGGGCACGAAAGCCAGCTTGTCGCGGCTGCGCTCCTCGGCGGTGGCGAGCTTCTTCGAGTCGCAGAGGTCGGCCTTGTTGAGCGCGATGATGATGCCGCGCCCCCGGTCGACGGCGAGCCCGAGGATCTTGGCGTCCTGCTCCGAGACGCCCTCGGCGGCGTCGATCATCAGCACCACGACGTCGGCCCGCTCGATGGCCCGCATCGCCTGGATTACGCTGGCCACCTCGACCGCGCTGTCCTCCTTGAGGACCTTGGGCTTGCGGCGGATCCCGGCGGTGTCGACGATCACGAAGCGCCGCCCGTCCCGCTCGACCAGGATGTCGATGGTGTCGCGGGTGGTCCCCGGGCGGTTGTCGACCAGCATGCGCTCCTCGCCCGCCAGCCGGTTGACCAGCGACGACTTGCCCGCGTTGGGCCGCCCGACGATCGCCACCCGGATCAGCCCGTCCGCCGGCGCCGGCTCCCCCGGTTGCTCCGGCGGCATCGCCTTGAGCAAGGACGCCTCGAACTCCCCCATCCCCCGGCCGTGCAGCGCGCTGATCGGGAAGACCTGGGTCAACCCCAGCCGGTAAAGATCCGCCGCCTCCGCCTCCAGCCTCGGCGAATCGGCCTTGTTGGCCACGTACAGCACCGGCTTCGTCGACCGGCGCAGCATCCCGATCGCATGCCGATCGGTCTCCGTCGCGCCGGTCGTCGCGTCCAGCACGCAGACGATCACGTCCGCCTCGTCGATCGCCGCCTGCACGTGGCGGTTGATCCCCTGCTTCATCGGGTCGTCGCTCTCCGGATCGAAGCCCCCGGTGTCGATCAGCGTGTAATGCCGCCCGCCGAAGAACGCGTCGCTGTAGTGCCGGTCCCGCGTGACCCCCGGCTCGTCGTGCACGATCGCCAGCTTCTGCCCCACCAGCCGGTTGAACAGCGTGCTCTTGCCCACGTTCGGGCGCCCCACCACCGCCACCACCGGGCGCGGCCCGTTCAGCGGTGAATCCGCCGGAAACGGCGTGCTCTCTTCTGGATGTTGCCTGCTCACGGGTTCTTCCCCTCGTCGTAACCAAAATCTCGCAGCCGCTCCGGGTTCTCGGCCCAGCCCTCGGTCACGCGCACAAAGAGTTCGAGGTGTACTTTTTGACCCATGAGCTGCTGGGCGCGCTCCCGGGCCGCGGTGCCGATGTCGCGCAGCCTGGACCCACCCTTGCCGATCAGGATGGGTTTGTGGCTCTCGCGATCGACGTGAATGGTGGCCTGGATGCGGGCCATCTTCTCGGTCTCGACGTAGCTGTCGACCACCACCGTGACGCCATAGGGAACTTCTTGACGGGTCAGCAGGAGGATCTCCTCGCGGACAAACTCGGCGACGAAGAAGCGGGCGGGGCGGTCGGTCAGGTCATCGTCGGGCCACAGGGCGCCGCGCCGGGGGAGCCGGGGGGCGATCTCGCTCAGCAGCAGGCCGAGGCCGTCCTCGGCGCGGGCCGAGATGGGCACCGCCGCTGCGAACTCGCGGAGCCCGGACAGCTCGGACAGCAAGGGCAGCAGCGCCTGCTTGGGGCGCACCTGGTCGATCTTGTTGAGCACCAGGAGGGTGGGTTTGTCCTTGCCGATATCCGCCAGCAACGTCCGGTCCCCGGGGGAGATGTGGAGCTCGTTGCCCTTGCGGAGCGGGGCCGTCACGAACAGCACCACGTCCGCCTCCTCGACGGCGCCGCGGGCCGCGGCGTTCATCAGCTTGCCCAGGCGGTTCTGGGGGCGGTGCAGGCCCGGCGTATCGAGGAGGCCGATCTGCGTGTCCTCGTGGCGCACCACGCCCAGGATCCGGTGGCGGGTGGTCTGGGGGGTCGGCGACACGATGGCCAGCGCCTCCCCCAGGAGGGCGTTCATCAACGTCGACTTCCCCACGTTGGAACGGCCCACCATGGCCACGAGGCCAGCGCGCCGGATCGGGGGGGGCTCAGGGGGGGGAGAGGGGGGGGGGCTCATGGCGGGTTCGCCCCTTTAGCATGCTTCCCGCCTCCGGCGGCGGCTACTTGCGCAGCAGCTTGAACGCATGCCCCCAGCGGTTCTCCCGGAACCCCGGGATGCACCACAGGATGCACAGCGGCTCGATGGCCCGCGCCGCCGTGCTCGCCCCCATGTCCTCCGCCTCCCAGCCGAACTGCTCCAGCACCCCCCGCGCCTCCGCCTTCGCCTCCGCGCTGTCCCCGCAGATGAACATCGTCGGCCGCTGCCCCCCGAAATCCGGGTCCACCATCCAGGCGTTCCCCACGCAGGAGAACGCCTTGACGAAGCGCGCCCCCGGCGCCTGCCTCTGCAGCCGCTCCATCAGCGACTCGTTGGGGCCTGTAAAGAACTTCAATACACCGTTCTCCGGCGGCTCCTCGGCGATGGGGTTGGTGGCGTCCAGCACCGTCTTGCCGGCCAGGTGGTCGACCCCCGCCAGGCGCACCGCCTCCTCGGCGGCGACCCCCTTCACCGCCAGCACCACCAGCTCCCCCCACGCCGCCGCCTCCTCGAAGGTCCCGATGGAAGACCCGGCCCCCGCCTGCTCCTTCCACGCGGCGAGCTTCTGCGGGTCCCGCGAGGCCCGCCGGACCTCGTGCCCGTACCTGAGAAACCCACGCGCCAGCGCCTCGCCCACCACGCCCGAACCCAGGATCGCTACCTTCATGGCGCTCCAGGCTATCCACCTCGCCCCCGCGCACCAGAGGGGTCCAGCGCAAAGGATCCTTCCATCCCACCGCCCCGGGCCCGCCCCGGGGTGGCAGGATGCCCGCGGCCATGTACCCTGGACGGGTGCGCTGGCTCCGTCCGCTCCCGATCCTCCTCCCGCTGCTGCTCCTCGCCCCGACCCTGAACCCCCCCGAGGCCCGGGCTGATTTCAGCGCCGGTGGACGGAAAAAAGGCGGAGGGAACAAGGGCGGCGGAGCCAAGGGCGGCGGAGCCAAGGGCGGCGGCACCAAGGGCGGTGGCACCAAGGGCGGTACCAAGCCCCCCACCGGGGGGACCCAGCCCCCCGCCAGCCCCGACGACGGCAAGGGCGCCAGGAAAGGGGGCCTCGACGAGCGCATCCAGCGGTACACCGGCATCCTGATGGCCCAGCCCTGGGCCCGGGTCCCCCTCGAACGCCTCAGCGAGGCGTACCGCGAGCGCGACGGGAACCTCAAGCAGCTCCTCGCCGAGTTCGAGCGCCGCGCCACCGAGGGGGAGCCCGCGGAGCGCTGGAACGCCCGGGTCGCCCTGGCGGGTCTTTTTCGACTTGACGGACGACTGGACGACGCGACGAAGGCCTACGAGGCGGCGCTGACGGAGCGGCCGAAGGAGGCGCAGGCGAGGCTGGCGCTGGCGCAGCTGCTGCAGGATCGAGGGGACAAGGCGGGGGCCCGGAAGCAGCTGGACGAGGCGCTGGGGGCGCTGGGGGCGGGGGTGGATAGGGAGGGCGTGCTGCGCTCGCTGAGGACGCTGGCGGTGGAGCAGCGAGATTTCGACGGGGCGCGGGGCTACCAGGAGCAGCTGGTGAAGGCGGCAGGGGGGTCGCTGCTGGTGCGCTCGGAGCTGGGCCGAGAGCTGCTGGCCCGGGGGGATGCGGCGCGGGCCGAGGCGGAGTTCCAGGAGGCAGCGCGGGCGGCCGCGGGGGACAACCGGGCGCTGGCGCCAGCGCTGCTGGAGCTGGGCCGAGCGCAGGCCGTGCAGAAGAAGAACGCGGAGGCGCTGGCGACGCTGAAGCGAGCGCTGGGGCTGGCGGGAAGCGAGGCAGGGGTGCGAGGGGAGATCCTGAACGCGGTGGCGGAGGTGTACCGCGCCGACAACAACCTGACCGAGCTGATCGGCCTGCTGGAGAAGGAGCGCGTCGGTGACTTCCCGAGGCTGGTGATGCTGGGGTCGCTTTACGAGGAGACCGGCGCCGTGGACAAGGCGCTGGAGACCTACCGGAAGGCGCTCGGCGTCAACGGGCGCCACATCGAGACGCGGATCAAGGTGGTGCGGCTGCTCCAGGCCCAGGGCGAGCTGGAGCAGGCCATCGCCGAGAACGAGAAGCTGATCCAGGCGGCGCCGCGGAACCCGGATTTCGTGTTCCAGCTCTGCGAGGTGCTGCTGCAGCGGGGCGACCGGGCGAGGGCGCTGGGGCTGCTGACCAAGCTGGAGCAGAGCGCCGGCAACGACGAGGACACGCTGGCCCGCGTCGCCGATTTTTACGAACGGATCGAGGAGAAGGACCGGGCCCTCAAGCTCTTCGCCCGGCTCACCTCCCTCGCGCCCTCGGACCCGACCCACCTGGTCGAGCTGGGCGAGCGCTACTGGCAGGCCAACGATCAGAAGAAGGCCCTCGAGGTATGGAACCGGCTACGCACCTCGATCCCGCAGAAGGCGCGAGCGTTCTCGGCGCTGGGGGACGTGCTGCTGGAGCATGATCAGGTCACCGAGGCCCTCGCGGCCCTCAAGGAGGCGATGGACGCGGAGCCCGCCAACCTCAAGTACCGCAAGGGCTACGCGCTGGCGCTGGAGCGGGTGGCCACGGGGGTGAACCAGGGGTTCCAGCGCAACGCGCGCTTCGACGAGGCCCGGGTCCTGTGGGAGGAGCTGCTGGAGAAGGCGGGCACCGACCGCCTCCTCGCCCGCGAGGCGCGCACCCATGTGGTCACCCTGTGGGGACTGCTCAAGCAGCTGGAGTCCCGCATCGAGCCCCTCAAGCGCCGCCTGGCCGACGACCCCCCGGACCTGGAGGCCGGGCGCCTGCTGGCCGAGGCCCAGATCCGCCTGCGCAAGCTCGGCGACGCGGAGAGCTCCCTGCGCCGCATCACCGAGAAGGCCCCCGGCGACGAGGAGGCGTTCCTGTCGCTGGAGCGGGTCCGGGTGCTCCAGCATGACCTCCCCGGGGCCATCGGCGCCCTCGAGAAGCTGGTCGAGATCAACCCGAAGCGCGCCCGCGAATACTACCAGCGCATGGCCCAGTACGCGGCGGAGCTCTACCGGGACGACGACGCGGTGCTCTACTCCGAGAAGGCCGTCGCCCTCAGCCCCAACGACGCCGACGGCTACCGGAAGCTGGGCGGCATGTTCCGTCGCCGCGGCGCCACGGATCGCGCCATCCAGTCCTTTCGCCAGGCCCTCCACATCAACGACCGCCTCTACCCGGTCTACATGGAGCTCGCCGAGCTGCTCGTCGCCAAGGGCGAGCCGGACGAGGCCGATCGGCTCTACCGCCGGGTGCTCCGCACCGCCCCCGACGAGGAGCTGGTCGCCCAGGCGGGCCGCCTCTCGATGCAGCGCAACCTGGTGAAGGGCACCCTCACCGAGCTGGAAAATGACCTGCTCCCCCTCGCCCTCGGCAACCCGTCCCGCCGCGTCTACCGCCGCCTGCTGATCGAGGTGTACGGCCACCTCACCTTCCCCCTCGTGCAGAAGGTTCGCTTCGGCGAGGGCGCCGAGGCCGAGGCCGCCCGCGCCCAGCTCGTCAAGATCGGCGCCCGCGGCATCAAGCCCCTCCTTGATACCCTCGGCGAGGAGCAGAGCGCCCAGATCACCACCGCCATCGACGTCCTCTCGTACGTCGGCAACCGCAGCGCCGCCCCGGCCCTGATCGCCTTCGCCGGTAGCAACGCGGATCAGTCCCTCCGGGTCAAGGCCATGCTGGCCACCGGCGCCCTCAAGGACCCCTCGCTCCTCCCCCGCTACGAGGAGATCCTCGCCCCCAGGAACCAGGAGGCCATCGCCCCCGGCGACCCCGTCGCCGTGGCCGTCGCCTGGTCCGTCGCCCGCATGGGGGACCGCAAGGCGCTCCCTCTGCTCACCCGCATGCTCTCCTCCGGCGCCCCGGAGGTCCGCGCCCTCGGTGCCCTCGGCGTCGGCCTCCTTCGCGAGAAAAAGATGGCTCCCCAGCTCGAGGAGCTGGCCCGCTCTCCTGAAGGCTCCGCCTCCGTGCGCGCCGCCGCAGCCCTCGCCCTCGGCGAGCTCGAGGCCTCCGCCTCTGCCCCGGTCCTCCTCGCCCTCGCCTCCGCCCCCGACCCCTCGGTCCGCGCCGCCTCCCTCGCGGCCCTCGCCCGCCTTCGCCACCCGGCGGCCCAGGCCCAGGCCATCCTCTCCCTCTTCGCCGAGGAAGAACTGGAGCGCCAGGCCGCCGCCGCTTCCCTCATCGCACTCCAATCCCCTTCCCCCGCTCGCCCTCGCGAGCTCCTACCCACCCTCTCCAGCGCCCTCGACCTCCGTGCCTTGCTCGAAGGCATGCTACCAGGTCCTTTTTCACCCCAGGAGCGCTCCCGGGCCCTCGTGGCCCTGGAGCCGGCCCTTGCCCGGGCGGCAGCCTCCGCGGCCTCCTCCCCGGAGCAGGCGAGCCGGGTCGCGGACGCGCTCCTGACCCGCTCGTCCGGGGGCTTCGCGCCCTTCACGGACGGCCTGGACGCGCTTCCTGCGAACGAACGGCAGGCCGCAGAGAAGAGCGCCCTCGCGGTCCGCAAGGCCGTCATCCCTGCCTTTGCGGCGCTGATCCGGCATCCGTCGAGCGCCCTGAAGACCCGGGCGATCCGGGTGCTGGAGGGGAGCAGCGAGGAGGTGGCCACGACGGCGCTCCTGGAGGCGCTGCAGGACAGCGACGAGGCGGTGGTGAGGGCGGCGCTGGCGGCGGTGCCGGCCTCCCCCGGGGTCCAGGCCCTGGGTCCTGTGGCAAAGCTGCTGGGCGCGTCGCCCTCCTGGTCGCTGCGGGCGATGAGCGCGGAGGTGCTGGGGGCCCTGGTGCAGCGCCAGCCGTCCTCCCAGGCGGCGGAGGTGCTGGCCCGGTCTGCTGGCGAGGACAGCTTCGCGGTGGTCCGGGAGGCGAGCCTCAAGGCGCTGGCGGCCTCCCGCTCGCCGCTGCTCGGCGCGGCCCTCCAGCGCGCCTCCCAGGATCCCGAGCCGGCCCTCCGCGCCCTCGCGGCCACCCTCGGAGCCTCGCCTTGAAGCTCCGTGCCTGCGGCCTCGCGGCCCTCCTCCTTGCCGGCTGCAAGGACGTCACCAGCTACAGCACGGCCCCGGACGAGAGCTACTGCGGCAGCGTCATCCAGGGCCCCTTCGTGCGCTCGGGCCTGAGCCCATCGGTGCAGATGCGCTTGACCTTCGACGCGGACGCGCTGGACCGAGCCCCGGGCCGGGTCTCCACCAGCGACGGCCTCCTGCAGGACACGCCGCTCCGGGTGGTCCCCGAGGTGTTCCATGATCCGATCTCGACGCTGAATTTCGGCGAGGGTCGCCGTCGAAACCTGATCTACGCGGTGACCCCGAAGGAGCAGGGGCCGGCGGTGGTCGTGATCCTCTCGTTGCTGGAGAACGGCGAGGTGGAGGCCCGCCTCTTCCGCGCTCCCACGGGCCCCGAAGGCACCCGGGAGGGCGCCATTTTCGGCGTCTTCCCCCTGCAAAAACGCAAGGGAACCTGCGGCCTCTGACGCAGCACCCGGGCTTGCAGCGAGGGGGCCCAGGGTAGATCGGATGGCAACCATGGCACAGCCTGCCCGGGCCCTCAAAGCCCGGCTCGGAGAGGCTCCGAGATGCTGATCGACACAAATTGGGCGAGCGGGGTATGGCTAAAAGCCGCGGAAGAGCAGCCCTTGCTGGTGCTTTATTGGGATGTCTTGCATGGGCCGTCTCGATATGGTCTGCAGAGCAAGATAGCGAGGTCTTGGCGGCGCACCAGGGTTCCCCACCTGGCGCCTGCGATGAGCGGCCCGATGCTATCTTCGCCGGATGAGCTCGCCCTACGATCTCGGCCTCGATCGGAACCCGGCCAACCACATTCCGCTCACCCCGGTCACCTTCCTGCAGCGCGCGGCGGCGGTTCACCCGGGGCGCCTCGCCATCGTGCACGGAGCGCTGCGGCAGACCTGGGGCCAGACCGGCGAGCGCTGCCGGCGGCTGGCGAGCGCGCTCCGGGCCCGCGGGCTGGGGCGAGGCGACACGGTGGCCGTGATGCTCCCCAACACCCCGGCGATGGTCGAGGCGCACTTCGGCGTCCCCATGAGCGGCGCCGTGCTGAACGCGCTCAACACCCGGCTCGACGCCGAGAGCCTGGCGTTCATGCTGGCGCACGGCGAGGCCAGGGCGCTGCTGGTCGACCGCGAGTACGCCCCGGTGATGGAGCGGGCCCTGGCCATGGTGGGCCGCGATCTGCTGGTGATCGACGTGGAAGATCCTGCATATGGAGGATCCGGATATCGAATAGGGACGCTCGACTACGAGGCGCTGCTGGCCTCCGGCGACCCGTCCTTCGAGCCCGGGGGGCCGAGGACGAGTGGGACGCGATCTGCGTGAACCTCCCCTCCGAGAACGGAGGGGCTTCTCAGAAGCCTCACGGCCGCTGAGCTACTTGCCGGGGTTCCGCCGGAACTACCTGGCTTTTGCCAGGA
>JALOQB010000067.1 GCA_025453595.1 Polyangiaceae bacterium
CGCCCCGTCCAGCTCCCCCGGCAACGCCCCGTCCTCCCCCGGGAGATCGCCCCGCAGCTGCAGCCCTCGCTCCAGCGCCGCTATCCGGTTCTGCTCGAACGCCCGCGCCACGCGCTCCCGCTGCACCCGGCTGTAGAGAACCCCCATACCTCCGCCGAGCAGGGCGCCGAGCACCCCCACCACCAGCCCCGCCACCTTCGTCCCCAGCAGCAGCGCCGGCAGCCCCGCCACCACCAGCCCCAGCAAGGCCCCTCTGGAGGCCCACCCGGGGTGCTGCGGTACCTTCCAGCGCAGCTCGTACACCGACTCGCGATCCTGATCGCCGGTGCTGCTCTCATGAGTCACATCAGCCTCACCGAGCCCCCAGAGCCTGGGGATCGAGGCGAGCTCGGCCTCACGAGCGAGGCTGAGGAGGGGGTCGAGCTCCGGCGGCTCGTCCCCTTCGAGGGGGGTGTACACGACGCGCATGCCGTTCTTGCCGACGGGTTCGGCGCTCATGGAGCCGACCCGGGTGGTCTCCTGGATGTGCTCGCAGAGCTGGCGGTAAGCATCCTGAGGGGAGGCGGCGCCGCGCAGCAGGCGGACGTAGGTGCCGAGGTTTTCCGGGTGGACGGCCCACTCGCCGCGCCGCCGGAGGGCCTCGCGCCCCAGGGCCGCCTCGAGGGCGGCGAGCCCGCGCCGGGCGGCGGCGACGGAGATCCAGAGGGTCTCGTTCTCGAAGACGGCCCCCGGGAGGCCCGTCGTCGCCAGCAGGGCGCGCACGGCTTTCTCGCCCTTCTCCGCGCGCATTCGCAGCAGATAAGGCTTCAAGATCGAGGCTCGAAGCTCTTCCTTGCCGCTCCCTCTCCACAGCGGAGCCCCGCTCTTTGGACGCTGGTTCACCGCGGTCGAGCATACGAGGGCCCTCCGCCGGAACAAGAGCCAACGAAGTGCACGACCCCCGGGCAGACGCGCTATACGGACAGGACAGGGCATCGGCATGAGCGACCCCCCCTCGAATCCTCCCCCTGAAGAGCAGGGGCCACCGTCCCAGGTCTTCAACCAGAAGATGATGAGCTTCTTTGCCTCGATCGAGCCTGGTCCGGTCGAGACTCCGGGGCCGGTCGAGGTTCCGTCCGAGGTTCCGGTCGAGCCGCCGGCCACCGCGCGCCCCCTGGCGCCGCTCCCGCCAGCGGCGCCGGCCCTGACCGGGGGCTCCCGGGGGCTGCTGCTGGGCCTTGTGGCGCTGCTGCTGGTCGTCGGGGCGGGGGCTGCCTTGCTGCTGCTGGGGCGATGAGGAGGCAGGCCTGGGGCCGCGGGCTGCTGCTCGGTGCGCTGGCGCTCGGGTCCTCCTGGGGGCGAGCGGCCCAGGTCGGGGAGGCTCAGCTCCATGTGGCCCGCAGCGCCGACGCGCTCTCCTGTCCCGACGACGAGATGCTGGCGATCCGGGTGCGGCAGCTGCGCGAGGGGAAGGCCGAGGTCCCGCTGCGCATCGACGTGCAGATCGATCACCCGCCGAGCGGCTACCGGGCGCGGATCCGCGTCAACGGGCCGCGGCACGGCGAACGCGAGCTCTTCACGGAAGAAGAGACCTGCGCCGGGCTGGCGGACGCGCTCACGGTCAGCCTGGCGCTGCTGCTCGGCGAAGAGGCCCCGGCGCCTCCGCCTCCCCTGCCCTCCTCGGCGCCACCGGAGCCTCCCCCTCCCCCCGAGGTGGCCAGGCCCGAGCCGCCGCCGGGCTACTTGCAGCTCGCCCTGCACGGAGGGGTGGCCCTCGGTCTGCCGCAGGATCGCCCCGGAGCGACCCTCTCGCCCTCGCTCCGCCTCGCGAGCCGGCGCCTCCCGGGGAGCGTGGGGGTCCGGTTCTCCTGGTCCCCCCAGCAGGAGCGTTCCTTTGCCGCGGGGCAGGTGAACCTGTCGCTCTGGCGCGTCCACGTCGAGGGCTGCTGGCGCCCCCTGGAGCGAGCCTCCTGGGAGCTGAACACCTGCGGTGGCCTGGCCCTGGGCCGCTTGCGGGCCGAAGGTCGGGGCTTCTCGCCGGACCGCGCCGCCACGCGCCCTTACCGGGCCCTGGAGGCAGCGCTGGTGCCCGAGGGCCCCCTGGTCGGTCGCTGGCGCTGGAGCGCCCGGGCGGCGCTGCTGGTGCCGCTCCACGGCGAGCGCTTCGTGGTGGATGGGGTGGGCGTGGCCGCCGAGCTCCCGGCGGTGGGGGGCGAGCTGCTCCTTGGCCTGGGCCACGCGTTCTGAGGCCAAAAAGCAAGAACCCCCCGGGGACGGGGGGTGTTGCCTCTCGGACGCACCCCCGGGCGGGGGGCAGGGCTAAGTAGATGCCCTTCAGACCACCGGGGTAGATGCCGTAGGCCATGCCGGCCTGCCACATCAGCTCGGGGACCGACTTGTAGCGCTTGAGCACGTCGACCACGGGGAGGTCAGAGACGACACCAGAGCCCAGGTTGACCTTGTTGGTGATGGGCTGGCCGTTGTCGTCGAGGCGGAGGGTGATCTCGCCGGTGAGGGGGTCGATGTCATCGGCCTGGTAGGCCTTGAGGGTGAGCTCGTTGCAGCGAGCGAGGACGCGGGCGGCGATGCCGATCTCGACTTCCTTGCCGTTGATGACTTCCTTGCCATAGCTGCGAGCGGCGTAGAGGGTGCCGGTGTTGGGGTCGCGCCAGCGGACGACAGCGCCCTTGATCTCGGGCATGTCGTAGCTGCGGAAGATCCGCATCATGTCGAACCAATCGAGGCGGTTGTTCTCGGGGAGGTAGGCATAGATCCAGGCGATGATGTGCTTCTGGACTTCCCAGCCGACCTGGGGGTCAACGGGGATCGAGAACTTGGGAGCGAGCTGCTCGAAGGGCTCGGAGACGACGGCGGGGGCGCCATCATCGGGGGTGGTGAGGCGAGCGCAGATCTGGGTCCCGTTGGTGTTCCAGCAGTTACGGGGGCCGTCGGCGGGCCACCAGCTGGTCCAGGCCATGGGCTGCTTGGGGTAGGGGTTCCCGTCTTCACCGAGGACGCAGTCGCTGTTGGAGTCGGCGCACCGGTCGTTCTTCCCGGCGAGCGAGGCCAGCTCGGGGAAGCGAGCGATCTGCTTGTCGGTGAGGAAGTTGGTGACAGGCAGCGTGTTGGCGCGGCCGGCGACACGAGGCCCGAGGACCTCGGCGTCGTCGGTGAGGGCGGCGCCGATAAGGCGACGGAAGCCCTCGGGGAAGACGTCGGCGACGGAGGTGGCGCGGTAGCGAGCGTCGACGAAGTCGGTGCGGGACGAGCTGATGAAGTTGTCCTGCGACTCGGTGAAGGCCAGGATCGCGTTGACCTTGTCGTAGTAGCTACCGACGGTGAGCTGGTAGCTGCTCGAGTAATCACCCTTGGAGCGATCGAGGTCGTTGTTGATGGGGCGACCGCCGAAGCCGACGGAGGTGAAGCCGTTGGCCTGGTAGCCGGAGGAGCCATTGGGGATGACGATGCGCGCGGGGTTGTCGCCGCGAGCGTTCTTGAGGGCCTCGAGGGCGGCCTGCTTCTCGGCCTCGTTGGTGGCGAACTCGAGCTGGGTGAAGGCCGCGGTGTCGTCGTCCTGGGCGATCTGGGGGCCGACGATGAAGGTATCCTCAGCGGAGCGCATGATGGGCTTGATCGACGAGTCGATCAGGTCACCGAAGAGGTAGTGCTCGCCGCTCTGGGGCCGGGTGAGCTGACGGGAGAAGTGGTCCATCGCGAGGGAGGCCGCCAGCACGTTGTCGGCGAGGAAGCCGCCGGCCGCGAAGGGCCAGATGCCGCCGACGTAATCGGTCGTGTAGAGGTTGCGGTAGAGACCGAGGCCCTTGACCGCGTGCATGATCTTCTCGGTGTAGCGGCCGAAGCTCCGGCCGATCGCCGGGCGGATCGCGAAGGTGGTGCGGTTGCGGCGGTAGTTGTCGAAGATGTGCCGGTTCTCTTGCGAGCCCATGAGGAACATGAACTGCTCGTAGACGTCGGCGCCCTGGTCGTGGCGGTAGACGGACACGTTGCCGAGGTCAGCCCAGTTGTCCGACGCGAAGGGGTACGGCACGCGGATACGGCCCTGCGGGTCGATGGCAGGGGGGTTGTCGCCGGTGACGGTCTGCTCGTCGGTCTGGCTGGTGGCGGTCTGCAGCTGGGACCAGTCGACGTAGTCGACGGACTGCTGGCGGCAGCGCTTGAAGGCGCCGTCCACGGCGACCACGCGGGCGTCGAGGGTGTTGTGGTACGCGCCGTCGACCGCCTCATTCCAGTCGGAGGGGCGGTACGCCTGCGGGTCCACGTCGACGCACTGGTCGGTGCGCAGCAGGTTGTACTTGGCCTGGTGCAGCGAGTAGTGCGAGTCGCCGGTGCGGAGGCCGAGGATGCCGCCGAACTGGTCCATGCGGTCGAGGAAGTCGCGGGTCATCTGCGAGTCGGACCCGAGGGTGCGATAGCGCATGATGTCGCCGGCCGCGTTGGCGTCCGCGTCGCTCTTGTTGTTCGGGTTGGTGCCCAGCAGGCGCTCGTAGGCGTCAGAGACACCGTCTTCGTCCGAGTCAGTCGGGTTGGCGACCCGCGGATCGCCCGCCAGCAGCGCCTCGACCGCGTCGGGGATCTTGTTGCCGTTGGTGTCCGGGTTGCCGAAGCGGTTGGGAACCGAGGCGGCGTTGTTGGGATCGGAGCCGAGGGCCGTCTCGAAGGCGTCCGGGTAGCCGTCGTTGTCCGTGTCCGTGGACCAGCGGATGTTGACGTTGTTGCCGCGGGTGCCGTCGTTCGAGAACACGCTGGTGCTCTCGCCGTAGAACATGCGCGTCGCCGCGAAGTCGTAGGCGCCCAGGCCCAGGGTGTCGACGGTGACATCGCCCGGGTAGTCCATGACCGAGGACTGCTGCCACATCCAGAGGAGGCCGTCCTCCTCCTGCTTGGTCATCGGGTCAAAGTAGCGAGGACCCACGCAGTTCTCGCCGTTGTGCGGGATCGGGTTGCCGCTGGCATCCTTGACGACGTTGCCGCTGGCGTCACGCTCGAAGGCGTCAGCGCAGGCCTGGTTGACCTGGCCGTTGCGGGTGCGGAGCTGCCAGTACTGGGGCCGGAAGCTGACGGCGTCGAAGGAGCTCACGAAGTTGTGGCGCTCGCCGAAGGAGTGGCCCATCTCGTGGATGATGACGCCGTAGTGCATGCGGCGAGCGAAGTACTTGCGCATACGCTCGGCGCGGGCATCCTTGGACTCGCCCTCCTGGAGGGGGAACTTCTCGTTCATGATGCGGGCGAAGCCCACCACGCTCGAGAACTCGGGGCTCGCCTCGATGAGGCAGGCGCCGCGCTCGGCCAGCGCGTTCTGACGAGCCCGCTTGATGCGGGAGGCCACCATGCTGTTGCCCATGCGGAAGGGCGAGACCATGTCGATGGTCGAACCCCCGAGCTGGGAGGCCTGGCTGGGGTCGATGCCAGCGGCCTCGAGGGCCGGCTTGTTGATGAGGGCCGCTTCGAGCTCGGTGCCACGAGCCCGCTCCATGCGCTGCTGGAGCAGTGGGGCGCGGACCGAGTCCTTGAGGCTGCCGGACGCCCGGAGGTCCTTGTTGAGCTTCTTGAGGGATTGCACCTCCTTGGCGACGGCGCCCTCGGCGGGCTTGCCCTGGAGGTAGTTCTCGAAGGCCGCCTGGAGCTTCTCGATGCCCTTGGGATCCTTGGCATCGAGGGTCGCGGACAGGCGCTTGACCACCTCGTCCTTGTTCATCGGGGGCGCGGTGCGGCTACCGCCGGCGATGCCCTCGTTGGCGAGGACCCAGTCCTTGATGAAGGTGCCGTCGGTGATGTCCGCGGTGGACAGCTCGCCGTTGATGTAGCGAACGATGTCGATCGCGCCCTGGGAAGCCATGTCGGTGACGTGGTTCCAGATGTTGATGCTGGCGGCGATGTTCTCGCCGGTGAGCGGATCCTTCGCGTCCACCATGATGCCCCACGCGCTGGGCGTCTGCGGGGTGTTGATGATGTTGACGACGTTGTACCGGAGGTCACCCAGGCGAACCTTCTTCTCCTGGCCGTTCTGGAAGGGGGTGTGGCAGTCCGGGTGATCGTTGTCGACCACCGGGTTGTGGCACATGATCACCGCCTCCTTCTGCTTGGCAATGGCGATCACGCCCGGATCAGTGATGCCCCAGGCCGCGGCCTTCTGGTCGACGACGAAGTCGCAGGCGGTGGTGTTCCAGGCCTTGTTGGCGCGGCGGCAAAGCTCCACTTCGCGGGTGAGGCGGATCGCGTCCTCCTGGTCGTCCATCTGACCGTGCCACACCGGGAACTGGGCCTCGCAGGCCGCCGCGTCACCGGTCTTCTTGCACTCGGTGAGGCGCGCAGCGGTGCGGGCAGAGCGCATGGCCACGTCCCACTCGACAGTGGCCCAGTTCGTTGCGTTGAAGAGGCCAATGGGGTTGCCCTGAGCATCGAGCTCGCCACCGGTCGAATCGAAGTAACGGCTGTCGCCGGCAGTCTTCTGGAACGGATCGACGGTGCCGTCGAGGTGGTACCAGACGATCGGCTTGTCTTCGCGGGCACGGAAGGGCAGCGTGCACTTCTTGGCGTAGACGTCGCAGCGAGAGCCGGAGAGGCCGGTCGCCGCCGCCACCGCCTCGCAGGCGTCGATGGTACCGTTGCCGTCGCCGTCGACCTTCGAGGCCGCCTCGGTCTCGGGGGTGCCGCAGACCACCGCGTTGCCCGCGGTGTCGTAGTAGTGGCTCTTCTTCCAGATGTTGTAGCGCTCGATGAAGCGGTGGGTCTTGTCGTCGACGATGCCGTAGGGGCGGGTGTAGCCGAGACGACCGCTGAAGTTCACCGTGAAGGCGCCGAAGGCCTGGAACCGCACGCCGTCCCAGTCCTGGGCCTCGTAGTCGGTGTCGACGACCTTGCGGAACGACAGGCGGAGCTTGAGCTCGTGGGGGTTGCAGTTGCCGGTGGGGCCGGAGCCGCCGCCGAAGTCGGCGTCGAGCATGCAGGCCGGGAAGGAGGCGATCCCGAAGAGCGCCGCCATGTCCGGGGAGAAATGGACCATCTGGGGCGTCGCGTAGACCTTCTGGGTCACGTCGAAGTAGCCCTCGTCAAACACCGGCGCGTCGGGGCTCGTCGGGTCGGTGACGTAGTACTGCATCGGCTCGTAGTTGACGCCGCCGTACACGCCGATCATCGACAGGGTGTCGAAGTCGTAGGCGTTGGTCACCATGTTGCGCGACCAGTCGACGCGGAAGTGCTCGCGCTCGTACCAGGGGCGGTCGATCGCGTTCTCCTCGACGATGTTCTGCTCCTCGCCCGTCACCGGGTTGTACGAGCGCCGGATGTCGAAGTGGGACAGGATCGGGAAGGCCGCCACCACCTGGCCCTCCTTGCCCTTCTCCGTCCCCGCCTTGCCGTCGGTGTCCGCGATCCGCTCGTAAGCGAGCCGCGCCACCAGCATGGTCTCGGCGACCTCCCACTTGATGCGGGAGACCGGCATCGCGTAGGTGCTGGTGAACAACCCGTCCTGCTGGGCACCGTAGCCCGTGTCCACCACCGTGCCCCGGTACCAGAACTCCGGGTCATCCTTGGTGTCTTGCAGGTTCTCGCCGACGAAGAAGCTCTTCTTCAGCGCGTTGGGCTGGATGCGGCTCACCGGCTCGCGCTCCTGCGCACATCCAAAAGTGGCGAGCGCAAGCGCCACACCCAGTCCAAGACGGCTCATCCGACGTAGCATTTCAGACCTCCTGAGGGACTTTCCGCCCCCGCTCTTCCAAGCGAGGAGCCCGCATAGCACGGTTCATCAAAGCAAGAAGCAAACCAATTTGATACCCCCCGTTTTTCACTGGTTTTTACCCTCTTCTGACCCCGTCGTTAGGCCCCTAACCCCCGCCCCGGGCGCTCACCGTTCCTTCGCTTCCGGGAGACCCCTCCGGAGCTCGACCCCCCGGGCCAGCGCCTCCCGCCCCTCGGCCCGGGCCAGCGCAAGGGCCCCGTCAGCCTGCGCACGGAGGGAGGCGGCGCTGACCCGGGAGTAACAAGCCCGGGTCAGGAAAGGCTCGAGCCCCGGGACCCCCCGGAACCGGGCTGCCCCTCCGGCCGGCGGGACCCCCCCCCAGCCGCCGCCGGACGAGAGGGGCCCCCACCAGGCCTCCCCCAGCGAGCGGAGCCGATCCAGCGCGTCCTCCGGGCGCTCGACGAGGAGGGCGAGCTGCGCCGGCGCGATGCGCTCCGCCAGCTCCAGCATCTGCTCCCGCTGGCGCACCAGCAGCGCCTTCCCCTGGCGCTCCAGGGCCGCCGCCGCGATCGCACGGCGAGGCAGCCCGGCAAGCAGCCTCGCCAGCTCTTGCTCCACCGCCACCAGGATCCGCACGTCTGGCACCAGCAACAGCGGCAGCGCGTCCTCTTCCTGCTCCGCGACCCCGAGCAGCTCGGCGGCGATCTGCGGGGCGCGCTGCACCGAGTCGGCCAGCACCAGCACCTCCGGCGGCCCCCCCAGCCCGTCCACCTGCACGTGCCCGTACACGAGCCGCTTGGCGCAGGATGCGTAGAGCCCGCCGTCGCCGACGATCGCGTCGGCCCGCGGGATCGACTGGGTCCCGAACGCCAGTGCGGCCACTGCCTGCGCCCCGCCGACCCGCACCAGCCCGGTTACCCCCAGCAAGTGCGCCGCGGCCAGCACCAGATCGTCCAGATCTGCCACCACCAGCAGCAGATCCGGGACCCCGGCCACCCGGGCCCCGACCCCCGCTTGCAGCACGCAGGAGGCGCGCCCCGCCCGCCCCGGCGGTGCAAGAAGTGCAACCCTGCGGAGTGGCCTCGCTCGCTGCCCCAGCAGCAGCCCTCCTTCCTCGTACCTGGCCTCGCTCTCCCGCTGCCGTTGCAGGAACCGCTGCTGCCGCCCCAGCACCGCCTTCAGCTCCGCAACCACGCCCGGGGGCAGGCGCTGCACGGCCCCCTCGCCGTCGAACTGTCGCTCCAGCAGCACCGATGGGGCTCGCCCATCCATGCGCTCGGCGTAGCGACGCACCATCGGGTCCCCGCCGTACCTCACGTCCGCGAGGATCTGGCGCGCCGCAGGCTCCACCGCCTCCAGGCGCGCCATCCCCCTCCCTTCGAGCCCTTCCACCACGTCCTCGAAGCCCGCCTTCCCCTGCTCGAAGACCGCCAGCAACCCTCTGCGTGCGCTGCTCATGCGCTGGCCGTTAGCACACCAGCGCGGGGCACGAGGTTCCTGCAGGGCGAGCGGTCCTACCTCCCCCCACTGCCCGGACCGGGCACGGTTGGTGCTTGCCCTGGTGCTCGAGCGGCCCGCCACCACGCAGATCTCCAGGAAAGCCAGGCCCCTCGCTTCCACCCGAGAAGGGACTCTGTTTCATGTCGATGCACCCTCTCCCCTCGCTTGTCCCGCCTTTGCCCAGCCTCCCCCAGCTTGCCCCCGATAGCGGTCTGTGGCGCGCGCTCCGCGAGGCGCTGGCGGACCGACGTTCCGGTGAGATCGTGCTTCGCTGCGGCGATCATACGGGGCGTATCCACGTGGTCGAGGGTGAGATCGCGTGGGCGCAGCACTCCTCGCAGCGGCTACCGCTCGGGGCGATCCTGAAGCTGGGAGGTGTGCAGCTGGACCCGGAGACGGTCCAGGAAGTGCTCGAGGAGTGCAAGCGCGAGCGGCTGCATTTCATCGAGGTGCTGGAGGCCTGGGGGCTGGCCACCCGGGAGCAGAGTCGGCAGGGGGTCCGGTGGTTCCTGGTGGAGCAATTGCGCCAGATGCTGGACGTGCAGGGGGCCACGGTGCTGTTCCTGCCGTCGATGTCGCGAGTCACCCCTGCGCTCACCTTTGCGCTGGAAGAGCTGGCAGAGCTGCCGCGGCCCTCGTCCGGGGTGTACATGGCGCCCCCCCTCCCCCAGGAGAGCCCGGAGCTACGCAGGAAGCTGGACGAGGCACACCAGCACCCCGGGGTCCGTGGGCTCGCGCTGTGGCCACGAGGGGGCGCGAGGGAACACCTGGCGATGGGCGAGGCGCCGGACCAGGAGCAAGCGCTGGCGCTCCTGGGGGCCCTGAGGCTCCTGGGGGAGCAGGAGGGGCATGTGCTCCTCAGCTCCGAGGGTCAGGGCCTCGCCGCCCAGGCCCTGGGGCCCTGGGCAGTGGTGCTCGGGTTTGATCCCGGACAGATCACCCAGGGGCTGGTGCTGAAGCTGCTGCGGGGCTTCCGTTGAGGGGCGGAAGAGCGGCCATGATCTTGCGGCGCGGTGGCAGGACGCTCTAGAAAAGACGGATGTCGTTCGTCGTCGCTGTCGCAGGGGCCACCGGGGTCGTGGGTCGAGAGATGCTCCAGACGCTGGAGCAACGAAAATTTCCGGTCAAGCGCATCGTCCCGCTGGCATCGTCGCGCTCGGCGGGCACCCGGGTCCACTTCCGTGGTGAGGAGGTCACGGTGCAGGAGGCCACCCCCGAGGCGTTCCAGGGGGTCCAGATCGCGCTCTTCAGCGCCGGCGCCGCGGCGTCCCGGCAGCTGGCCCCCGAGGCCGCAGCCCGGGGCGCGGTGGTGATCGATAACTCGAGCGCGTGGCGCATGGACCCCGAGGTGCCGCTGGTGGTGCCGGAGGTGAACCTCGACCACGCCCACCACCGCCCCAAGGGCATCATCGCCAACCCCAACTGCAGCACCATCCAGCTCGTGGTGGCCCTCGCCCCCCTGCACCGGGCCGCGCGGCTCAAGCACATCGTGGTGTCCACGTACCAGGCCGCCAGCGGCAAGGGGCACGCCGCCATGGAAGAGCTCCAGCACCATGCGCGGGCCATCGCCCTGGGCGAACCCTTCACGCCCACGATCTTCCCCGGAGCCCTGGCCTTCAACCTGCTCTCCGACTGGAAGGCCGGCGAGCAGGGCTACTCGGAGGAAGAGCTGAAGATGGTCAACGAGACCCGGAAGATCCTCGGGGACCCAACCATCGGGGTCTCGCCCACGACGGTGCGTGTGCCCGTGCTCAATGGCCACTCCGAGAGCGTCCACGTGCAGTTCCACCGCCCCATGACCGCCGCCGAGGCCACCTCCCTGCTGCGCGGCGCCCCCGGGATGATCCTCGACGAGCGGCCCTACGGCCCCGGCCTGCACCCGCAGCCCGCCCAGGTGTCCGGCAGGGACGAGGTGCTGGTCGGTCGCATTCGCGATGACCTCGCGGTCCCTGGCGCCATCAACCTGTGGGTGGTCGGCGACAACCTCCGCAAGGGCGCCGCCCTCAACGCGGTCCAGATCGCGGAGGCGCTGTTCCTCCGGTGACCTACCCTCGAGCCCTCCTCCTCGCGCTCCTCGCCGCCGGCGCCCTCTCCGCCTGCTACCTCTCCGATACCTACTCGGGCGGGGGTTCCGGCGGTATATCCGGAGCCTCCGGACAGGGCGGGGCCGGGGGGAAGGCGGGCTCCGGCGGGATGTCCGGAGCCTCCGGACAGGGGGGCATGAGCGGGGGCGGGGGTACATCCGGAAGCTCCGGACAGGCGGGGGCCGGAGGCGAAGCGGGCGCCGCGGGGCAGGCAGGTGGGGCCGGGGAAGCGGGGGCCGCGGGCGCCGTGGGGTCTCCCTGCGAGCAGGTGGCGGCGGCCTACTGCGGGTTCCAGGCGCTGCGGTGCGGCCTGTCGGATGCGGCCCGGGGGCCCGAAGGTCGACAGCGGTGCGAGGCTCGCTCGCGGGCGATCTGCGAGGCGAGCCGGCAGCTGCCGGGGGTCACGGCGACGGACGAGCAGCTCCAGGAGTGCGCGGCACGCTTCGCGGCGGATCCGGCCTTTGACTGCGACGATCTGGCGATGCCGCTGGCGCTGTGTGCGATCCGGGGGCAGCGCGGGGACGAGGAGCCGTGCGTGATCGGGCCGCAGTGCGCCGGCGGCCTCTGCGGAGCCAAGGGCGGCTGCGGGGTCTGCAGGCAGCAGGCAGGGTTGCAGGCCCCCTGCGGCACCGGGATCTCCGGGTGCGAACCCGGTCTATCCTGCCAGCTGGGCACGTGCTTGCCACGGAGCAGGGCAGGCGAAGTGTGCATTCAAGATGAGGATTGTGTCCCCGGCCACCGCTGCGGCAACGCGCTCTGCCAGCCCTTGCCCTCGGAGGTGGGTGCCCCCTGCTCGTCCGGCAGCCCCTGCAACCCTGACCGGGCGCTGTTCTGCGAGCAGCAGCAGTGCAAGACGACGGCGCAGAGGGGCAGCGGGGAGAAGTGCGATCCGGATGCAGCAGTGAGCGAGGAGCAGTGCCCGCTGGGGCATCGCTGCAAGGGCTTTGTGCTGGCGGCGAGCTGCAAGAGCCTGAAGCCGGATGGGGCCTCCTGCGAGTCGACCAGCGAGTGCGAACCCCTCTCGCGCTGCGACGGCGGCACATGCCAGCTCTTTGGCTGTGCCTCGGGCCCCGATGGTGGCTGAAAAACTCAGTGAATCTCGGGTAGACGGGGGGCGCTGGAGGAGGGCGCGGCCTTGGGGGTCTGGTACGAGAGTTCGAGGTTGATCTCGACGGTCTTGTCCGCCTCGATCTGCACGGTGCGCTCGACGGTCTGCCCGATGTCGGGGTGCCTGACGCTTACCTTGACCTCCCCCACAGGGACCCGCTCCACCTTGAACTTCCCCGAGCGATCGGAGACCGTCGCGGTGGGGAACTTGAAGACAAAAACCTCGGCGGACATCCAGGGGTGCTTCAGGTCATCGAGCAGCATGTACGCGCCGGGCTGAGGGGGCAGCAGCTTGATCGGATCCCCGCCGGGCATGGCCACCAGCAGCGCCGGGGATTTCGCCCCCTCGAGGTGGGGCAGGTAAGGCTCGCGGGGGTCAAGGTTCTGGACCTCGAGGCGCTGACCAAAGGTCATGACCACGGTACGCTGATCGAAGGTACAGCCACGGATCTTCACGGGCACCACCGGGTCAGACACGGGCAAGAACGCCTTGTACCCGGTGACCCCCACGATCGCGTCGGCGAGCCCTCCGTCCGGGCTCACGCGGAAGAGCATCTCGTTCTCGGCGATCGCCTCTTTTCCGCAGCGCTTGAGGTCAGGTTGCGTCCCGGCGCGGCGAGGAGGCGGGTCACCCTTGATCGTGATGCGCCCCGCGACGGCCCCGAAAGGGCCCTGGTACACGGGCAGGTTTCCGGGGTTGATCACCGCCGCGATCTTCTCGGGTGCGAAGGGGAGGCCGTTGGGAGCGGCCCCTGCAGACGCGCTGGCAGAGGCGCGCGCGCTGGCAGCAGGAGTCGGCTGGTTCTGCTGGGCTTCTCCGCGGCGGCACCCCCCTGCAAACATGCCAACCACGATGACAGCGCTGCCAACCAAGTTGGCAGCCCGGAGGGTTTGTTTCGTGGGTTCTGTGCGTTTCAGTGGAAACGGAGTCGGCATGAGCGGGGTCGCAGCATGCCGCGTACCACAGGAAACGCCAGCAGATCCGGAGCCGCGGGCGACTCAGCCCCGGGCGACGGCCTGGAGGGCCATCGACAGACCGGAGCCGGGGAGCACACCGAGCACGATCACGAAGAGCGCGGACAGGACGAGGGCTGCGGTGACGAGACCGGAGCGCATGGGCACCGCGACAGGGGCCCCCGGGGCGGGCTCGCGCATGTACATGTAGACCATGACGCGGAGGTAGTAGTAGGCCCCGAGCACGCTGTTGAGGAGGCCGATGATCGCGAGCCAGTAGTAGCCAGCGCCGATGGCCCCGCGGAAGACGTACATCTTGGCGAAGAAGCCCGCCGAGGGGGGCACGCCGGCGAGGGAGAGCAGGAAGAAGGACATGGCGAGGGCGGCGGCCGGGTGGCGGCGACCGATCCCGGCGAGGTCCTCGTAGCTGACGGCCTCGGCGCCGCGGCTACCGATCAGGATGAGGGAGCCCAGCGCGCCCGCGGTGGAGACCGTGTAAGCGAGCAGGTAGAGCAGCACGCTGGCCTGGGCCTCGTCGCCGAGGCGTGTCATCGACACGACGCCGACCAGCACGTAGCCCGCGTGAGCGACGGACGAGTAGGCGAGCATGCGCTTGACGCTCTCCTGGCGGCCTGCGACCAGGTTGGCCACGGTCATCGAGAGCACGGCGAGGAAGGCGAGGACCGGGGGCCAGCCCGAACCCCAGGAGGTGAAGCCGGGGCTGCTGAAGGAGTGCACCAGCAGGCGCAGCATCATGGCGAAGGCCGCGCTCTTCACCGCCACGGCCATGAAGGTCATGGCCGGCGTCGGGGCGCCTTCGTAGGCGTCCGGGGCCCACATGTGGAAGGGGACCGCGCTCACCTTGAAGGCGAGCCCCACGAGGATCATGGCGAAGCCAAAGATCACCATGGGCCAGGGGAGCCCCTGGTCCGCCGCGAGGGCCTTGCCGATGCCCACCAGGTCCGTGTGTCCGGTAGCTCCATACAGGAGCGCGCCGCCGTAGAGCAGCAGGGCGGCGGCGAAGGAGCCGAGGAGGAAGTACTTGAGGGCGGCCTCGGTGCTGCGGGTGGAGCCGCGGCGGAAGCCGGTGAGCGCGTAGACCCCGAGGGACATGGTCTCGAGGCCCAGGAAGAGGGAGAGCAGGTCACCGGAGGCGGCGAGCACGACGCAGCCGATGGTGCTGAACATGAGGAGCGAGTAGAACTCGCCTCGATCCAGCTTGTGCTCGGGGAGGTAACCGCCGGCGAGGAGGGAGGCGAGGGCACCGCCCAGGCAGGTCACCATCGTGAAGAAGAGGGTGAACCGATCCAGGATGAGGTAGGGGGCCACCTTCTGGAAGCCCTCGATGGTCTCGGGCCCCTTGATCCAGAGGCCCATAGCCATGAGCGCGGCGGCGAGGAGGCAGACGGCGCTGCCGAGGGAGAGCTCGGAGGAGGGCCCCTCGTCGCCGCCATCCTCGGAGAAGCGCCCGAAGGCCTCGGCCAGCATCAGGCCGCAGCCGCCCAGCACCAGGATCAGCAGGGGGGATAGCGCGATGTAGACGCCCATCACTTGGCTCCCTCGGTGTTTGCCGCGGACTTGCCGACCGGGGGCGCGCCCTTGGTGAAGGTTTCATCCTTGATGTCGAGGAGGGCCGCCGGGTCGTTGCCGTGAGCCTTGGCGGCCTCGAAGGTGTCGCGGTACCGCACGTCGAAGGAGTCGACGGCGTCCTTCATCCGGTCGAGGAAGACCGCGGGGAAGAGGCCGATGACGAAGATCATCACGATGAGGGGTGACAGCGCGAGGATCTCGCGGGCGTTGATGTCCTTGAGGTGCTTGTTCTTCGGGTTGGAGAGGGGGCCAAAGAACATCTTCTGGGTGACGCTCAGCATGTACACGGCGCCCAGGATGACGCCGGCCGCCGCCAGCACCGCGTCGATGCCGCCGAACTTGGCGAGGGCGCCGGACACGTAGGTGCCCATGATGATCATGAACTCACCCACGAAGCCGTTGGTCCCGGGGACGCCGATGCTGGCGAGGGTGACGATGATCCAGAGGGCCGTGTAGACCGGCATCACCTTGGCGAGGCCGCCGAACTCCTCGACCTGGCGGGTGTGACGCCGGTCGTAGATGACCCCCACCAGGAGGAAGAGCGCGCCGGTGGAGATACCGTGGTTCACCATCTGGAGGATCGAGCCCTGGATCCCGCTGGTCGTGGACCCAAAGAGGCCCAACATCACGTAACCAAGGTGTGCCACCGAGGAGTACGCGACCAGCTTCTTCACGTCATCCTGCTTCCAGGCGCACAGGGCGCCGTAGAGGATGCCGCCGAGGACCGCCACGCCGGCCAGGTTGGCGCTGTTGGTGCGCGCCGCCCAGGGGAAGAGGCCCATGGCGAAGCGCAGGTACCCGTAGGTGCCCACCTTCAGCATGATGGCTGCCAGGATCACCGAACCGGCGGTGGGCGCCTGCACGTGCGCGTCCGGCAGCCAGGTGTGCACCGGGAACATCGGCACCTTGATGAAGAACGCGATGGCGAAGGCCCAGAAGCAGAGCATCTGGGTCTTCTGCGGCAGCATCACCTTGGACAGGGCCAGCAGGTCAAAGCTCGGCGCGCCGGTGAGCCGCGAGTACGTCCACACCAGGTACAGGATGGCCGCCAGCATCAGCACGCTGCCGAACATCGTGTAGAGGAAGAACTTGATCGAGGCCTTGATCTTGTCGACCCCGCCCCAGATGCCGATCATCACGTACATCGGCACGAGCATCAGCTCGAAGGACAGGTAGAACAGGAAGAGATCGAGGGCCACGAAGGAGGCGATCATCGCCGCCTGCATCAGCAGGATGCTGAAGCACAGATCCTTGATGCGGGTCTTGATGCTACCGAAGGCCGCGTAGGCCGCGATGGGCGTGGAGAAGGCGGTCAGCACCACCAGCCACAGGCTGATGCCGTCGATGGCCACGTGGTACCGGATGCCCAGCTCGGGCAGCCAGTCCTTGATGTACTGGAAGTGCCAGCCCTTCGACATCGGCACGCTGAGCAGCTTCAGCGAGAGCAGCAGGTCGACGCCGAGCGCGGCGAGGGTGAACCCCTGCAGCGTGCGGGTCGCCTGGCGCGGCATGAAGAGGATCCACAGGGCCCCGAGGAGAGGCACCGCGATCAGCACGTTGAGCAGGTGAGGCCATTCTTCGGCGGGTTGCTCCGGGTTGAGCTTCGGGGAAGCCCACACCTGGAGGAGGAAGAAGACCAGGAGCGCGCCCACCAGCCCCAACCCCAGCCGTAGCCGAGGGTTGCGCTGCGAAGGCATGAGCGCCCCCACCGCGCCCGCGGCCAGCGCGGGCCACAGGTCGAGGAGCGAGAAGGTCGACGGGTTCATCGGATCACCGCCTTCGGTTGGTTGTCAGGGAGCACGCCGTCCAGCGCGGCGCTCTGGCCGTCGCGGAGCGGGCGCGCCACCACGATCTCGCGGCGCTGGGTACGACCGAAGGCGTTGCGCACCTCCAGCACCACGGTCTTGCTCTTGCCGGGTTCAACTCGCACTTCGATCTCGCCGACGGAGCCGAAATCCTGGCTGTCGGGCTTGCCGTCGCCGTCCGCGTCCCAGCGGAACTTGTAGCCCACCCCGCCGGCCGCCTTGACCTTGTAGACCCCGCTGTCGCCGCCGTTCACCTCGGCTTCAGAGTGGGGCAGGTAAAGGAACGCCGCGACCGCCACGGTGCCCACCACCATGCCGGCCGCGTAGACCTGGATACGACCGGTCTGCACCAGGCGCAGGGCGTGGCCCAGGCCCGCGACCAGCAGCGAGGAGAACTTGGCGAGGATCCCGTCGATGATCCACTTGTCGGCGACGACCGCGGTGCTGGCCAGCTCGTCGACGGCGCCGAGCACCGTCGCCTCGTACAGCTCATCGACGCGCCACTTGTCGAGCATCAGCTCGTGGAGCCCCGGCGCGCTCTCGGCCAGCTTCTCGGTGAACTCGCCGCCCTTCACGATGTAGTTGAAGTAGGCGAAGCCGATGCCGACGGCCGCGGCCAGCATCCCCGGGACCGCCAGGGCCCAGGCATGCCCCGCGTTGAACTCGGGGGTGTTCACCAGCGCGTTGGCACGGCGGAACACCGGCTCGAGCCAGTGATCGAGCCAGGTCAGCGCGTGGACATGGATGGTCTCACCGATGATCTTGGCGTTGAGGTAACCCGCGGCGATGGCGAAGAAAGCAAGCACGCCGAGGGGGACCGTCATCTGCCAGGGGGACTCGTGGGGCACGGGCCCCTCGATGTGGTCACGACCCTCGCCCGGCTCGAACTCGTCGTGGCCGTGGTGATCGTCGTGGCCGTGGTGGCCGTGCGGATCCTTCCAGCCGGGGACGACGCGCCAGCCGCGGAACTCACCCCAGAAGGTGAGGAAGTAGGTGCGGAACATGTAGAAGGCCGTCATCGTCGCTGCCAGGATGCCGATGACGAACAGCACCTTGCCCAGCCACGCGGGCGGGGCCCACTGGTTGGCGGCGCGGGCCCCGATCACGGTGACCTCCCAGGTCTTCGCCAGGATCTCGTCCTTGGAGAAGAAGCCCGCGGTCAGCGGCACCCCCGCGATCGCCAGGCACGAGACCAGGTACGTCGCGTGGGTGTAGGGCATGTGCTTGCGCAGGCCCCCCATGTTGCGCATGTCCTGCGAGGCGTCGGTGTCGTGAATGCGGGCGTGCATCGCGTGGATGACGCTGCCCGCGCCGAGGAAGAGGCAGGCCTTGAAGAAGGCGTGGGTGAAGACGTGGAAGAAGCCGTCCGAGAAGGCCCCCACGCCCACGCCGAGGAACATGTACCCGAGCTGGCTCACCGTCGAGTAAGCGAGCACCTTCTTGATGTCGTTCTGCACCAGGCCGATGCTCGCCGCGAAGAGCGCCGTCAGGGCGCCGGTGGTGGCGATCACCGCCATGGTGGCGGGCGACAGGGCGAAGATCGGGGACAGGCGGCAGATCAGGTACACGCCGGCGGTCACCATGGTGGCCGCGTGGATGAGCGCCGAGACCGGGGTGGGGCCCGCCATCGCGTCCGGGAGCCACACGTACAGCGGGATCTGGGCGCTCTTGCCGGTGCAGCCGAGGAACAGCGCCAGGCCGCAGAGCGTGGCGGCGTACACCTTGATCGGCGAGGAGAAGAGCATCGGCGCGTTGCCGATGGGCCACACGGTCACCTCTTCCATCAGGCGACCGCTGTTGGCGATCATGCCCTGGAAGTCGAGGCTGCCGGTGTAGTGGAGCAGCATCGCCGTGCCCACCAGGATGCCGAAGTCACCGACGCGGTTGGCGATGAACGCCTTCTTACCGGCGGCGGCGTTCTTCTCTTCATCGAACCAGAAGCCGATGAGCAGGTAGCTGCAGAGGCCGACGCCCTCCCAGCCGACGAAGAGCATCGGCAGGGTGTCGCCCAGGATCAGCACCAGCATCGAGAAGACGAACAGGTTGAGGTAGGCGAAGAACCGGTAAAACCCCGGGTCTTTCCACATGTACGAGGAGGAGTACAGGTGGATGAGGAAGCCCACGCCGGTCACCACCAGCATCATCGTCGCCGAGAGCGGGTCGATGGCGAAGCCCACCTGCAGGTTGGTGAGGCCCTTGGCCTCGCCCAGCGAGAGCGTGAGCCACTTCCAGGCGATCCAGACGAGCCGGGGGTTCTGCGTGGCGTTGCCCGCGGCGTCCTGGAGGGTGTGGGCGTGGTGCACCAGGGCACCGAAGGCCACCACCGCGGTCAGGAAGGCCGCCCCCATGACCATCAGGCCCGTGGCGCGCACGGCGTCGCGACCGAGTCGCTTGCCAAAAACTCCGTTGATGAAGGCGCCCAGGAGCGGCAGCCCCAGGATCACCCCCAGCAACGAGAAGTGGGTGGCAGGATAGAGATCGAAGACACGTTCCATCGCTAAGCCCTTGAGCTGATCCGCCTGATCGGTTCGGATCGTGCGCCGGTTACGGTAGACCGCCAGCACGATCGCCAGCCCCACGGCGGCCTCCGCGGCTGCCACGGCGATGATGAAGAAGGTGAACATCTGCCCCGTGTGGTGCAGGTGCATGCGGTTGAAGGCGACCAGCGTCAGGTTCACCGCGTTGAGCATCAGCTCGATGCTCATCAGCGCGACGATGACGTTTCGCCGGACCAGGAAGCCGATGGCGCCGATGGCGAAGAGGATCGCCGACAGCACCAGGTAATGCTCCACGCGAATCATGGAACCTCCGGGGATTCGGGCGCCTTGTCGTCGGGCGCGGTGATGACCACGCGGGGGCCACGGTGGACCTCGGGGGTGGTGCGGGGCGCAGGAGCCGCCTCGCCTTGCTTCCCGCGGGCCACGGCCACCGCGCCGACCACCGCGACCATCAGCAGGGCGCTGGCCAGCTCGAAGGGCACCAGCCCGGGGCCGAAGACCTCGCGGGCCACCGCTTCGATGGTGCCCTCGCCCCCCTTGACCAGGGGGAAGGCCTTGGGCTTGTCACCGTTGCCAGCCAGGATCGACAGGACCCCGCCGACCCCCAGCAGCCCCACGCCCACGGCCCCCACCACGCGGCTCGGGAGGCTCTCCTTGTCGTCCGGCGGCAGGGCCGCAGGCCCCAGCAGCATGATCGCAAACAGGAAGAGCACCACGACCGCGCCGGCGTAGACAATGAGCTGCACGGCGGCCAGGAACTCGGCGTGGAGCGACAGGAACAGGGCTGCGATGCCGCTGATGGTCAGCAGCAAGCCCATGGCCCCCCGGATCGGGTTGATCGCACCCACCGTGAACAGGGCACCTGCCACCGCCATCGCGGCGCACACGTAAAAATACACGATTTTCAGCGTCTCGCTGTTCATGCTGAGACCTCGCTCGCTGACGCCGTCGATGGCGCCAGAGACCCCCCGTCGAGCGGGGAGGGGTTACAGGGCGAGCCTCCCCGTACCAGACTTCCCCTTGGAATTCACGTAAGCTTCTAGCTCAGGGCGGAATTTCTGCACAAAACCCAGGACGGGCATGGCCGCCCCCTCGCCAAAAGCGCAGATCGTGTTGCCGATGATGTTCGACCCGATCTCGTGGAGCAGATCGATATCGGCCATCGTGGCCTCGCCCGCCACCAGCTTGTCGAGGATCCGCTCGATCCAGCCCGTCCCCTCCCGGCAGGGCGTGCACTGGCCGCAGCTCTCGTGGCGGTAGAACCGCATGATGTTGTGGAACGCCAGCACCGGATCGGCCTTGTCGCTCAGCACGATGGCGCAGCACGTGCCCAGCATCGTCCCCAGGGCGCGGTAGGTGTCGACGCCCATGGGCACGTCGAACACGGGCTTGCCGTGCCAGGGGTGCAGGGGCGACTTCTCGTCCGGAGCGTTGACCACATCCTCGGGCCTCAGGATCGGGCAAGAGCTGCCCCCGGGGATCACCCCCAGCACCTTCGACCCCGGCAGGGGGCCGCCCCCGAGCTCGTAGACCAGCTCGCGCAGCGTGAGCCCCACCGCCGTCTCGAAGACCCCCGGCGTGCGCACGTGGCCGCTGACGCCGAACAGCCGCACCCCGCCGTCCTTGAGGTGATGGAGCGCCGACATCTGCGAGAAGCTATCGCCCCCCACCTCGAAGACCAGCGGCACCGCCGCGATGGTCTCGAGGTTGTTGACCGTGGAGGGGCACCCGAAGGCGCCGACCTGCGCCGGGAACGGGGGCTTGAGCCGGGGCTCACCGCGGCGACCTTCGAGGCTGTTGAGAAGCGAGGTCTCCTCGCCGCAGATGTACGCGCCGGCGCCGGTGTGCACGAACACGTCGACCGGGTAGTCGAAGCCCAGGGCCTTTTGCCCGAGGTAGCCCGCCTTGCGCGCCTCGTGGATCGCCTGCCAGAGCCGCTCCTTGGAGAGGTGCAGCTCGTCGCGCACGTAGATGTACGCCGCGTGGGCGCCGATCGCGTAGCAGCCGATGATGCAGCCCTCGACCACGGAGTGGGGGTTCTTCTCCATGATCGTGCGATCCTTGAAGGTGCCAGGCTCACCCTCGTCGGCGTTGATCACGAGGTAATGAGGCTTCGCCGAGGCCTTCGGCATGAAGCTCCATTTGACGCCACACGGGAAGCCCGCGCCGCCGCGGCCCCGGATGTTCGCCGCCTTGACCTCGTTGATCACCTGATCGCGGGTCTGCGCCAGCGCCTTGCGCGCCGATTTGTAGCCCCCGACGGACTCGTACGCGGCCAGCGTGTGGCCCTCGGGGAGATCATAAGTTCGGGAGATGAGCTTGGTTCGGTTGATCATGGAGCTCTTCTTCGGGTCGTCACGACTTGCGCAGACCGTCGAGGATGCGATCGACGTCGGCCAGCGTGAGGTTCTCGTGGAAGGTCTTGTCGACCTGCATCATCGGCGCCTGGCCGCAGGCGGCCAGGCACTCGGCGGTGCGAAGCGTTACCTTGCCATCCTTGGTGGTCTCCCCCTCGTGGATGCCGAGGCGCTTCTCGCAGTGGTGCAGCACGTCGTCGGCGCCTCGCAGCGCGCAGGACAGGGTGCGGCACACCCAGACGGTGTGCTTGCCCACCGGCTTCTGGTTGAACAGCGTGTAGAAGGTCACCACCCCCTTCACGTGGGCAGTGGAGACCTCCAGGCGTTGCGCGACAAAAGAAATGACGTCCTCGGAGACCCAGCCGTTTTGCTCCTGGCACAGGTGCAACACCGGGATCGTGGCCGCCATCTTGTTCGGGTAGCGCGAGAGGATGTCCGCGAACTCGCGCTCGCGCTCGGGGGTGAGGGCGAAAGGCATAACTGGAGATGAGACGCTAGTGGCCCGCCCCCCAAGTTTCAACGGCTCATTTCCGTTGCGGGTCGCGATCAACTTGTGAGACCGGGGGCCTGAGGGTAGGCTCTTGCCGCCCTTGCACGAGGGCTTCCTGTTGGATGGAGGTGTGGCTTGTATTGTCCGAACTGTGGGGCTCAGAACCCTGACTCCGCAACGACCTGTGGCAACTGCGGCTTCAATCTGAAGGGTGCGGCAGCCCCGAAGTTCAAGGGCACCATGCTGATGATGAACTCGCCGACACCGGGGGGTGCAACTCCGCCCCCGCCGGTGGCTCCCCCGCCCCCCTCCGCGGCCGATGCTGCCGCGGCGGCCCGCCGCCAGATGAAGGGCACCATCGTGGGGATCGCGCCGCCTGCCCCTGGCGCCGCGCCAGCTCCGATGGCCCCCTCTCCGCCCGAAGCACCCCACGCCTTTGCACCTCCCGGGGGCGGCTCCGACGTCAACCCGATGGGCAGCACCTTCGTCGCGGACGGCCCCCCTCCCGCCTTCCCGCCGCCTTCCCCTGGCTTTGGCGGCGGCGCTCCCTTCGGCGCCGCCCCCTCGGCCCCGGAACCGCCCCCACCGGCCCCCGCTCCAGAACCCGCACCGCCTCCCTTTGGCGGCCTGCAGGGCGGCTACGGTGCCCCCCCCGCGGGGCCTCCCGGTGGCTACGGGGCTCCGTCTGACTTTGGTGCTCCCCCGCCGAACCCGATGGGCGGCTACGGTGCTCCGATGGCGGCTCCCCCGCAGGCCCCTGCTCCTTACGGTGGCCCGGGGGCGATGGTACCCATGGGCTCGGCGCCGATGGCTCCGGTGGGCTCGGCGGGCCTGGCGCCCGTGGGTCCCGTGGGCACCATCCGGAACCCCATCGTGGTCTTCCTGCTCACCGGCGTCTGCTTTCTCATCGGCCTGGCGCAGATGCGCGCCCTCGAAGATGAGCTCAATGCCTTCGTGGGCAACGGCAAGAAGGCCTCGATCCTCTGGTTCCTGTTCCCGCTGATCCCGGTGCTCGGCATGCCCAAGCTGATCGCCGAGGCCCGCGCCAAGGCAGGCACGCCGGTCCAGGGCGAGGGCAACCTGATCCTCTACATCTTCCTCGGGCCGTACATGATCCCCAACGACGCCAACCAGATCTGGCAGCACCTGGGGGCGCGCTCCTCGTGAGCGAGCGGGCCTGGTACCTCGCCCCCGTGAGCGAGCCCCGACCAGGTCCTTTTCTGCCTCGCCTCGGGCGGGTGGCGCTGGTGCTCCTCGGGGCCCTGGCGCTGATCCTGCCGGGCCTGCTCCCCTGCCCGATGGCGGCGGTGCTGCGGCTCCCCTGCCCGGGCTGCGGCATGACGCGAGCCACCT
>JALOQB010000355.1 GCA_025453595.1 Polyangiaceae bacterium
CGATCCTTGGAGCACCAACTGTCACACACGCCCGTCACACTCCGAGACGGTTTGTGCACAAACGAACGGTAGAGACGAGGCGGTACGAGCCCCGCGGGTCCCGTCCCGAAGGGATGGGCAAGGGGCGCTTCTGAGCTCTTTCCGTTGCTCCTCGTCTCGCCCGGATGCCTGCTTATAGAGGGGGAGCCGGGGGATGCAAGGGGGCCGCGCGGGGCGCTAGCCCCATCGGCCCCCTTGCCCGGGTGTGGGCGGGCAGCCCACCGTTTCCGCGAAGCCCCCGGGGCGCAGCCCCACCAACCCCCTTGCCGCGGGCGTGGGCTGCGCAAGCCCCCCCATCCCCCCGAAGGGCCCTAACCCGAGGGAGGCCTGGAGGAACCAGGCGTGTTTTTCAAACTCGGTGATGATACCTGTCAGCAGGTCGACCGAATCGGTATCACGGAGTTCTTCTGCTGCTGCGCGAGATTCGCGGAGGCCAGCGAGGTAGACCTCGATCCGGTCGGCGAGGAGCCTGACGTGCTCCAGATCCCGGGAGGTCTCCTGCGGGTACTCGGGCAGCTTCGAGGCCCCTGCCACGTGCCGCACGGTCCCGTAGGCCTTGCCGCCGAGGGTGACTGCGCGCTCGGCGATCGCGTCGTTGTGCGCGGCCAGGCTCACCGCGAAGGTCTCGAAGAGGGGGTGGAGCGACGCGAACTGGGGGCCCTTGATGTTCCAGTGGGCCACCTTGATCTGGCTGTGCAGATCGAGGCCATCGGCCAGCCTTGCGTTGAGGGTCTCGACGAGCCGGGCGCGGGTCGTCTCGGGGAGGGGGCTTGGGCTCTTGTACATGATGGGGATCTCCTTGGAGCGGGGTCGTGAGGGCCAGCATGGGCACGGCGCTGCATCAGCGCCAGGATATCATCAGGGCTTGATTGATAGGCGGAGGCTATCAGAGGGCGGGAGGCGTGCGGAAGGAGGAGAAGGAGCCTTCGGCGGTGAAGGCGGCCTGGGGGGAGCGAGCGCTGGGGAGCTCCCTGGGGCGGAAGCGCTCGGGGAGGTCGTCGAGGGAGCCGGGGTGACCGACGGCGATCATGCAGCAGAGGTCCAGGTCATCCGGGAGGTCGAGGGCGACGCGGGCGCGGTCGTGGTCGAAGCCGGCCATGGCGTGGACGACGAGGCCCAGGCGAGAGCCCTGGAGGGCGAGGGCCATCCAGGCGGCGCCGGCGTCGAACTGGGCGGTGCGGGCGGGCTCCCCGCGGGAGGTGATGTTGCGGGTGGCGAGGGCCAGGAGGGCTCCGGCGCGGGCGCACCAGGGCCGGTTGCCCTCGACGAGGAGGTCAAAGAAGCGATCGAAGGCCGGGGTCCGGGCCTGGGCGTAGGCGAAGCGCCAGGGCTGCTGGTTGGCGGAGGAGGGGGACCAGCGCGCGGCCTCGAACAGGCGGCGGAGGGTGGCTTCCTCCACGACCTGGCCGCTCATGGCGCGGGGGGACCAGCGTTCAAGGAACCAGGGATCGATGGGGTGTTCGGCGGATCGAGTCATGGGGGACCTGCGGGTTTGGATGAGGGGGAGAGGGTACTGGATGCGGAGGGTGCGGTGAGCCCTTGCGATCCCGGCGGCGCTGGAGCATCCCGGAGGGATGGATTTCACGCTGAACGAAGCCCAGCTGCTGGTGCAGCGGACCGCCCGGGACTACGCGGAGCGGCGGCTCAAGCCGGCCGCGGCGCAGCTCGATCGGAGCGGGGTGTTCCCGCTGGAGTACCTGCAGGAGATGGCGGGGCTGGGGTTGATGGGGGTGAACATCTCCGAGGGGCTCGGCGGGGCCGAGGCGGGGGCGGTGGCCTACTCGCTGGCGATGACCGAGATCGCGGCGGCCTGCGCGTCGACGGCGGTCACGATGGCGGTGACCAACATGGTGGGCGAGGTGATCGAGGCTTTTGGCACGGAGGAGCAGCGGGAGCGGCACGTGACGGCGCTCACCTCGGGTCGCCATGTGGCAGGGGCCTTTGCGCTGAGCGAGCCCGAGGCCGGCAGCGATCCGGGGGGCATGCGCACCACCGCCACCCGGGTCGACGGCGGGTACCTGCTGGAAGGGCAGAAGCAGTGGATCACCTCCGGCGCCCATGCGGGCGTCTTCGTGGTCTGGGCCCGCACCGGGGGGGCCGGGACCCGGGGCATCTCCTGCTTCCTGGTCGAGAAGGGGAACCCGGGCCTGAAGCCGGGCCGCGCCGAGGACAAGATGGGCCTGCGCGCGTCCAACACGGTGCCCCTCACCCTGGAGCGCTGTTTTGTCCCTGCCAGCGCGCTGCTGGGCGAGCTGGGGGGTGGCTTCAAGATCGCGATGATGGCCCTCGATGGCGGCCGCATCGGCATCGCCAGCCAGGCCTGCGGCATCGCCCGGGCGGCCCTCGACGCGTCCGGCAAGTATGCGCGGGATCGCCAGCAGTTTGGCAAGCCGATCGCCGATTTTCAGGCCATCCAGTGGATGCTCGCGGACAGCGCCACGGAGCTCGACGCCGCCCTGCTGCTGACCCTGCGGGCGGCCTCGCTCAAGGAGGCACGCCAGCCCTTCTCCCGCGAGGCGAGCATGGCGAAGCTCTTCGCCAGCGAGGCCGCCAACGCCATCTGCAACCGGGCGGTCCAGGTCCACGGGGGCTACGGGTACACCCGCGAGTTCGCCGTCGAGCGCCACCTGCGCGACGTGCGGGTCACGACCATCTACGAGGGGACCAGCGAGATCCAGCGGACCGTCATCGCCCGCAGCGTGCTGCGCTGAGGGCCAGCGCTCAGGAGCGCCGGAGCGCCGGGAGGGTCTTGGGCAGCACCTTGCGGTCGAAGATGCGGACGCGGCGCAGCAGCAGGTCGAGGAGGAACAGCGCCACCGCCGCCCCCACCAGCCGGGGCCAGAGGGCCTCGTGGTACTCGATCTTCTCGCCGCCTGCGTCGAACACCTGGGTGGGGGCCGGGTCCACGCGGCCGCCGGTGGCCTCGGCGATGCGGGCCAGCGTCGCCTTGTCCGGCTCGAAGCGGCTGAACTCGGGGGGGTACGGGTTGTTGATGTGACCGTAGCTGACCGCCACGGCGGTCTTCTTGCCGTCCTCGGTGGAGCGGCGGTGCTCGGCCCGCAGCAGGAACGAGCCGTACCGGTCCAGCAGGAAGGACGTCTCGTAGCGCCCCGGCGCGACCTGCTGCATCACCAGGTCGCGCTTCTCCTGCGAGGGCATCGGCCCCACCACCGTCAGCACCGAGTCCAGCCCGTTCTCGAAGCGCTCGCTCGCGTCGAACGCGTCGATGTACGCCCGCACCTCGCCGCTGTTCACCTCGGTCCTCAGGTCAAACTCGCGGCGGTGCTTCACCCGCATGTGCTCCCGGGAGAGCTGGCCGAAGAACTGACCGAAACCGCCCCACCGCAGCCACTCGACGGCCCAGCGGTTCTTCACGTCGCTGGTCCACGCGATCGTCCACCCGAGCCCCACGCGCCACCGCGCCAGGATCGGCTCCCCGTTGGGCGCCACCAGGATCTCCTGGGCCGGGGGGGGCTTCATGCGGGTGGAGACGTACCCGTGCAGGTAGGGGGAGCTGCCGATATCGACGCCGGCGAGGAAGCCAGCGGGGCCAGATTGTTTGACCTGAAACCAATCTTCCTGAGCTGCTTGACGGGAGACGACCTCGGTCTCGGTGGTGAAGATCTTGGGGAGGGAGGCGGGGTCGGGGACCTTGTGGAAGCGGCCGCCGCCGACGTCCTTGATCATGGCGAGGAGGGCGTCGTCGACGTCACCGCCGAGGCCGACGGAGGTGACGGTGATGGACTCGGCGGCCATGGCCTGGACGACGTCGCGGATGCCGGCGGTGGGGGCCTTGCCGTCGGTGAGGAGGATGACGTGTTTTTTGCGGGCCTGGACGACGGAGATATCCTGGTAAGCGGCGTCGAGGGCGGGGAAGATCTCGGTGCCGCCGCCGGGCTGGATGCGGGCGATGTCGCCGGCGATCTTGCCCTTGCGCCGGGCGGGGGTCATCTTGACGTAGCGGGTGGGCTGGGAGTCAAAGGCGATGACCTCGACCAGGTCGGAGGGCTGGAGGACGTCGACGGCGGCCTTGGCGGCGGCCTTGGCCATCTCCATGGCCTGGCCGGTCATGGAGCCGGAGCGATCGATGACGAGGGAGAGGGCGACGGAGGGGGTCTCGTTCTCCTTCTTGCCATCCATGCGGACCGGGAGGATGCGCTCGATGGTGGTGTTGGCCGAGGTCGCGGACGTAGGCCTCGACGAGGCCCTGGGCGTCGAGGCTGAAGCGGTCGGCGGGGGTGTCGCTGAGGATGACGAAGTCGTAGCGCTCCAGCTCCTTGAGGGAGCCTGGGAAGGCGGAGGGGGGCCGCACGTCGACGTCGAACTGCTGGGCGGTGAGGGCGCTGGAGAGGTAGCTGGCGTGGGAGGAGTTGCTCTCGATGAAGAGGATGGCGGGCTTCCCGGGGACGTCGACGGTGGTGGCGACCCGGTTGTTTTCCTTGAACTTGTCCTCGGCGATCTCGTCCAGCTCGAGGGCGTAGGTGACCTCGCCGGCGACCCGGACGATGGACTTGAACACCACGTCGTTGTCGCCGGCCTTGAGGTCGAGCTTGCGCACGCCGTCGAGGCCGTTGAGCGCCTCGCCCTGGAAGAGGCGGACGCGGGCCGAGGTGGGGCGGCTGGCGTAGATATCCGCGTGGATCTCGAAGGCCTCGCCGACCTTGACCCGGGGAGGCAGCTTGAGCTCCCGGACCGCCACCTCGCCGGGCACCGGCCTGCGGAACGAGGCGACCGAGATGCGCACGCCGAGCTGCTTCGCCCGCTCCGCCTCGGCCAGCGCGTCGCCGTCGGTCTGGAGACCATCGGACAGCAGCACCACGCGCTTGAGGTACCCCGGGGGGAACAGGCCGTAGGCCAGCTGCATCGCGGCCTGGAGGTTGGATCCCGCGTTGAGCCCGGCCCCCTCGTGGCGCCCGATGTCCGGGGCCTGCTTGCCCTCCTGGGCGAGGTCGAGCACCCGGGGCCTGCGGGCGAAGGAGATCACCTTGAGGACATCGTCCTTGGGCTTGGCGTCCAGCAGCTTCTGCACCTCGCCCCGGGCGTCCTGCAGGGCCTCGACGGGCACCGACTCGGACACGTCGACCAGGTAGATCGTGCACACCTTCGCCGTCGTCGACGTGCGCGACAGCCGCCCCAGGGCCACGCCCAGCAGGGCCAGAAACCCGAAGCGCAGCACCACCGACAGCACCCGCTGGGGCCAGGGCAGATCGGCCAGGCTCTTGCCCAGGGCGTAGAGCAGCACCGGCAGCACCAGCCCCACCGCCAGCATCCGCGGCGACAGCAGCTCGTACGTCGTCCCCTGGTAGGCCCAGGTCAGCGTCGGCGCCGGCGCCAGCAGCACGTACCGTCGGTAGAGGAAGAACAGCAGCCCTCCCAGCGACGCCAGCGCCACGGCCCACAGGATCTTCCTTGCTCTTGCCATCAGACCGTCAACCGCCGGTGGTAGGTCAGCCATTCGATCGTCGAGATCAGCACCGCCGCCGCCAGCAGGTAGATCCACAGTTCACGCCGGACCCCGACGGTGAACCCCGCCACCTCCCCCGCCGCCCTGCTGTCCACCTTGATCTCGGGCGCCGGCGCGATCGTCGACTCGCCCACATCCGACAGGTTCGCCGCGAAGTGGAAATCGACGCCCCCCGCCGTCGCCTTGTAGAACCCCGCCCGCTGCCCCAGCATCACCGCCCGCCCGTCGTGCACCGGAACCTCCCGCGAGAGGCCGTCCGGGCCCTCGACCTGGAGCGCCGTCGCCCCGGTGGGTGCAGGGATCTTCCATACATCTCCCGTCCGGAAGGAGGACAGGTAGCGGGCGTCCTCCTCGACGAAGTCGTTGATGGTGTTCAGCAGCAGCAGGGGCCAGGCGATGCGGAGCACGATGTCGCTCTCCCGGGGGTCGAAGCCGAGGCCGACCACCCGGTGACCGTCGCGGCGGCCCGAGAGCAGGATGGGTCTTTTTTTACCGCCATCGTCGGACCAGGCGACCACCTTGTCGCCCTCCTCGGCGAGGAGCTCGCGGCCCCTGGCGACGCCGATGGCGTCGAGGACCAGCCAGCGCACCAGCGGGTGCTTCTTTTCCCAGCCGTCGAAGCCGTAATCGGAGAGCTCCTTGCCGGTCTTGAAGGGCGAGCCGTCGCCGGAGGGGTCGAGGTACAGGGCGGCGCCGCTGTTCTCGGCGTAGCGAGGGGGAGCGCCGTCGAAGATGGTGACGTCGAAGGAGCCAGCGGCCGGGTACCTGGCGGGGTCGACGGTGGTGACGTCGAGGTACTCATCGAGGAGGAGCGCGGCTTCGAGGTAGGTGTTGCCGCGGGTGACGCACTGGACCCGGACGCGACGGCGCTCGGGGAGCAGCGCGAAGGCGCGGTCGTCGGCGGGCAGGTCATCCCGGGAGCCATCGGCGTTGCGCAGCCTGGCCTCCAGGGTGCGGCTGGCGCCGGAGAGGTTGGGGTAAAACCGCGGAAGCCGCTCGCGGGGGGCGAGCTTGAGGCGGGTGACATCGACCAGGTCGCCGTCGCCCAGCAGCGAGAGCTCGACCTCGGTGGGCTCGTCGTGGGTGTTGGTGACCTCGAGCATGACCTCGTAGCGGCTCTTGTCGAGGGGGTAACGCCGCACCGAGAAGTTGGAGATGGCCACGTTCTTCCCGCGCTCTCCGACCCGGATGGCGCTCAGCTTGATGTCGCCGAGGTGCACGTCGCCGAGGGCGTCGTGGGCTGGCCCCAGGGCCCCGTCGCTCACCACGATGATCTCGGGCTTGGAGGCGCCGCGCAGCGTGTCCGCGGCGAAGCGGAGGGCCCGGGGGAAATCGGCGCGGGTGTCCGTGGGGCGGACCTGGGTCAGCGCCGCCTCCAGGTCGCTCACCTCGCCGGTCAGCGTCGACAGCGGGGTCACCACCGCGTCCATCTGGGCGATCAGCATGCGGTCGGCGCCGGACAGGCCCCGGGCCAGCCCCCGCACCTTCTCGCGGGCCGCGTCCAGCCGCGTCGGCGCCGCGTCCGTGGCCTGCATCGACGCGCTGGCGTCGAGGAGCACCACCACGCTCCGCCCCTCCAGCAGGGCCGCCGCGGGCCTCGGATCCCCCAGCGCCAGCAGCAGCAGCGTCAGCAGCGCCAGCTGGAGCAGCAGCGAGAGCAGCCGCTTCAGCTGGGAGAAGAGGCTGGTCGCGTCCTGATCCTTGAGCACGCGGCGCCAGAGGGGCGCGAAGGGCACCGCCACGGCGCGGCGGCGCATCTTCAGGATGTAGAGCGCGACGGTGAAGGCGGCGGCGAGCCCGCCGGCCAGCAGGAGCTGCTGCAGCGGGAGCCCGGTGAGCTGCATCAACGGAGGAACCCTCCCCGACGGAAGATCCGCAGCACCAGGTCCTCGAAGGGGACGCTCACGTCGGCCTCGAAGTAAGGGACCTGCTTCGACGCGCAGAACAGCTCGACCTCGCGCCGGTACTCCTCGTACGCCATCCTGTATTTCTCCAGCAGCCGCGCGGTCACCGTCACCTCGCGCTCCTCCCCGGTCTCGCAGTCGTACAGCAGCACGTCGCCCAGCAGCGTCGGCTTCGCCTCGGCCCGGTTGTTGATGTGGATCACCAGCGGCTCGAAGCGGTTGTACCGCAGCACGTTGATCCCCTCCTCGAAGCCCGCCGGATCGTAGAGATCGCTGATCAGCACCGCCATCCCGCGGCGCTTGTTCCGCGCCGCGAAGGAGCGCAGCGCCACCTTCAGATCGGTCATGCCCTCGGTCTCCAGCCCCCGCAGGAACTGGAACACACGGAAGATCCGCTCCTTCCCCCGCGCCGGCGCCATCGAATCGGTCAGCTTCTCCCCGACCCCCAGTACCGCCACCCGGTCCAGGTTCGCCAGCGCCACGTACGACAGCGCCGCCGCCACCTTCTTCGCGTGGCGCAGCTTCTCCCCGTCGCCGAACCGCATCGAGGTCGACGTGTCCACCAGGATGTAGACCGCCAGATCCTCCTCCTCCTCGAAGAGCCGCACCTGCAGCCGCCCGAACCGCTGGTACACGTTCCAGTCCAGGTACCGCAGGTCGTCGCCCGGCACGTAGTCCCGGTGATCCACGAACTCGATCCCGCTCCCGCTCTTCTTCGTCTTCCGCTCGGCCCGCATGCGCCCCGCGAACACCTTGCGGCTCACGATCGCCAGGTAGTCGAGCTTCCGCTGGAACTCGTCGTCAAAAAGCTCGGCGTCGGCCCTCGACCGCTGCACCGCCTTCTTCCGCCGGAACCGATCGAGCAGGCCCATTCACTTCTTGCCTTCAGGGAGCGTCTTCAGGATCTGTTCCAGCACAAGGTCGCTCTTGACCCCCTCCGCTTCGCCCTCGAAATTCAGCAGGACGCGGTGGCGCAGGGCGGGCCTGGCGGAGGCCTTGAGGTCCTCGATGCTGGCGGCCCAGCGGCCCTCGAAGAGGGTGCGGATCTTGGCGGCGAGGAGCACCGCCTGGGCGCCGCGGGGGGAGGCGCCGAAGCGGACGAACTGCTTGACCATGTCGGGGGCGTCGGGGCCATCGGGGTGGGTCGCCTGGAGCAGGCGAACGGCGTAATCCTGGACGTGGGGGGCCACCGGGACCTGGCGCGCGAGGCGCTGCATCTTGAGGATCTCGTCGCGGGTGAGGACCGGGGAGACGCCGGTGGTCGAGTCGCCGGTGGTGCGGCTGAGGATGCCGTTGAGCTCGTCGCGGGTGGGGAAGGGGACGTGGAGCTTGAAGAAGAACCGGTCGAGCTGGGCCTCGGGGAGGGGGTAGGTGCCCTCGCTCTCGAGGGGGTTCTGCGTCGCCATGACGAGGAAGGGGGCCTCGAGCTGGTGGCTGGTGCGGGCGACGGTGACGGATTTCTCGGCCATGGCCTCGAGCAGGGCGCTCTGGGTCTTGGGGGTGGCGCGGTTGATCTCGTCCGCCAGCACCAGGTTGGCGAAGATGGGGCCCCTGCGGAATTCGAAGGATTTATGCCCCCGCTGGTCCTCCTCGATCATCGTGGTGCCGAGGATGTCGGCGGGCATCAGGTCCGGGGTGAACTGGATGCGCGAGAAGGTGAGGGAGAGGGCCTGGGCGAGGGTGCGGACCAGCAGGGTCTTGCCCAGGCCGGGCACGCCTTCCAGCAGCGCGTGGCCCCCGGCCAGCATGCAGGTGAGGGCCCCGTCGACCACCTCCCGGTTGCCGACGATCACCTTGCCGATCTCCTCCCGCAGGAGGCTGATCCGGCCCTGGAACCACGCCACATCTTCCTTCGTCGCTTGCTCGCTCATCCTGATCCTCCTGAAGCACGCCGCTCGCCCGGGCCCGCCTGCTCACTCGCGGGGCCGGATGAGCTGGAAGTACCGCTGCACGTAGAAGCGATAGCCGGGGGGGATATCCTCGTTCTTCATCGCCTCTTCCGCGTGCGTCTTGTAGTCGGCGTACACCTTCTTGTAGCCCTTGCCCACGAAGCCCTTCTGCGCGGCCCCGTGGATGGTCTCGCTGACGCTGGGCCCCTGGCCGGTATCGGCGGCGGTCGCCTCCACGTCCTGCGTACCGAATTTCCCGCTGGTCCCCTTGCCGGCGATGTTGCCGTCGTGGCCCGAGCCCCACTGCTTCCCTTGCCCGGGCTCCGTGCCGCCGGGGGACTGCCCCTGGCCTTGCCCCTGGCCTTGCCCCTGGCCTTGCCCCTGGCCGCCCTTCTGCATCCAGATCTTCTTGCCTCCGGGGCCGATCATCCACTCGCCGTCGCCGTCGCCCTGCTGGCCCTGGCCCTTCTTGCCCTTCCCCTTCTTGCCCTGGCCCTCGCCGTCGTCGCCGTCGTCGCCGTCGTCGCCCTGCTGGCCCTGGCCCTTCTTCTTGCCCTGACCCTTCTGGCCGTCGTCGCCGTCGCCGTCCTCGTCGCCGTCGTCGCCGTCGTCGCCCTGCTGGCCCTTCTTCCCCTTGCCTTTCTTCCCCTGGCCCTGGTCCTGGTCCTGGCCCTGGCCTCCCCGGGCTTTCTTGGCGAATTTCTTCATCCGCTTCTTCAGCTCTTCGCCCCCCTTGCCCTCCTGGCGCAGCAGCTCGCGCAGCTCCTGGAGCCGCTGCCGCAGCTCCTCCTTCTCCTTCTCGGACATCTCCTCCTGGGCCATCCGGTTGATGTCCTCGGCCCCCCGCTCCAGGTCCTCGGCGCTCAGCCCCAGGTCTTTCATCAGGTCCTCGGCGGCCTGGGAGAGCTCGCGATCGAGCCGGTCCAGCTGGCGCTCGGCGCGCTCCTTCTGCTCGATCTCCCGGTCGAGCCGCTCCAGCTCCTTCTTGTCCCGCTGCAGCAGCCGCTTCTCCTCGTCGCTCTGCTCGCTCCTCGGCTTCTGCTCCCGCTGCAGCAGCGACGCCCTCAGCTCTTCCCGCTGCTGCTGCAGCCGCTGCAGCGTCTCCTTGTTCGTCTTCGCCGCCTTCTCCAGCGCCTCCTTGAGCTTCTTCTTCTCCTCCTCGGTCAGCTTCTTCTTGTCCTTCCCGCTCTTCTGATCCCTCAGCTTCTGCGCCAGGTTCTTCATCTCCTGCTTGGCCTTCTCCATGTCCTTCCTGGAGAGGGCCTCGCCGAGGCTCCTGGTGTGCGGGTTCTTCTTCAGCTCGTCGGCCCTCGCCTTCAGGGCCTCATCCATCGCCTTCGCGTCCGCCTTCTGGCTCTTCAGCAGCTCACGCTCCAGAGCTTCCATACGGCGGAAGGCCTCGGCCCGGTCGAGGCGCTTCTGGGCCATGTCCTCGATGAGCTGGTTGAAGCGCTCCAGGGCGGCCTGGGTCTCGGGGCTCTGGTCTTTCTTGGCCAGCTCGTTGAGCGTCTCGCGGTACAGATCGAGGTCATCCGGCGAGAGGGCGACGGCCTCGATGGTCGGTGCCGTGGGGGTGTACACGGTGACCTTGCTGGACCACTGGAGCGTGGAGAGCCCGGCGATGAGCAGGCCGAGGACGGCGGCGACGCCGAGCTCGGGGGGGAGGGCGATGGGGGCCGCGCGGGCCGGGGAGAGGGCCTTGCAGGTCTCGGCGGCGTCCTCGATGGCGGCTTCCATGAGGGGGGAGCGCTGCTCGGGTGATGCGGTCGTGGAGCTGGTGAGAGGCGTCGAGGCGGATGGCGCCTGCATGCTCGGGGTAGCGACGGAGGTAAGCCCAGAGGGCGGCGCCGGAGGAGGCCACGGCGCCGAGGGCGGTGGCCCCGAGGAGCACCGAGGAGGCAGGCCCGGGGGCCCCGTGGGTCAGCTTGGCGTGGGTGAGCCAGCCCCCGAAGGCGGTCAGGGTGGGCACCAGACCGAGGGAGAACCACCGGAGCGCCTCGCCCGTGCGAAGGCGCAGTTCGGTGCGGCGAGCGGCCCGG
>JALOQB010000068.1 GCA_025453595.1 Polyangiaceae bacterium
CCGGAGCCGCTGGAGCCCCCCTGACCGCTGCTCCCCCCCATGGCTCCCACCCCGCCACCGCCAAAGCCGCCTTCGATGATCCCGGCCAGATTTTCCCCCGCTATCCCCGTGCTCCCCCCACCCAGGCCCATGGGGCTACTTCCCCCGGTGCTTGCGGTGAATTGATACCCAGGCTCCTCGAAGGCGTAGGGCCCTCGCTCCGAGGTGGAGTTGCAGGCAATCAGCGCGGAAGCAGCGAGCAGGCCAAACGCGGGAAAGGAAGCATGAGAAGCGCGAGGCATGAAGCGAAGCGTGGGCGAGAGCGGAGCGCGTTGTCAACGGATCCGAGGTAAATCTTTGGCAAGGTTGCAAAGGTGGGCCAGACCGCTGCAGTCGGGTTATGCTGCGCCCTTGTGAATCTTCAGGAAGGGCAGCTTGTCACCCCGACGCTCCGGCTCCGGAGGCTCCTGGGCAAGGGGGGCATGGGGAGCGTGTGGCTCGCGGACCAGCTGGCCCTTCAGACCCAGGTGGCGGTGAAGTTCCTCTCGCCCGAGATGACCACGTCGCCAGAGGCCATCGAGCGGTTCAAGCGCGAGGCCACGGCGGCGGCCCAGATCCGGAGCCCCCACGTGGTCCAGACGCTGGATCACGGGCTGACCGAGACCGGGACGCCCTTCATCGTCCTCGAGCTGCTGGAGGGGGAAGAGCTGGGGGCTCGCATGGAGCGAGAGCCTCGCCTGCCGGTGCCGCTGGTGGCCCAGGTGGTGGTGCAGGCCTGCAAGGCCCTGGCGAAGGCCCACAGCCTGAACATCGTTCATCGCGACATCAAGCCGGACAACATCTTCCTTGTGGATGTGGACGGCGAGCCCTTCGTGAAGGTGCTCGACTTCGGCATCGCCAAGAAGACCGACGATACCTCGCTCAAGATGACGCACACCAACGCCATCATCGGGACGCCCTATTACATGAGCCCCGAGCAGGCGTTCAGCTCCAGGGATGTCGACGCGCGCACCGACCTGTGGGCCCTGGCGGTCGTCGCCTACTTCGCGCTGGTGGGCGACGTCCCCTTCTCCGGGGAGACCGTGGGGGCCATCTGCCTCGCCATCGATCGCGCCGAGTTCAAGCCCGTCACCCAGCTCCGTCCCGAGCTTCCTGCGGCCCTCGACGCATGGTTTACCCGCGCCTTTGCCCGGAAGCTCGACCGGCGTTTCACCTCCGCCCGCGAGATGGCTGACGCCTTCCTCGTCGCCGTCGGGGATGAACTCTCGGGCCCCATGAGCTCGGCCTGGGCCTCCCGCGGGGCCTCCGCGCTGCCTGCCCCACCGCCCTCTCGACCTCGCTGGCTCGTGCCTGCGATCTCCCTCTCGGTCCTCGTCCTGGGGGGAGGGGTGGCCCTCGGACTATCCAGAAATTCCATACAGCCCGCGGCCAGGGCCACCACCTCCGCGTCCGTGGCGACCAGCTCCGCGCCGGTCGTGGCCCCGGTGGATCGCAAGCCCCCCGAGCCCCCCGCGAGCGCGGCGGCCAGCGCGGCCCCTTCCAGCGAGCCTGCGGTGCCAGCCCCCGCGGTCGTCAGCGCGGCGGTCAGCGCGGTGGTCAGCGCTCCGGCACCTGCGACCGGCGGCCCGGTGCGCACGCCCGGGGCGGCAGGGCGCAAGAAGGATCCAGAGGTGGTCGAGCTCCCACCGCCCACGCTGACCCCACCTCCACCGCCTCCCCCCGTGAACACGGCGCCCCCGCCCCCCACCGCTACCGTCAAAGATCGTGGCTTCTAGAAAATATCCCTTTTTTGCGGGCCTGGTCCTGCTGTCCGCCGGTCTGTTCTTTTCACCAGGGGCCCAGGGGGCGCCCAGCGCCGCGGACAAGGAGACCGCGCGGACCTTGATGGATGACGGCGACAAGAAGTTTGCCGCTGGCGACCTGCAGGGCGCGCTGAGGTCGTACAAGGCGGCGGATGACATCATGAAGGTGCCGACGACGGCGCTGGAGGTGGCGAGGGCCCAGATCAAGCTGAAGCTGCTGGTCGAGGCCCGGGACACGCTGGTGCGGCTGATGGCGATCCCGACAGCACCGAACGAATCGGGGGCCTTCGCCAAGGCGCGCCAGGAGGCCGCGCGGCTGAACGAGGAGCTGGTGCCGAGGATCCCCTCGTTGCGGGTCGGGGTCGAGGGGCTGGGGGGAGGGGCGTCCCCGGAGGTGACGATCGACGGGGAGGCGCTGCCAGCGGCGGCCGTGGGGCTCCCGCGGAAGCTGAACCCCGGGCTCCGGCGCGTGGTGGTGTCTGCCAAGGGGTACCAGAGCGCGACCGCCGAGGTGACGCTCGCCGAGGGGGAGAACAAGGAGCTCTCGGTGGCTCTCAGGCTCATCCTCCTCGCGCCGGTGCCGTCCACCTCGGCCGCGCCCCCGCCGCCTCCCGCCACCTCCTCGACCCCACCCCCGCCACCTCCGCCCTCCACCCCGCCTGCCACCGTCACGGTCCCGACCTCGATCCCCACCGCCGGGATCCGTCACCCTGCGCTGGTGTACGGCGGTTTTGGCCTCGGGTTGCTGGGCGTCAGCTTCGGCGCCATCAGCGGCGTGATCGCCCTGAACAAGGCCTCCGAGCTGGAGAAAAAATGCCCCGGCAACGTCTGCGACGAGCCGGAGCGCGGCGCCATCGTCTCCACCAAGAACTGGGCGCTGGCCTCGAACCTCGGCTTCGCCGTGGGGATCGCGGGGGCGGGGGTCGGCGTCGTGGCCCTGCTTGTTGGCGCGCGAACTCCGAGCACCGCCGCGCGCTCCGTCGAGCCGGTGGTCGGGCTCAACCACCTGGGATTGCGAGGTCAGTTCTGATGTCCTGGCGCTTCTTCTGCTCGCTGCCTCTTGTGCTGCTCCTGCTCGCCGGTTGCGAGCGCGTGGTGGGCGTCGACAAGCTCAAGGTCCGGGTCTCTTCCGGGGCCGCCGGTGCGGCCGGATCCGCTGGATCTGCCGGGGCCGCCAGCGTCTGCAAGACCGATGAGACGAGCACCTGTGCGAGCTGCGTGATCAAGCAGTGCTGCGAGGAGGCCCTGGCCTGCTCCGAGAATGACGCTTGCAAGGTGTGCCTCGACAACGAGGCTGATCCCGGGTGCCAGGGCAACACGTTGCTGGTGGCATACAGCGGCTGCGTGCAGGCCAGCTGCTCCGCGGAGTGCACCCCCTGAACGATGGGCCGGGTCAGGGGCGCAGGAAGAAGGCGGGGGCGGCCTTGACGGTGATGGCGAGGGAGAGCTGCTGGCAGGTGCCCTCGGCGTCGGGCTTCAGATCCGCCGAGGTCTTGAGCACGGTGCGAACGATGGGGATGATGTCGTCGAGCCCGGCTCCGTCCTTGATGCCGTCGATCAGCTCGTCGGGGACGAGGCCACCGGCCAGGTAGCCATCGAGGAAGCCATCCTCGTCGACGCGGAAACGGAAGTAAGCTTCGTAGATCTTGAGGGTGAAGCTCACATCAAAGAGCTTGAGGGGGATCTGCACATCCATCGGGCCGATGGTCATGAGACCGTTCTCGATGCGGCCCTGGGTGCCCTTGCTGGGCTGGGTGTCGGTGCGGGAGGTAAAGGTCTGGAAGCCCTCGATGACGCCGTCGGTTCCCAGGGCCGGCTTGCCCTGCGCCAGGCCCACGGAGAGGCCAAAACAGTCGTCGTTTTGCAGATCGTTGAGCCCCTCGAAGTCGAGCGCGATGAGGAGCAGGCCGTCGTTGATGGCGCCCTGGACAAGGCCATCGACGGCGTCCCCGACGAGGGCCTCGACCTCGGGGAGCAGGGAGGCGAGCTGGTTGTCGATGCCGGTGCGACCCTCTGGATCGGTGAAGTCACGCTTCCTGCACGAGAGGTCGTCGTTGCCGGTGCTCACCTGCCGGTCCAGGTCAAAGCCCGGGGCCACCCCCTTGGGCTCCTCGCGGGTGAACGCGAGCTTGGTGACGACGGCGGAGCGGGTGACGCCGCTGCAGGTCTTGCCCGCCACCGCCGGGGTCAGCACCCCTTCGGTGTCCTCGCATGCCGGCGTGCTCGCCAGGAGCGCCACCCCTGCCGCCGCGAGGAGCCGCCGCAGCGCCCCTCGCGCCCCGTGGAACGGGCCGCGCATCAGCCCACCTCGATGGCGCCGAGCCCGTCGGTGACCATGCCCGCGTCCTTGCCAAAGGAGGCGAGGTTGACGCCCATCGCACGGGCCAGCGAGAGGCTCACCTTGCTGGTGTTCTCGTTGGAGACGGACCGATAATGGATGCCCTTGCGGAGCGCCCCGCCTGCGGAGCCAGCGATGAGGATAGGGTAGTTCTCTACAGAGTGAGCGCGGGCGTAAGAGCAGTCGGTGGTGCAGAGGATGGCGGAGTGATCGAGGAGGGTGCCGTCGCCCTCCTGGATGGCGGCGAACTCCTTGAGGAAGAGGTTCAATTCGCCCAGGATGTACTGGAGGATCTCGAACACCTGGGGTTGCGGGTCGGCCTCGTCGTGGGTGAGCTGGTGGTGCCCTGCGGAGGCGGTGGGGTAGAGGAGGTTGCTCACCGGGCGGCTGAACCAGAGGCTGAACACCCGGGTCTGATCGCAGGCGAGGGCCATGGCGAGGAGCTTGCCCATGGCGCGGCAGGTGGCGGCGAGCTGGGGGCGGCCCTCGATGTCGCCCGGGTCTTCCCCCGGGTCTGCGGGGGCCTTGCAGGCGGCCAGGTTGGGCGGGTTCTCCTCCAGCTTTTTCAGCTGCAATTCCAGGGATCGAAGGCCCTCGAAGTGCTGCTCCAGGCGGATCTTGTCGGCGGCACCGAGGCGCCCCTGGAGCCGCTTGGCGTCGTCGCTCACGGCATCGAGGATGCTGCGACGGAGCGCCAGCCGGGGGTCGATCTTGGGGCCCGAGCCGGGGGCCACGAAGCCATCGACGAAGAGGCGCTCGTAGAGGGCCCGCGGCGAGCACTCCGGCGGGTTCATGCTGTACGGGCCGTTGAAGGACATGCACTTGTCGGTCTTCTGGATGCCCACCTCCAGCGAGCGGAAGCGGGTCTCGCCGCCGATGGCGCTGGCGATGATCTGGTCGAGGCTGGCCGCGGCGAAGGAGTCGGTGTCTTCCTTGAGCAGCGACGCCCCCGAGAGCAGGCCTGCGGGCCCCGAGCCGTGGGGCACCGTGTTGCCCGTGTAGACCTTCATCCCGCTGACCACGGTGATCTCGTCGTGCAGATCGGCCAGGGGGGCCAGCACCTTGGAGGGCTTCCAGTCCTTGCCATCGCCCTCCGGGGTCCACCCGGTCTCGAGCACGCCGTTGCCCCAGAAAAATAGCCCGAAACGTCTGGGCAAAGGGCTCCCCGAGGCGAGCGCGGTGCCGTTGTTATTCAAGTGCATATCGAGGAGCGGTAGCCCCAGCGAGACGGCGGCGCCGCCGAGGAGGCCGCGGAGGAGGGTGCGACGGGGGAGCATTCGGATAGCCATGGTCAGCGAGGCTCCTGGGAGAGACGGAACGCGGGGCTCAGGGCGAGGGCCAGCATCAACGAGCGAACCTTGTACCCGGAGGCGCGGAACTCGTGGTGCAGCGCCTCCAGCGTCTTCTGCTCTTCCTTGGTCTCCGGGTACGCGGTGGCGTAGCGGTAGAGGTTGCGCACAAAGCAGGGCGTCAGATCCGGGTGATCATGCATCGCCGTGGCCAGCCCCTGGACGTCCTGGAAGGGGACGCCGTCCAGATCCCCGCTCGGGTCAATGTTGACACCGTTCTCCCTGCGACGGAAGCGACCGATGCCATCGAACTGTTCGAGGGCGAGGCCGAGGGGGTCCATGCTGAGGTGGCAGATGGAGCAGGCGGGGTCGGTGAGGTGAGAGTAGAGACGCTGGCGGAGGGTGGGGAGCTCGGGGGAAGGTTCGGGGAGGGCGGTGTTGGCGTTGACAGGAGGGTCGGGGATCTTGAAGCAGAGGAGACGAGAGCGGAGGAAGCGGCCGCGGAGGGTGGCGGAGGAGGAGACCGGGTGGGAGTGGAGGGCGAGGGTGCTGATGTGGCCGAGGATGCCGCGGCGGGGGCTGTCCTCCGGGTGCTCGGTGCGGCCGAAGCCCTGCAGGTTGGGTGCAGGGATTCCATACATGGAGGCGAGCTTCGGGTTGACGAAGGTGGTGCGGGTGGTGAGGAGGTCGCGGTAATCGGCGTCGGCGTCGAAGACGAAGTGCTCGAAGAGCCGCAGGGTCTCCTCGCGGGCGGCGGGGCCGACCTCGGTGCTGAAGTAGGTGAAGAGGACCGGGTCCTTGGAGAGCTGATCCAGCTCGTTGAGGCCGAGGTACTCGCTGAAGAAGTTGCGGGCCCCTTCCCGCGCCAGGGGCGAGGCGAGGAGGCGCTCGGCTTGCTGACGCAGCCCGGACTCCTCGACGAGGACGCCGGCCTGGGCGGCGTCGAGCAGCTCATCGTCAGGGGTCTTGTTCCAGAGGAAGAAGCTGAGCCGCGAGGCCATCTCGTAGGACGTGTAGCGCCGGAGCCCCGGGTTGTTCGGGTCTGGCTCGCCCTCGGCGGTGCGGTAGAGGAACGCAGGGGACTGGAGCAGCGCGGCGATGCCGAACTGGAGGCCCTCGTGGAAATCTCCGAGGGTGGTGGCGGCCTTGGTGCTGAGGGCCACGAGGCGATCGAGCTCGTCCTGGGCGAGGGGGCGGCGCCAGAGCTTGCGGCCCAGCGCCTGGAACGCGCTGCGGGCGCAGGCGTCGTCGGTCACGCCGGCGGGGGTGCAGCTCAGGAGGCGGGCGCGGCGCTCGGGGGCGAGGGCCTGCCTGGCGATGGTATAAGCAGCCTTCTCGTACTGCTCGATCCCCCGGGCCGAGATGGTCGAGTACGAGGCGCCCACCGCCACGAAGCCGCTCTGCGGTTGATCCGGTTCGAGGGCCGTCGGTATCACGATGTCGTCCCCCAGGATCGCGTGGATGCTCCGCCGGTACTGGGTGACGCTCAGGCGCTGGGCGCCGGTCTGCGCCGCAAGCGCGGGCAGCTCGGGGCCCGGGGGCGGGGGCGTCGGCGATGGCTCGGTCTTCTCGGAGCTGCAGGCAAGCAGGCCGATCAGCAGCGCTGACCACCAGGGGTGTCGAGAGGATGTCAGGTGCTTCACGGCGTGCTCTCCTTGATGCGGAAGGAAATCTTATCCGAGAGGCTGCGCTTGCCGGTCAACAGATCGTTCGTTGTCACCTGTCCGTCATCGAGCACATGGCGCCGCGCCAGGGCGAGGGTGAGCACGCTCACCAGCCGGAACCCCTCTTCATCCTCGTAACCCGGGCACCCTCCCAGCCCGAAGAGCTGGTGGCAGCCTCCGGCAAATTCGACCCAGGTGAAGCCCGGTAGGTCGGTCTGCTCCCAGAGCTTGTCGGCCCCCACCGGATCGCCCGCGGCGCTCTGCTGCTGCACGGGCTTCTTCACGCTGCCGAGGCTCGCTCCGAACCAGCTCAACGGGGCCCCCGCCATCGGCACCGCGGCGACGACGCGTGGATCCCCGAGGTCGCCGGTCACCGCCTGGAGATCGCTCGCCTGGCATGGTTCGCTGAAGCGCTCCCCCTTGTCGCACTGGGCCTGCACCTCGTTCGCGTCGTAGCGTGCCCCCAGGATGGCCCACGTGCTGTGGCTGCCGAAGCTGTGGCCGCTCATCGACACCCGGGCGGTCCTGGCCTTGCCTGCCAGCGGGTCTGCGGGCGGCAGCGTCTCCAGCGCGTCCAGCGTGGCCCGGATGTCGAGGGGGCGGAGGTAATACAGGCGCAGGGGGATCCCCGCGGAGGTCTGCTCGGGCAGCGTGTTGCCGGCGTGGTCCGGCGCCGCGGCGATCCACCCGTGGGAGGCGAACCAGCGCATCACGCCGGCGCTGTTCCCGGCGAAGCCCCACATCCCGTGGGAGTGCACGTGGACCGGGTACCCGGTGGCCTCCACCGGCGGCGCCAGGCTGGCGTTCTCGATGGCCTCCTTGTCGGGAAAGATCAGGTATTTCACCGGCTCCCCCTCGGTGTCGAGGGTGGGGTACCAGAGGTGCACCGTGAGGGTGCGGGCCGGCAGCCCGCCAGGGGGCTGGTAGCTGGTGGTCAGGGTGCGGTGCCCCACCCGGTAAGGGCCTCGCTGCTCGATGGGGAAGTCGAGGGTCGAGGTGGGCCCCGCGGGCGGCGCAGGCGTCGAAGGTGCGTCGTCGCTGCAGCCAGCGAGGGGGCAGAGCAGGGCGCTCCCGAGGAGGAGCGAGGCGAGGCGGTGCTTCACCTCACCGAGGATAAACCGACCCGCGACCCGTGTGGGCCTGGAAGACCTCGGCCAGCGCGATCCCCGAGGTCGTCGCCACGTTCAGCGAGTCGAACCCCGGCGCCATCGGGATCCGCACCCGGTGCTCCGCCTCCGCCTGGCTCTCCCGGCTCAGCCCCGGCCCCTCGGCGCCCAGCAGCAGCGCCACCCGGTCCGGCAGCGCCCCCAGCTCCCGCAGCGTGGGCGCGTCCGTCGCCGGCGTCAGCGCCAGCACCGAGAACCCGTGGCGCCTCAGCAACCCCGCCATCGACCCGCTCCACCGCGCGAACGGCACCACCAGCGTCGCCCCCACGGACACCCGGATCGCCTTCCGGTACAGCGGATCGCAGCTCGTCGCGTCCAGCAGCACCGCGTCCGCGCCGAAGGCCGCGCAGTTCCGGAAGATGCCCCCCACGTTGTCGTGGTTCACCACCCCCTCCAGCGCCACCACCCGCCGCGGCCCCGGCCCCAGCCCCGCCAGCAGCGGCTCGGCCCCCTGCGGCTCGCCCCGCTCTCCCGCCGCCAGCAGCCCCCGGTGGATCGGGAACCCCACCACCCCATCCATCACCCCCTGCGGCGCCACGTACACCGGCGTCCCCTCGTCGAGCCCCTCCAGCAACGGCCTCATCGCGGCCACCCGGCCCTCTGCCAGGAACACCGAGCGTATCCGGAAAACCGAACGGGTAAAAAGAACCCGGAGCACCACCTCACCTTCCGCGAGAAAGAGGCCACGACGCCCGATCAGATCGGCCTCGCGGATGGCGCGGTAGTCGGCGATCCTGGGGTCGTCCAGCCGGTCAACGGGGAAGAGGGGAGGGGGCATCAGGGGCGCCGCCGCGGCACCGGGCGAGCGGTGCCGTCCTTGAGGGCATCGAGGGCCTTGAGCACGGACGCGGCGCCCTGGGCCATGCGCTGGTAGTCGGGCCCCGGGCGGATGGACACCTCGCGCTGGTCGTAGAGCTCGGCGGGGATATCGAGGAGGAAGCGGCTCGGGGTGCGGTTCATGGGCTTCCCGCGGGAAGAGCGGTGCTTGCAGCGGGTGAGCCAGAGCTTCTCCCGGGCCCGGGTGACGGCCACGTAAAAGAGGCGGCGCTCCTCCTCGATGTCCTGGTCGGAGGCGGCGGTGGCCTTGGGGTCCGTGGTGCGGGTGTGGGGCAGGTACCCCTCCTCGACGCCGATGACGAAGACCAGGCGCCACTCCAGCCCCTTGGCGCCGTGCATGGTGCACAGGGTGACCACCCGCCTGGCGTCTTCTTCCTCCTCGCTGAGCTGGAGGGTGAGCATGCGCAGGTAGTCGTTCACCGCCTGGAGGTCCGAGGGCCCCCGCTCGTCGCGGCGCTTGAGCAGGTTGATCAATGATTCAACGTTTCGCCACCGCCGGGCGAAGGCCTCGCCGGGGCTGGCGGCCATGAGGTCTTCCTTCAGGCCAATGCGGCGGGTGAGCTCCTCGGCGACCTGGTGAGAGGGCGTGTTGCGCTCGAGCATCTGCCGGGTCACCGTCACCACCTGCTCGAACTGGCGGCACCCCTCGACCGCGGCGCCGCCCAGCGCGTCGATGTCGATGGCGCGCTCGACCGCCTGCCACAGGGTCAGGTCCCGGGCCACGGCGTAGGAGCTGAGCTTCTGGAGGGAGGCCTCGCCGATGCCCCGGGCGGGGTAGTTGAGCACGCGCCGCACGCTGATCTCGTCCTCCGGGGCGAGGGCGGCGCGCAGGTAGGCGAGCAGGTCCTTGACCTCCTTGCGCTCGTAGAACTTTTGACCCCCGATGATCCGGTGAGGGATGCCGGCCTCCTTGAGGGCCTGCTCGACGGGCTCGGCCTGGCTGTTGGAGCGGTAGAGGACGGCGATCTCGTCGTGGGTGAGGGTGGGGTCGGCGGTGGTGGCGCGCTGGATCTCGTCGACGAGGAAGGAGGCCTCGATCTCGGGGTCGAGGCAGACGGCGACCTCGACGCGGGCGCCCTCGGGGCGGGTGGGCTTGAGGACCTTGCCGAAGCGCTTGCCGCGGCTGCTGGACAGGACCGCGTTGGCGATGGCGAGGACCGAGGCCGAGGAGCGGTAATTTTCCTCGAGCTTGACGACCCTGGCACCCTGAAAATGCTCGGAGAAATTCAGGATATTGGTGATGTCTGCGCCCCGCCACGCGTAGATCGACTGGTCGTCGTCGCCGACGACCACGACGTTGCGCCACGAGCCGGCGATGAGGCGCACCAGCTCGAGCTGGGCGGCGTTGGTGTCCTGGTACTCGTCGACCATGAGGTAGCGGATCTTGCGCTGCCACCGGGTGCGCACGTCCTCGCGGCGCCGGAGGAGGCTCACGGTCTCGGTGACCAGGTCATCGAAGTCGAAGGCGTGGAAGGAGCGGAGCGCGGCCTGGTACCTGGGGAACACCTCGCGGGCGATCTCGTCGTACTCGTCGTGGGGCCGCGGCACCCAGCTCTCGGCGGTCTCGAAGGCGTTCTTCGCCAGGCTGATGCGGGCCAGGATGGCGGCGATGTCGAACCGCTTGCCGGCGTCGATGCTGCGCAGGATCTCGCGGATCGTGGCGCTGCAGTCGGCCTGGTCGTAGACCGTGAAGCCCCCGTCGCGCAGGCCCAGCGCCCGGGCCTCGGACCCGAGGAGCTCGAGGCCGAAGCTATGGAACGTCATCACCCGCATCTCCTTGGCGGAGCGGGGGCCCACCAGGTGCGCGATGCGCTCCCGCATCTCGGCGGCGGCCTTGTTGGTGAAGGTCACCGCCATCATCGATGACGGCGCCACCCCGGCGGCGATGAGGCGGGCGATGCGCCGGGTGACGACCCGGGTCTTGCCGGAGCCCGCCCCCGCCAGCACCAGCATCGGCCCCTCGCCGTGCATCACCGCCTCCCGCTGCGAGGGGTTCAGGTCGGAGAAATCCTGCGCTTCCTTCGACGATACATGGGACGACATGAGAGACGGGGCCTCTAGCACATCCGCCCTCGCCCCCCCAGACGCCCCGACGGCCCCGCGGGCGTTGCGTGACCGGGCGCCGTCGACAGGGCCCGGCGAGCGCGGTAGCAAGGGGGCCATGCGCGCGGAGCTCGAACGGTTGAAGACCAACCTGGCGGCGGTGATCCAGGGCAAAGAGGCTGCCCTGGAGCTGCTGCTGATCGGCGTCCTGGCCGGGGGCCACGTGCTCCTCGAAGATGTCCCCGGCTCGGGGAAAACCACCCTCGCCAAGGCCCTGGCGCGCAGCCTCTCGATGCAATTTTCCCGGGTCCAGTTTACCCCTGACCTGCTGCCCGCGGACATCCTGGGGTCCACGCTGCTGCGACCCGGCGAGGGGGCCTTCTCGTTCCAGCCGGGGCCGATCTTCACGAACATCCTGCTGGCGGACGAGATCAACCGGGCGAGCCCTCGCACCCAGAGCGCCCTGCTGGAGGCGATGAACGAGGCCCAGGTGACCGTCGACGGGCAGACCCACGCCTTGCCCTCGCCCTTCCTGGTCATCGCCACGCAGAACCCGGTGGATTTTCAGGGGACGTACCCGCTGCCGGAGGCGCAGCTCGACCGGTTCCTGCTCCGGTTTGCCCTGGGGTACCCGGCGCCGGAGGCGGAGCTAGCGGTGCTCTTCGCCCACCGGCTGACGTCGCCGCTGGACGCGCTCCAGCCCTCGATGGACCGGGCGGCGCTGCGCGCCATGCAGGACGAGGTGCGGCGCGTGGAGGTGCGGGAGCCGGTCGCCCGGTACCTGCTGCGGCTGGTGGTGGCCACGCGGGAGCACCCGGAGATCGAGCTGGGCGTCAGCACCCGCGGCGCCCTCGCCTACTTCCGCGCCGCCCAGGCCTGCGCCTTCCTGCAGGGGCGCGCCTACGTGAGCCCCGAGGACGTGCAGCGGCTCGCGGGGCCCGTGCTGGCCCACCGCCTGACCCTGGCGCCGCAGGCGCGCTACGGGGGGCGCACCAGCCTCGCCTTTGTCCAGGACATCGTGGCCCGAACCCCTGTCCCGGCCTGATGCGCGTCAACCTCGCGCGCCTGAACCACGTCTTCATCCCGGCCACCAAGGAGGGGCGCGACCGGATCCGTCGCCGCTTGCTCGTGCGCTCCGTCAGGCCGCTCATCTGGCTCTATTTCGCCCTCAGCGACGAGGGGCGGTTCCTCGCCATCACCTCGGTGCTGGTCGGGATGACCGGGGTCGAGGTCCAGTCCACCAGCATCTACCTGTTCTGGTGCGTGATGGCGGCGCCGCTGCTGGTCTCCTTCCTGTGCCGCGGGCCCTTCTCGCTGGTGGGCCAGGCGCGCCTCGACGTCCGGGCGCCCCGCCGCGTGGCCGTCGCCGAGGAGTGCCGCTTCACCCTCACGCTCACCAGCGAGGGGCCCCGCTCCTTCGACGCCGTGCGCGTCCGGGGCCCGATGCTCCCCTGGGACGGCCGCTTCCTCGGCGCTCCCCCGCGGGATGTCTCCCTCGACGCCGGAGGCTCCCGCCAGGTCACCCTGGACGTCGCCTTCCTCGAGCGCGGCGAGCACCACCTCGACCCCTTCTTCGCCGGCGCCCTCGTCCCCCTGGGCCTCGTCGTCGGCCGCGCCATCGAGAGCCCCGCCTGCCGCATCACCGTCGTCCCTCGCATCGCCAATATCCGGAGCCTCTCTACACCCCGCGCCCAGCGCCACCAGCCCGGCGGCGTCGCCCTGGCCTCCCGCACCGGCGAGTCCATGGACCTCCTCGGCGTTCGCCCTTACCGCCCCGGGGACCCGGTGCGCGACCTCCACGCCCGCACCTCCGCTCGCCTCGGCGCCCCCCACGTCCGCGAGTACCAGCAGGAGTACTTCTCCCGCTTCGGCGTGCTCCTCGACACCCAGGCGGACCCCGCGGACCCCGACCGCTTCGAGGCCGCCATCTCCCTCGCCGCAGGCATCGTGGCCCACCTCAGCCGTGGCGAGGGGCTCATCGACCTCCTGGTCTGCGGACGCCAGCTCCACCCCCTCACCCTCGGCCGCAGCCTGGGCCAGCTCGAGCAGGCCCTCGACCTCCTCGCCAGCGTCCAGCCCGAGGAGGTCTTCGACGCCGACGCGCTCCTCTCCGGGCTCAACCCCTTCCTCGATCGCCTCTCCTGCGTGCTCCTGGTCTGGCTCTCCTGGGACGAGACCCGGCTGCGCTTCCTCCAGCGGCTCCAGCACCGGCTCCCCTGCCGTGTCTTCGTCCTCTCCCCTCACGAACTCCCCTCCTCGATCCCCGGCGCCCTCCGCGTCGACCCCGGCGCCGTCCAGGAGGGTCACCCGCTGCTGCTCTGATCCGGATCCGGAGGCAGGTATTGCCCCCAGAACCCGCTCCCTTTGCTCAGCTCCAGATCCCCCAGCACCCGGAGCTGGCAGGCCAGCCGCAACCCGTGCTCCGGCACATGCGGCGGGAACGATAGCCGCCATCGTTCCATGCGGGTCAACGGGGGGAGGTCGCCTTTGACCTGTATGGCGCAGGTCCCACAGGAGCCGATCCCTCTACAATTCAACCAGCGAGCCCCCTCGTTGTGCGGGGAGAGCCCCTCGCGAAGCAGGACATCGCGCAGGTTCTCGCCGGGTTCGCAGTGAATGGCACGCCCCTCGTAAAGAATGATCGGCATGACCTGGCTTGGATGGTCCCGTTCGGTTCCGGTTGCGACCTCGGGTGTCGGATGACCTCGTTCACCGTACCGGGGCGTTGACCTCCCGCAGGGCGGCCCCGTGTGCGTCGTCCAGCAGCAGCAGCGCAAAGCGCGTCGGGCTGGCCGCACCTCCGCTCACCGAGGCGTAATCGAAGCGACCTCGCAGGTCCGTGTACCCATCCTTGTGGAACAGGACTGCCCCCCCGACATCCTGCGCGTAGACCTTCACGTACACCCTCGGCAGGGGGGCGCCGTTGCTCGCCAGCACCACCCGCAGCTGGCCGTAGCTCTCGCTGATCTGCACCACGAAGGACGCCTCCGTGCGCGCGATCGTCGCCCGGGCCTCCCCGCAGGTCACCTCGATCAGCGCCGGCTTGCTGCGGAGGTGATCTGGAAGTTCCATACGATGGACCCCCTCGCCAGGGCCCAGGTCGAGGGGTTGCTCCAGGTTGGGCTGCATCACGGGTCGCTGCCGGAAGGTCTGGAGGCCGAAGGGCCGCTGGGAGAACAGCAGCTCCAGGTCCATCTCGTAGAAGCGTAGCTGGCAACGCGGGGCGTGGCGGTGGTGCAACGCCAGGCCGCCGGCCTCGGCGCGCAGCTCCAGGGAAGGGGCGGTGGCGGCCAGCTGCCCCTGGCGCTGATCCCGGTCCTGCGGGTCGGTGGCGAGCGCTGCGTGGCCCTCGATCTCGTCGAGCTGCGCCAGGATCTCCCGGAAACGATTGCGCCAGCGGTCCACCGGGTGCTCCTGGTGGCGCAGCGCCAGGGCCCGCGCCCGCGCCGGGTCCTCGAAGAAGGCGAGGTACGCGCTGACGTAATCATGCTGCAGGCGGCCGCGGAGCTGCGAGGGATCGATGGCCTCGAACAGGGCGCGGGCCTCGTCCACCCGGTCCTGGAGCAGCCAGTAGTACACCACCGCCAGCCGATCCTCCTGGGTCGGCCGACCCTTCGAGCAGAGGTAAACCAGGAAGCGCTCGACCTGGGCCGCCAGCCGGTCGTTCAGGATCTTCTGCGACCCCGCGGCCCCGTGGGCCCGGGGGTTCACCAGCGGCGCGTACTCCAGGTGCTCGTAGCTGCCTTCGTCCTGCGGATCCACCGGGAGCCAGGGGACCTCCAGCGCCAGCATGTCGCTGTCCAGACCCCGCAGCCGCAGGTAGGTCGCCGCCCGCGGCCGATCCTGGTGCCAGAGCGCGTAGGCCCAGAGCGTCGGGTGGTACCGGCGCCGCCGCTCCAGCGTCGCGAGGGCGCGCTCGTAGAAGCCCCGGTCCTGCATCCTCCAGGCGATCAGCTCCAGCTCGTCGGTCGACAGATCGCGCGTCGCGAGGGCCTGGAGCACCGCCTCCGGATCCCCGGCCTGGGACAGGTGAGCCCAGGCGTCCGTGTCCACGTGCGAGGGCGTCGGCACCACCCGGAGGGTCTGGCGGCCCGCCCCGGCCAGCGCCTTGCCATGGCGCGAGACCTGGGCCGGCAGGTGCTCGAAGACGCCGGGGCGAGGGAAATAGAAGCTGTACGTGATCGTGCGGGTCTCGTACGGCCCCAGCGAGAGGCGCTCGCTCCGCAGGGGCTCCTGGTTGCCCAGCGGGAGGGCCCCCGGCGGTGGCTGGCTCAGCAGGTCCACCTCCAGCGAGGTAGCCGTGGGGTTCGAGAGCAGGATCTGGCCTTGATAGGCCCGGCCTATCAAGAATTCTCCGGCCACCGGCGCGGCTCCGGAGGCCCCATCGAGGTAATGCTGGAGGAGGAGCAAGGGGGGCGGATCGCCGGCGGCGGGTGCCTTCTGGAGCTGCTCGTGGAAGAGCAGCGCGGGGCCCGCAGCGCGGAAGAGGAGGGCTCCGTCGGGCGCCCGGTGGAGCTCGTGGGCGGGGGCCTCCCAGGGGAGATCGAGGACCGCCAGGGCCAGGAGCATCGCCGCGGAGCCGTCGGTGCAATGGAGGAAGTTCGGGGAGAGGAAGGGCCCCGGGCCCTCGTGCCGCGCGTAATCGACCCAGAACGGGTTGAGGGGGGCGATCGCGCTGGCGGGGGTCAGCACCCGCTGCCCCCGGTAGTGCTGCTCGGCAAGCTCCCGGGTGCGGTCCAGCGGGCGATAGAGCTGGCGTGTATCCACGCGGCGCAGGGCGTCCTGGGCCAGCAGATCCTCGTCCAGGAAATCTTCCAGGCTCGCCTCCGCCTGCTCCTCGGCCTCTTCCTTGGCCGCCGGGCTCCTGGGCGCCCTGGGGGCGGTCTTCTTCCGTGGCCCGCCTCCCCCCCGCGAGCGCTCCCTCGCTGGCGCCTCCGGGCTCGGCTCTGGCTCCGCGGCCTCCAGCGATGGCTCTTCAGAGAGCGCATCGGCACGGAGCGCCGCGCGGAACAGGTACTCCTCCCGCTGCCAGCTCGTCCCGTACCGGGATTGCCACGCTTGCAGCGCCTCCCCCTCGTCTCTCTGCTCCCCCAGGTGCCGCGAGAGCAGCACCCGCTCCAGGGCGTTGAGCCGGGCAAAAAGCGCCGGATCCCGGTACCCCGAGAGATCCTCCTTTAGCAGGTACCTGTCCAGGAAGGTGCGATGCCGCTTGTTCGCCAGGTACGGCCTGATCACCCGATCAAAGAACGGTCGATCCTTTGAGTACAAAAAGAAATGGAGCTCGCTGCAGGCGTGCTCGCTGTAGGCGCGGAGCTTCTCCTCCTCGGAGAGGGAAGGCCAGCGCTTGAGGGCGTCGATGCGGACGCAGCGGCGGGTCGTGTCCAGGGCCTCCAGGAGGCTCCAGGCCTTGAGCAAGGTGTCGTAGAGGCGGAAGGTGGAGCCCTGGATTCGCCGGGAATCTCCGGCCTGAAGGGCCAGCGCTTCTCCCTGCAGGGCCCAGGAGAGGGTGGGGTCCAGCTCGGCCTTGATGCGCCCGTCTCGGAGGGGCAGGGAAGGGGGGGAGACCGCGCATTGAGCGCCCACCAGGTGCTCGCCATCGAGCAGCACGACGCGCACCACGCCGCGCCCACCGAGGCGCTCCACCGGGAGGATCCGGGTGCCTGCCTCGTCGAGCTCGAGGTCCGGGAGGATCATCGCCGGCGCACCGAGGAAATCGAGGAAGGGTTCCTCCAGCGTGAGGTGCGTCCCCCCTTCCGCGTCCAGGCAAGCCGCGGCGGCCCCTGCGTAGGCCCCGCTCATGCGGTGGGACTCTCCGCCCCTGAGCTGCTCGGTCGCGGTGCTGGTGTCCCCGACGGTCCACGGGTTGAGCAGCAGGCTGGGCGCTGGCAGCATGTTCCCGGCGCGCCGGGGGGCGCCGCGTCGGGCCAGGATGTAGCGCGCCTCGTCGCCCAGGGCCCGCGGGGGCGTGTACACGCTGGGCAGGCGCTCCATCCGGCGCTCCTGTGCCGGGCGAGAAGGCGGCGGAAGCAAGCCCGGGAAGGGGTGGACCAGGGTCGTGCCGATGACCAGCAGCCGGGCGCGGCGCGAGGCCCCGTGGACCTGGATCCGGAGCGCTCCCTCCCGGACCTCCAGCGTCATCCGGGGGGGCGCCGGGGGCCACGCGCGCCTCGCCTGCCCTCCCTCCACCCGCCAGCCTGCGAGGGACCGCGGCTCGCTCACCGCCAGCGCGATCCAGTGCTCGCGGCTCAGCGGCAGCACCAGCCGGTAGTGACCCGCCTCCAGGCCCTCGATCCGCAGGTAGCCGGGCTCGCGCCGCACCTTCTCGTGCAGCTCGTGGAAGATCGTCCCCTCCGCGTCCGTCACGAACAGACCCGGCACGGCGCCCGGCGCCAGGCCCCCCTCGTCGAGCGCCAGCTCCAGCGGCGCCCCCGCCCGGAGCTCCAGCCGCCCGGGGAGCAGCGCCGTGGATCTATGGAGGTTCCATGCAAATGGCTCCCCGCCGGGCAAGCTCGCCTGGAGCGATCTCATGTGGGGCAAGGGGCCCAGGAGCAGGCGCCCCTCGTCGTCGGCCTGGAGGGAGAAGGGGTGTCGTTCCTCGACGAGATGGCTCTCCAGTTCCAGGGTGATGAGGGCCCCGGGGAGGGGCTCGCCGTTGCGGCCGAGGGCCTGGAGGGCCCACCCCTCCGGGGTATCGTGCAGGTACAGCCCGTGGATCCGATCGGTCGACCGGCAGGACGGCCCCTGGATGGAGCTGGTGGCATGCAGCGTCCTGGGGACACCTTGCAGGTCGAGGACCTCGGCGGACAGGGTGAAGGAGAGGGCCTCCAGGCGCTCGGGGACCGTGAAAGAGAGCCAGGTCGGGCGCTCTGGATCGAGCTGGATCGGATCGTAGGAGCGCTCGGAAGGGGTACCGCCGCAGGTGGCGGCCAGGGTCAACCGGGGGCGCTGCAGCAGCGACAGGCTGGCCTGGGCTCCGGCGACGCGGAGCCGGGCCTGCACCATCAGCCGGGCCTCGGCCCCCGGGAGCAGATCCTCTCGCTCGACGTGGAAGGAGGCCTGCAGCTCGTAGCTCTCCTCGGGGAGATCGAGCTCCTGGAGGGCGGCGCGCCTCCCCTGCTGCAGCACCACGGGGCGGCGCCCCGGGGTCGTGGTGAACGGAAGCGTGATCACGCCGTCCGGGGACGCCTCGAAGGCTCGCCCCTGGAGCCACGCGGTACCACCGGCCACCGGCTCGCCGCCCTCGTCCACCAGGAGCAGCTCCAGGCCCGCGGCGGTCACCCGATCCAGCGCCCGCAGGGACCCCTTGCGCAGCAGCGCGCGGCAGCTCAACCCCCCGCCCACCACGTCGATCAGGTAGGTCCCCGGGTCGGCCAGCTCCGGCAGCGGTACCGCCAGCCGGTGACGGAGCATCGGAGGCTTCTGCAGCACCACCCGGCGCTCCTGGTTCGGCACGAAGCCGTCGAGGTCCAGCGTCACGTCCACCTCCCGGCCCGTCGCCCGGTAGTGGGCCGCTGCATCTATATGGAAAATCCGGATATTCAGCGCCTCCAGGTTCTTCAGGTCCAGCAGGAGGGTCACCGGATCGTGGGGGGCGAGGTGGGTCGGGTTCTCCGGGGCCAGTTCAAGATCGACCCGCTGCTGCAGGGCGCGAAGCTGCTCCGGTCCGAGGAGGGAGGCCCAGCGCTGGGGGTCCGGGGCGCCCGAGAGGAGCTGGTGCTCGGCGAGCTGGCGCTGGAGAAAGGTGTCGGAGAGCAGGTGACGGAAGGCGCCGGTGTTTCCGTCTTCGCCCAGGCACCGGCGCAGCACCGCGAGGAGCAAGGCCTCGTCCTGGTCGGAGCCGGAGGGGGCGCAGCGGGCGCGGGTGTCGCGGAAATCCGGGGCGGTCAGCTCCAGGTAACGAAGCAGCGCGGGGCGGTCTGCCTCTCCGAGGAGCCAGCGGTGGCGCAGGCGTCGCAGGGAAAGCCCCGCCTTGCGCGAGCGCTGGGCGTCCGGGAGCTGCCCGGCCAGGGCGAGGAGCCGGGCGAGGGTCGGCTCCTCCTCGCGAGGGGCGAGCGGGTCCTGCTCGGTGCGCTGGAGCCAGGTCTCGACGAAGCGATCGCTCCCCAGCAGCGCCGGGAACCGCCGGGCCAGCTCTTCCAGCTGGGCCAGGGTGAGCCGGCGGTGGACCGCCAGGTTGCCAAAATGCTTCTCGGGCTTGCCCGACAGGTCCTCGACGAGCAACGCAAACTGGCGCGGCGTGCGGATGCACGAGAGGAGCTGGAGTGCTTTTTTCCTGGTCGAAGCGCCGAGCTCCCGGGTCTGCAGCAGGTGGTCGAGGCCGGCCTGGGTGAGGGCGTCCAGGTCCGGTTCGGAGCGAGAAACGTGCTGGCGTAGCAGGGCCTGCGGCTGGGTCTGCGCTGGCAGCAGCCGCGAGGGCAGGGGAGGCGTCTGGCCAGGGAGGTTGCATCGATGATCGAACCGCTCCCCTCGCTGCAGCTCGCTCCAGCCCCGGGGCTCCCCCGCGGTGGCCTCCAGGAGGAGCTGACGCAGCAGCAAGGGCTGATGAAAGCGCCGCCGTTGACCCGGGTGGTCCAGGCGCCTGCGGGCCTCGGCCAGCTCGCCCCGTTGCTGGTGGAGCAGCGTCTGGAGGAGCTGCTCCTCCTCGGTGCCAGGCAGCGCCCGGCTCGCGGCCTGGGCCCGATCCTCAGCGAGCGCGAACGATTCTAGAAGCGTCAGGTCCATGGTCCCTCCGTGCGGCCACGGAGGCTACCATGGGCCGTTCAGCCCCGGCGGCGCCCTCGCCGCAGGCCCGCCAGCGCCAGCGCCAGCATCGACGCCAGCGCCCCCGTCGGCTCACCCCCGGCGCCTGCCGCCCGGCACCCGCAGCCCTCCTCGCTCGCCTGCTCCCCTGGCGCCGCTCCCCCGGCCCCCGCTCCGGCCCCACCTGCTCCTCCTGCGCCGCCCCCGCTCTGTCCGGAGGTTCCGGATCCACCGCCCCCGCCCTGTCCGGAAGTTCCGGATAGTCCGCCCCCGCCGGTCGTTCCCCCGGGGCCAGCGCCGGCCTCGCCGCTCCCGGCCTCGCCCCCCGCGCCTGCCGTGCCCGCGCCGGCCTCGCCCGCGGCCCCGGCCCCGGCGGTTCCGCCCGCGCCCGCGCCGCCGGAGCCAGCCCCCGCGCCGGCGGAGCCTGCCTCGCCGCCGTTGCCTGCGCCGGCCTGTCCGGAACCTCCGGACCCACCGGCGCCCCCCTGCTCGGGAGGGGGCAGGGTGGATTCATCGAAGTGAGCGCCGCAGGCGGGGTCGGAGGGCTGGGAGCGGGCGTGGAGGGCGAGGATGTAGGCCCCTGCGCCGAAGCCGAGCATGGGGGAGTTGAACTTGTAGGCGCCGCTGTTCTCGTCGTAGGTCTCGGCGACCTCGAGGAAGTTGGCGTGGGACTGCCTGGTGGTCCAGTCCACGAGCTTCTTGGCGCGCTCGCTGTCGCCCCCTTGCTGGGCGGCGACGGCGCCGCGCAGGTTGGTGATGACCCACTCGGCGCTGTCGTAGGGGCTGCCCCAGTCGCTGAGGTCGAGCTTGCCGCCGTGGTCGTAGCGGTCATCGTTGCGGGACCAGCCGGGGCCCGCGGCGACGGCGATGCCGGCGTCGAAGCCCTGGAAGGTGGCCTTGGCCACGGATCCTTTGGGGTCAAACAGTTCCATGGCGAAGGCGTCGAAGACGGCGGCGTCGCGGTAGCCGCTGCCGGACTGGAGCTCCTCGAGGTTGGAGGCGAGGGCGCGCTGCTTGTCGAGGAGGCGGGTGGCGATGGCCTTGCGGAGGGCCTCGCCCTGCTGCCGGTAGGACTGGGCGCGGGGGCCGTCGTCGAGGCGCTGGGCGAAGGAGGAGGCGTCGCAGAGGCCCCGGGCGGCGGTGAGGCTGGTGTAGGTCCACCAGCGTTCCCGGCCGTTCCAGTGGGTCTCCCAGATGGAGGAGTCCTTGCGGAGGAGGCCGTTGGTCGGGTCGATGAGGCCCAGGATGGCGTCGCCGATCTTGCCGGAGATGGTGGGCCAGTAGGCGTCGACGAGGGAGGTATCGCCGGTGTGTTTTTCGTACTGGGCGAGGGCCCAGAGCATGAGGCCAAAGCCATCGAATTCGAGGTTGGGCCCGTAGTCGTTGAAGTCGGTCTCCTCGACGCCGAAGCCGTGATAGCGGACCAGGGTGATCTGGTACGGGGGCATGTTGTAGGGCTTGAGCTCGTTCCAGTTCTGGAAGAGGCCAGCCTCGGCGGTGAGGTAGTATTCGAGGGCCGCGCGGGCCTCGTCCTTCATGCCCGCGGCGGCCATGGCGGCGATGGCGTAGGCGCTGTCGCGGGCCCAGGCGACGGTCCACTCGCCCGGGGGCAGGCTGGCGAGGATGGCGCCCTTGCCCCGGTGCTTGACCTCCGCGGGGAGCTTGGCCGGGGCGCCGCCGCTGGTGGTGGAGAAGCGGGTGTAGCGGGGCTCGCCGTCCACGGTGGCAAACTCGCGGAGGTAGTACCGATCCTCCTGGGATTGACCCATGTGGAGCATCGCCGCCGACTGGCGGTAGAGCGCCTCCTCGTCCGCGGAGAGGCCCGCAGGCACCTTGAGCTTCCCCTGGAACGAGGCCCAGGACGCGACCTCGGCCTCGTAGAGCTGTTTTGCGTCCTTGCCGGCGACGTAGGCATCGAGCCACTGCTGGACCGTGGCCCCGGCGAAGGGGTCCGGGTGGTGCGCGAAGGCCACGCCGGTCCAGGCCTCGGCGCCCGGGTCCAGATCGGACACGGGGAACTGGAAGGCGCTGACGGAGCCGTCCCCGGTGGGCGCCTCGCCGTTCAGATCCGGAAGATCCGCGGTGCCCCCCTTGGCCACGATCTCGTAAGCGTTCTTGTCGGCAGGGGCGCCGCTGGACCAGGCCGCGTGGTGGGCGACCGGCCCCAGCGCTCGCCCCACCACCACGCCCGCGAAGGCTCGCTCCAGAAAATCCTTCCTGGCCCCGTCGTAGCCGATGGTCTCCCCCTGGTTGCCGATGTCCTGCATGACGCCGGGCCGGCCAAAGCCCAGGTGAAAATTGTGCAGCGAGAAGGCCTGGAGCCCGGAGACCTTGCTGTTCCCCTTGTTCTGGAGCCGGAGCGCCATCACGAAGCCGTTGTGGCCCAGCCCCTGGGGCATGAAGAAGAACGAGGTCGCCTCCAGGTTGCCGTCGGTCTGCACCAGCATGGCGACCCCGGTGCCCCCCTTGCCCCCGGGGGACCAGGGGGCGTAGCCGCAGCGCTCCTCGTCGATGGTGACCGAGGGGAGCCACTTCTGTTGACCCCCCGCGCGCAGGCCGAAATACGCGTCATAGAGCAGATCGCGGGAGCGCACCGACTGGGGCTGGTTGCCGGACCAGACCTCGTTGCCGGCGCCGTCGAGCAGCGGCTCCTCGGTGGCAAAGAGGTGCTCGCGGAAGTGATGGAGCTTGCCGCTCTTGGTATCCAGCAGGATGGCCCCGTGGCCGTTGGCCGAGGGGATCCAGTGCACCGAGCGCTGCACCGGGACGTCGGCGCGGGCTGGCGAGGCCAGCAGCCACCCGCAGAGAAGCGCGAGGCCCGTGGTGCGAAGATTTCTGCGCGCACGAGGGCAGGAGCCGGTCAGGGAAGTCACGGTCCGTCAGTGTAGCTTCCTTGGCCATCAGCTCCGAAGACTCTATCGATCGCATTGCGCATGCTGCACGTCGTCGATGGCACGAGCGGTGCAGAACTCTCCGGTCACAAGGAGGCCGCCATGGCCACCCAGCAACACCCCTCGCTCGAATCTTCTTCCGATCGTTGCTCCCATATCCCCCTCGAAGCCGCCCCACGAGGGCATGGGTCAAAAAAGATTCACCCTGGCTGGGCTCTGCTGGGGTTGCTGGGGGTGGCGCTGGGTATGACCGGGGTGCGCATGGCAGGACATGGCGATCAGGGGCCCGGGGGCGCGGTGCTGGGCAGCAACACCGAGCCGACGGCGCCGGTGAGGCCCTCGCCGGGGCCCAGGGCGCCGGTGCAGGTGGGCATCGAGCAAGAAGAAGAAGATCTGCTGCCGATGGCGCTGCCTTTTGACGATTACGTGGCGCGCAAGGCGATCGAGCTGAGGACGCGAGGGGTGCGCTGCGGGCACCGGGGCAAGGTCGAGGTGCGGGTGCTGTTCGCGCCGTCGGGCACGAGCGTGCGGGCCGAGGTGGGGACGCCGGGGCTGGCGCCGAAGGCGACCCAGTGCATCTTGAACCATGTCGAAAAGACCTCGATCCCCTCGTTCCGGGGCGGGGAAGAGCGGGCGGTGCAGGTG
>JALOQB010000069.1 GCA_025453595.1 Polyangiaceae bacterium
CGGGATCTCTGGGCCGTGAGCGTCCACTTCCTCACCAAGAACGCTGCCACCCGCGACAAGGAGGCGATCGCGCTGGTGAAGCTGATCCAGAGCAAGATCCCCGCGGGCGATCTGCTGACGGTGGGCGGGGACTTCAACACCGACGTCAACACCGAGCCCTGCTTTGCCTCGCTGACCCCGGTGCTGGTGACCACGGGCCCCTTCCCTGCGGACCAGGACGGCAACGAGAACACCAACGCCGGCCGCACCAAGCCGTACGACTGGGTCCTGGCCGACAGCGACCTGCAGGCCCTGGAGATCCCGGTCAAAGTTGGTGCTCAAACCTTCCCTGCGGGGCTGGTCATCGACACCCGCGTGTACAGCCCGATCGCGGATCTGTCCCCCGCGCAGACCTCGGACTCGGGGGGGCCGAGCATGCAGCACATGGGCGTCCTGCGGGATTTCCTCCTGCCGGAGCCCTGAGCCCGCGCCTTGCCCTTCGTCGAGCTGCTCCACTTCGCGGCGGAGTCCTGCCTGCGGGGGCCCCACGGCGGTGCACTGCGGAGCGCCCTGGAGCAGGACCCGCAGGCGCTCCCGGGGCTCCTGGAGCGACTCAAGGCGGCGCTGTTCTGGGCCGCCGCTCGCGCCATGGCGTGGCGCCGGGGGATGCTGCCTTCCCCTCTCGATCTGGCCCCGCGCTCCGGGCTCTGGAGCGCGCTCCGTCGGGAGGCGCTCGCGCTTCGCGGCCAGCAGGCGGCGCAGGCGCTGCCCGAGCTCGATTTCCCGGAGGAGGCGCTCCGGAGCGCGCTGCTCCACGAGCGCTGGCGGGACGCGCCGGTCGAGCTGCTGGGGGAGGCCCACGAGACACTATTGAATCTCCATATAAAACTGGAGCCTGGCCCGGGGAGGCTGCTCCTGAAGCCCGGGCCGGCGCGGCGGAGGAAATCCCATGGGAGCTACTACACGCGGCCCTCGCTGCGGGACGCGCTGCTGGAGGGAGCCCTGGTCCCCCTGCTGGAGCGCGGGACCGGCGCGAGGGGGCTGCCGACCGTCTGCGACCCATCGTGTGGTGCGGGGAATTTGCTGGTAGGCGCCGCGAGGCTACTGGCATCGAGAGGGGCACGAGGGGGGGCGGTGGAGCGGCTTCACGGGGTTGACGTCGATCCGGCGGCGGTGGAGCTGTGCCGGATGGCGCTGTGGCTGGAGGGTGGGTACCGAGGGGTGTGGCCCCGGCACCTGGAGGAGGGGATCCGCTGCGGGGATAGCCTGCAACTGCGGTGGCCAGAGGCTTTCCCCGAGGTCTTTGCGCGGGGAGGGTTCGACTGCGTGGTGGGCAACCCGCCCTTCGTCAACTGCATCGAGGGCCCGCAGGACGAGAGGAGGGCGGCCTGGCGAAGCCGGGCGCCCGAGTTCGGCGGTACGGCGGATCTGGCGTACCTGATGCTCGGGGCCTCGCTGCGGCTGCTGAACCGGGGGGGACGGGTGGGGATGCGCGGATCAGTTTCGCCGGGCGCCGCCCTGTGATTTCCGGCTGGTCGAGGTCCGGGTCCCGGAGAGCGCTTCGCTGTTCCCGGGGGCCACGGTGTTCGTGTGCCTGGTCTACCTTGATCGGAGCGAGGGGACGGCGGTGCGAGTCACGATGGAAGGGGTCGATGGGGTGGGGCTCCGGCAGGGGGAGGGGCCCTTCGAGGGGAGCAACTGGTGGAGCGAGGCGCTGCGCGTCGTGCAGGCGAGGGCAGCAGGGGAGCAAGCCGCGGGGCCCCGGCTGGGCGAGCGCTTCGAGGTGGAGGCCAGCATGACCGCGGGGGAAGCCTACGAGGCGCGGGCGTTCCTGGTGGATGACGAGGGGGGGGCGGGGTTCAAGCTGTTGACCACCGGGCTCATCGATCCGGGGCGTTCCTTCTGGGGCAAGCAACGCTGTCGCTACCTGAAGCACGATTACCAGCACCCACGCCTGCGGGAGGCGTCTGGGCTGAGCAAGAGCCTGCGTCGCCGTCTGGAGCGAGCAGCGAGGCCAAAGATCGTGGTGGCGGGTCTATCAAGGGTGGTCGAGTGTTACCTGGATCGGCATGGCGAGCACCTGGGCGCGGTCTCGACGTACAGCATCTTCGACCCCCACGATCGACCGGAACAGCTCGAAGCGCTGGCCAACCACCTCCATTCGCCGGAGGTGAGCAGGCTGTTTCACTCCCAGCTTGGCGGCAACGCGCTCGGCGGAGGCAACACGACCATGACCAAGAGTTTCCTCAAATCGCTGGTGCTCCCCGCTGGCGGCGAGGGCGAGGGGCAGGAGGCATGAAGAGCGTCTCATGGGTGCTCCTGGGTGCCCTGGCGCTCCTGGGCTGCGCGGGGGAACCTCCGCTGGGGCCTCGCGTCCACCGGGGCGATCTCCCCTCCCCTCCCCTGCCCCCGGCGCTGCTGCCCCCCGAGACCTCGGCGGCCCCCCTGGCCTCGCCCCCGCCCCCCTCTGCCGCACCGCTGGCCTCGGCCCCTTCTATCACGGAACTTCCATATACCCGCGAGAACCCGGAGCTGGGGCGAGCGGCGCGGCAGCTGGCGGGGCTATCGCGGGAGCACGACCGTGCCGGAGCGAGGGGGATCCTGGAGCGCCACGCGCGGGCGACCGAGCAGAGCTTCCATGCCTTCGAGAAGCGGGTGGGCGCTGCCATGAGCGGGTGGGCGAAGCAGAAGCTGCTGCCCCTGGAGCAAGGGACGGTGCTGTACCCCTTCGGAGGCCCGGACCTGATCACGGCGCACCGGCTCTACCCGGGGGCCCGCCGCTACGTGCTGGTGGCGCTCCAGGAAGGGGGTGCGCCGCCGACGCTGGAGGGATTGAGCGAGCGCGAGCTGGAGCAGACACTGGGGCTTTACCAGCGGGTGTTTGACGCGTTCTCGAGGCGAGGGTTCTTCCTGACGATGCACCTGGGGGCGGGGTACCAGACCCCCCGGGCAGCCCGCGGGATCTGCGGTCTGCTGATGGCCTTCGCGGAGCGAGAGGGGCTTCGCGTCGTGGACGTGGAGCCGGTGCGATGGAGCAAGGACGGAGAGGTGGAAGAGGCTCCGGGGCAGCGCTCCTCGCAGGAGCAGTGGTCCTCGCTGCGGATGCACCTGGAGCGGCGCGAGGGGGGAGGTCGGGTGCTGGTCGATTATCTCCAGATCGACCTGTCGGATGTGGCCCTGAGGCGGGACGAGGGGGCGCGGAGGCTGCTGGAGCGCACCTCGCGGGAGGCGGTGATCCTCAAGGCGGCGTCGCACCTGCCGCAGCAGGCCGGGTTCTCGATCGTGCGAGGGCTGCTGCTGGAGCAGGCGACGCAGATCCTCCAGGACGAGACCGGGCTCCCCTACCGGGACCTGGAGCGGGGCTTTGATATCCGTCTTTTCGGCGCGTTTCGCGCGGTCAACGGCCTCTTTGACGGTCGGCCCCAGCGCGAGCTAGGGGTCGCCTACGCCACCCGGGAGGGGATCGAGCCGCTGCCCTTCGATCTCGGCTACCGCAAGGTGGCAGGCTCGGCGCTGATGGTGGCGACGAGGCCCCGGCCCGCGGTTAAGTGAGTGCGCTGGAGCAGGAAGAAATAGAGCACGGCGCCGACGAGCGCGAGGAGGGAGGCGCCGAGGATGATCCAGGGGACCGGGGACGAGGGGGAGCCCTGCTCGGGAGCCGTGACAGGGGCGTGATCCTGCATGGTCACGGCCATCCCGCGGTCAGAGAAGAAGGTGTGAAGCGACTGGATGAGGGCCGAGAAGCGCTGGGGGTCGATGGGGATCGTGGCCCCCTTGAAGCGCTGTGCGTGCTGGTGAGCAAGGAACGCATAGGAGCGCAGCTCCGCGGTCTTCTCGACGGTGTTGGCGGCGCCGATGACGATGGTGGGACCGGAGTTCACAGGGACAAGGCGGATGTGCTGGAGGGCCAGCTTCCCCCCGGCGGTGGAGGGGCCGTCCGGTTCGGAGAGCTCGACCCGGTACGGCACTGGCCCCTGGAGACCATCGGCAAAAATGGCCCTGAACAGCTCAGCGAAACCCACGGCTTGCTGGGCGACGAGGGTGAGCTTCTTGACCGCCATCCCCTCTACTTACTTCGATTCCTGGGTCCAGAGAAAGCCCGCCGAGCAGGGGCGCGCTTTTGCCCTGAAGTTCTCCGGGAGGGGCAGCCTACGGGTATCCCCCCCAGGGTGCTGGCGACTGTGTTACTTGTCACCCTCATGAAGCAACGTTCCTATTCGATCTTTCTGGCTGCCCTCCTCCCCCTCGCCGCCTTTGTCACCGGCTGTGGAGACGATAGCAGCGACACTCCAGGGGGGGCCGGGGGTAGCGGCCAGGCCGGGGCCGGGGCCGGTGGCGCCGCGGGCGGCGGGGCCGGTGGCACCGCAGGGGGCGGGGCAGGCGGCACCGCGGGGACGGCCGGTACGGCGGGCACCGCAGGCACCGCAGGCACCGCGGGCACCGCGGGCGCAGGCGGAGACGCCGGGGCCGCGGGGACCGGCGCGGGCGCGGGCGGCGATGCAGGTTCGGCGGGCTCGGCGGGCGCGGTGATCGGGGATGGCTGCGACGCCCCCGCCTCCCCCCCCTCGAAGGGCGCCTGCTTCCAGATCGGCCCCGACACCGGGACCTGCAACCCGGTGACCAACGAGGGCTGCAAGGAAGGCGAGACCTGCGACGGCGGCCAGACCGGTTTCGAGTGTTACCCGCCCCCCAACGACTCGAAGATCTGCGAGAGCTGCAACAACCAGGGGGGGCCCTTCTGCGGGGCTGGCCTGGCCTGCGTGAGCGGCAAGTGCGCCAAGTACTGCTGCGATGACACCGACTGCGGCGGTGGCTCCTGCAACAAGGAGGAAGGTGCGCCGCTGGGGGTCTGCGGCGTCAAGCCCTGCGAGGCCAACGCGGACTGCAAGGACCCGGCGAAGCCCGTCTGCACCGAGAGCGGGAGCTGCGCCGAGTGCGCCGCCAACACCGACTGCAAGGACCCGGTCAAGAACACCTGCGCCGCGGGCACCTGCGTCGAGGCGGGTAACTGCTGCGAGGCGACGACGGACGTGCCCGGATGCAGCGACAGCGCCCTCCAGAAGTGTGTTTGCGACAAGGATCCGTACTGCTGCAACACCGAGTGGGACGAACTCTGCGTCCAGAAGGTCGCCTCGGAGGGCTGCGGCCTCTGCCCCGGCCAGTGCAAGGACGCGGCGGACTGCAAGGATGCCGCCAAGCCCATCTGCGAGAACTTCACCTGCATCGCCAAGTGCACCAAGAACGACGACTGCACGAGCGCCACCAAGGACACCTGCGACGTGGCCTCGGGCAAGTGCGTCGAGTGCCTCGCCAGCACCGATTGCAGCGACACCAAGCCGGTCTGCGACACCACGGCCAACACCTGCGGCAACTGCACCGCCGACGCGGACTGCAGCGGCAAGGCCGGCAAGCCCCTGTGCCTCGCCAGCGGAGCCTGCGGGGAGTGCAAGGCCAGCGCCGACTGCAAGGACCTGACCAAGCCCATCTGCGACACGGAGACCGCCGCCTGCGTCGAGTGCGTCTTCGGCACCGAGTGCAAGGACCCGGCGAAGCCCGTCTGCGACAAGGGCGCCTGCGCGGCCTCGCCGAACCAGGCCTGCGTCGGTGACGACAAGTTCGAGCCGGGCGACGACGGCCCCAGCGGCGCCACCGACCTCACCCCCGCGGTCGGTCAGTCCAAGGAGGACAAGGAGCACTCGATCTGCGGCAGCCCTGCCGCCGAGAACGACTACTTCAAGGTCACCGTCGAGGACGCGGAGGGCCTCACCGTCACCGTCGACTGGACCGACGCCAGCCAGGACGTCGATGTCTTCGCGTACGACGCCGCGGGCAACCCCGTTGGCCTCGATTACTACGCCAAGCCCGCGATCGTGAAGCTCACCCACCTCCCCAAGGGGACTTACTACTTCGCGGTCTCTCGCTTCGATAACCCCGCCAGCACCGCGGTCACCCCCTACACCATCAAGGTCGAGCGCTCCGCCGCCGCCAAGTGCACCGCCGTCGCCGACTGCGCCAAGGAGTTCCAGAACCAGATCTTCCGCGGCTCTTGCAACGCCACCTCCGGCGCCTGCGAGAGCATCAAGGGCGACAAGAAGGTCGAGGAGGGCAAGCTCTGCGATAGCGTCGATGACTGCCTCTCGGGCATCTGCGCGGGCACCCCCTTCCAGAAGGATGCGGACAAGTTCTCCATCTGCAGCAAGCCCTGCACCATGGACTCCGAGTGCGGCAGCAACCAGGTCTGCACCACCGTGTTCAACAGCAACTTCTGCGTCAACAAGTGCACCGGCGACCAGACCTGCCCCACCAACCTCAACGCAGCCCCGACCTCGGGCCCCTGGTTCTACCTGACCTGCGACGCAGCGAAGGGCACCTGCGACCTCCCCGAGTGAGGCCAGGGCCAGGCGCCGCCGGCCCCCCCGGCTCGCGGCATCTTTCCTGATCGCGGCGCATGGCGGTATCTTCTCGCCATGCGCCGTTTCTTTTCGCTCCTCCTTTCCCTCGGCATCGCCTCCTCCCTCCCCGCATGCGGCGATGACAGCAGCACCTCCGGCGGCGCTGGCCAGGGCGGCGCGGGCGGCCAGGCCGCCGCCGGGAACGGCGGCCAGGCCGGTAGCGCCGGGGTCGGCGGGGCATCCGGAACTTCCGGACAACCGGGGGGCGGCTCCGGGGGGAACGGGGGTTCCGGAGGCGACGCGGCGGGCCAGGGCGGCTCCGGGGTTGGCGGGGGAGCGGGCGCCGCGGGGGACGCCGGGGCGGCGGGCCAGGCAGGCTCCGGCGGGCAGGCCACCGGCGGCACCTGCTGCACGCCGCAACCCGGTCAAAAAGGCTGCAGCGACCCGGCCATCCAGAAGTGCGTGTGCGACAACGATCCCTTCTGTTGCGATACCTCCTGGGATGACGTCTGTGCCTCCAACATCCTGAATTTTGGCTGCGGAGCGATCTGTGATGGGGCCTGTCAATCCGACGAGGAGTGCACCGACCCCTCCGCCCCGGTGTGCAGCGGAGGCCAGTGCATCGCTCCATGCAAGGGCAACGAGGATTGCGATTTCCAGGTATGCAACAAGGGCAAATGCGTCGACTGCGTGGCCAACGCGGATTGCACCGAGCTCCAGCCCATCTGCAACACGACCACCAACCTGTGCACAGGTTGCGAATCCGATGCTGACTGCAAGGACACGGAGGGGAGGCCCCTCTGTGACCCCCAGAGCGGGGCCTGCGTCGCCTGCAAGAACGACGCGGGGTGCAGCGGCGCCGCGCCCTTCTGCGTGGATGGGCTCTGCGGGGAGTGCAAGGACGACGGCGGCTGCAAGGACCCCTCGAAGCCGACCTGCAACGCGCAGGGCAAGTGCGTGGGCAAGGGCCCCTGCTGCCAGGCCGACTCCGGCGCTGCGGGCTGCCTTGATCCGGCGGTCGAGACCTGCGTCTGCGCAGAGGACCCGTTCTGCTGCGACCAGAGCTGGGACGAGGAGTGCGTGGCCCAGATCACCGCGCTGAGCTGCGGCACCTGCCCTTGACCCCCGGGTGGCTCAGTTGAGCAGCCCCCGCAGGTCATCGGGGGTGATCTTGTACTCGCGGTTGCAGTAGTCGCAGGTGATATCGAAGGGGTTCCCCTCGTTGATCATGTCCTGGAGTTCAGCGGCGTCGATGGTCGCGAGGGACGACATCAGGCGCTCCTTGCTGCAGTAGCAGTGGAAGCGTAGCGAGCTCTCGTCCAGGTACGTGAACCTGGTCCCGTCGAGGAGGGCCGCGATGAGCTCGCGGGGGCTGGCCTTGCCGCTGGCCAGCAGCGACTCGATGGAGGGCAGGCGCGCCAGCCGCTCGGTCATGGTGGCGAGCGCCTCGGGCTCGGCCTCCGGCAGCAGCTGCACCAGGTAGCCCCCTGCCAGCACCACCTGCTCGCGCTCGCGGAGCGCCGCGACGGCGATGCTGGAGGCGACCTGCTCGGAGGTCTGGAGGTACTCCATGAGCGCGGAGGAGATGGTCTCGCCGGCGAACTCGACGATGCCCTGCTGGAGAGCGCCGTTGTGGAGCGTGCGCATCATCTGGAGCACCGCGCCGTCGAGACGCAGGTCGACGCCGCGGAGGGGCTCGCTGACCAGCCCCCGGGCGGACCCATCAGGGTGCGAATCGGCGACGATCGAGCCGCCCTTCACGAGGCCGCTGCGGAGGATGCCCTGGACCCGGAGCTGGGGGGCCATGGTCTCGCGGATCAGGATGGAACCGGTGAGGAGCTCGCCAAAGAAGCTCGCGGTCGCACCGGCGACGCGCTGGGCCTCGATGGCGCCGCGCACGGTCTCGGTGGTGAGCGCGGCGATGACTCGGAAGGAACCATCGTCAGCGATGGCCCGGAGGACGGTGTCTGCCATGGGGCGCGTTGTAGCACCGCCTCCGGCGCCGGAGCAGGCGCTCAGCGCAGGTTCTGCCGGAAGAACTCGACGGTGCGGGACCAGGCCAGGGCCGCGGCCTCGGGGTGGTGCACCTCGGGCCGGGTGTCGTTCATGAAAGCGTGGTCCGCCTCGTAGACCTCGAGCCGCATCGAGGTCTTGCCGAAGCCCTCGAGCTGCTGCTGGATCTCGCGGGCCCGCTCCGGCTGCGCCCAGCCATCCCGGCTCGCAAAATGGGCGAGGATCGGCGCCGTCACCCGGCTGTAATCGACCTTCTCCGCAGGCGGGACCCCGTAGAACGGCACCGCCGCCCCCAGCCCCTCGATGTGGCAGGCCGAGGCGAAGGTGAGGGCCCCGCCCATGCAGAAACCAAGGACGCCCACCTTGCCCGTGCTCCGCTCGTGGGTGCGGAGAAAGTCGACCGCGCCGCCGATCTCCTTCACCGCGCGGAGCGTATCGAGGGCGGTCATGAGCTTGCCGGCTTCCTCTGGATCCCGGGTGGATTTCCCGTGGTAGAGGTCGGGGGCGATGACCAGGAACCCCTCGGCTGCGAGGCGCTCCAGCAGGGAGCGGATGTGGTCGTTCACCCCCCACCACTCCTGGATCAACACCAGCGCCGGGACCGCCTGATCGCCCTCCGGGAGGGCCAGCTCACCGTCGACGCTGCCGCCGCCGCGGGCCATGAAGCTTACATGCTGGATGGTCATGGAAATCTGCAGTCTCCTCAGGGATTACGGAAGATGTTCATCACGTCGTTGAGCAGCTTGAGCGCCTCGGCCCGGGGCCTCTGGAAGGCGTTGCGACCCATGATGGACCCGAAGGCCCCGCCGCGGGCCAGCTCCCGCACCTCCCCCAGCACGTCGTCGTACCCCTTCGCTTCCCCCCCGGAGAAGATCACGATCCGCTTCCCGTTGAAGGATGCCTGCACCACGTAGCGCGCACGATCCGCGAGGGTGTCGAGCTTGACACCTGCTTTTTCAAGCGCTTTTTTCGACTCTTCTTGCTCGATATGGGCGGTGGGGGGCTTGACCTTGATGATGTGAGAGCCGAGCTGGGCGGCGACATGGGCGGCGTAGGCGCAGATGTCGATGCCGGTCTCGCCGGCCTTGGAGATGCCAGCGCCACGGGGGTAAGACCAGGTGACGACGACAAGGCCCTTGCGCTTGGCCTCGATGGTCAGCTCACGGAGGTCCTCGTACATGCGGTTGCGGAGGGAGGAGCCGGGGTAGATGGTGTAACCGATGCCGACGCAGCCGAGGCGTAGCGCGTCCTCGATGCTCCCGGTGATGGCGGAGCAGGGGGCGTCGACCTTGGCGAGGGTGTCGCTGTTGTTGAGCTTGAGGATGAGGGGGATCTGACCGGCGAACCTGGCGGCGCCGGCCTCGAGGGCGCCAAGCGGGGCGGCGTAGGCGCTGCAGCCGGCGTCAATGGCGAGCTGGTAGTGGTAATCGGGGTCGTAGCCCTCGGGGTTGGGGGCGAAGGAGCGGGCGGGGCCGTGCTCGAAGCCCTGGTCCACGGGCAGGATGACCATCTTGCCGGTCCCGGCGAGCTGGCCCGAGTTCAGCAGGCGGTACAGGTTGGTGAGCGTGCCTGGGTTCTCGGAGGCGTAGTTCGACAGAATCTGCTGGACGCGATCGGTGACGGGCATGACGAACTCCTTGGATGCGACCCCGCAGGGAGGCAGGCCCGTACTGCGGCCACCCCCGCGCGACGCGGGTTGAAGCTAGGCGAGGCCGCCCCGGGGATCAACGGCCCGCAGGCCCCTGCAAGGATGCCGGACCGGGCTGCACCGGCGCCGCGCCCGGCGCCGCGGGGGCTGGCGGGGCGGGGGGAGGGGCGAGGGGAGGCGGGTACGGGCCCTGGGTGCGGGCGGACGGAGTGTTGACGCCCTGCGATAGAGCGCCCTAAACGCCAGGGTCAGGAGACGACTTCGACCATGAATCCAGCCGTCATGCTGGCCCTGGTGCTGGGCCTGCACGCGATCTTCCTGTACAGCGCCGTACGCCGGTGGGACCTGATGAGCATCGGTACCCCGGCGTCCCGTCTGGACAACATCCCTGCGCGCATCAAGGGGGTCATCGAGTACGCCTTCGGGCAGAAGAAGATGCACTATTACCGGGCCGCAGGCCTGGCCCACCACCTGATCTTCGCGGGCTTCATGGTGTTGCTGCTCAACACCATCATCCTGTGGGGTCGGGGGCTCTGGGCGCCCTTCAACTTCATCTTCGTGGGCCCGCTCACGCCGCTGGGTCACCTCTACGACCTGGCCCGCGAGCTGGTCTCGGTGCTGGTCATCAGCGGCGCCAGCTACTTCCTTTACCTGCGGGCGACGCGGCAAGAGAAGCGGATGACGCTGAGCACCGAGGGCATGATCATCCTCGGGATCATCATCACGATGATGGTGTCAGACCTCTTCTACAACGGGGCCATGCTGGCGCTCCACGGCCGGTGGTCCGAGCTGGGGTGCACCAGCTCCATCGGCTCGTACACGGGGATCTGCGCCACCGTCTCGGACATCATCGCCCCCCTCGGGCCGACGGGCCCTGCCGGGGTGAGCTTCCAGGCGACGGCGCCCTTCGCCTCGATCCTCGCCCTGGGGATGGCGGCCCTCCCCCACGGGGTGCTGGCGGTGGTGGCCCACGCCGGCTTCTGGATCCACTCGACCCTGGTGCTGGTGTTCCTCAACATCCTGCCCTACTCGAAGCACTTCCACATCATCACCTCGATCCCCAACGTCTTCCTGCGGAGCATCGACCCGCCAGGCAAGCTGCCCACCCTCGCCCCCAGCACCGAGAAGCTGATGGAGATGGTCGAGGCGGCCACCAGCAAGGAAGACATCCTCCAGGACCCGGTGGGCGCGGCCCGCATCGAGCACTTCTCCTGGAAGTCGATCCTCGATTTTTACACCTGCACCGAGTGCGGACGCTGCAGCGACAACTGCCCGGCGCACCGCACCGGCAAGCTGCTCAGCCCCAAGCAGTTCACCCTCAACCTGCGCAATCACCTCTACGACCGCGAGCCCGAGCTGGTGAAGCGCTACGTGGGCGAGGTCGAGAACGAGAGCACCGTGGGCGCCAAGCTCCGCGCCGACCGGCTCGCCGAGGCCGTCGAGGCGGGCCTCGAGGTGACCCCGGCCGAGCCCGAGTACAAGCCCATCGACCTGGTCGGCAACGTGATCCACCCGGACGTGCTCTGGGGCTGCACCACCTGCCGCGCCTGCGAGGAGCAGTGCCCGGTCATGATCAGCTACGTCGACAAGATCGTGTCGATGCGGCGAAACCTGGTCACGATCAAGGGCGAGTTCCCCGCCGAGCTCCAGCGCCCCTTCAGCGGCATGGAGACCAACGGCAACCCCTGGAACCTGGCCCGCGTCGATCGCGGCGCCTGGACCGAGGGCCTCGACATCAAGACCATGGCCGAGAACCCCACGGCCAAGGTCCTTTACTGGGTGGGTTGCGCCGCCAGCTACGACGATCGAGCCAAGAAGATCGCCCGCTCGACCGCGCGGCTCCTGCAGCAGGCCAAGGTCGATTTTGCCATCCTCGGCGAGGAGGAGACCTGCACCGGCGACCCGGCGCGCCGCGCGGGCAACGAGTTCTTGTTCCTGACCCTCGCGGAGCAGAACGCCGCCACCCTCAACGGCTACAAGGACCAGGGCGGCATCACCAAGATCATCACCGCCTGCCCCCATTGCTTCAACACCCTGCTCAATGAATACCCGGAATTTGGCGCCAAATTCGAGGTCATTCACCACACCGACTACCTGCTCGGCCTGCTGAGCGAGGGCAAGCTCAAGCCGACCAAGAGCGCCAAGGGCAAGGTCGTCTACCACGACAGCTGCTACCTCGGCCGTTACAACGAGATCTACGAGTCGCCTCGCGAGATCCTCAAGCGCATCCCCGGCGTCGAGCTGGTCGAGCCCGAGAACTGGACCCGGAACAAGGGCCTCTGCTGCGGCGCCGGCGGCGCCCAGATGTGGATGGAAGAGCAGAACAAGGACCGGGTGAACGTCAAGCGCACCCTCCAGCTGATCAACACCCAGGCGAAGACCATCGCCTCCGCCTGCCCCTTCTGCATGACCATGCTGACCGACGGCCTGAAGAAGCAGGAGCTGGAGGCCGAGATCCGCCAGCTCGACGTGGCCGAGATCCTGGCCGAAAGCTGCCTGGGCGCCGAGGCCTGAGGTGCCGCCCCGGGGGGGGAGTTGTCAGGGGCGCCGTTGCGTGTATTAACCATCAGGTGTTGGCCTCTTCGCCGCCCTCTCGCCTGGTTTACACCTTCCACGACGCGCCGCCGCCGACCCCGGCGCTCCACGAGCACCCGGCGCTGCGCTGCGACGTGTGCGACGCCCTCATCGCGGGGGCTCCGGCCGGCGAGGGGGTCTACCTCTGGCTTCGGGGCGACACCCCGCACTTCGAGCCGGCCCCGCTCTGCCCATCCTGCGCGACGGCGATCGGGATCGCTTCCCTCCGCCAGATCGAAGAGGAAGAAGAAGAAGGGGGCTGAGTGCCGGTTGCGCCCCCTCCTCCTCCGGGAGAAAGGGGCGCTCATGTCCGGTCCTTCCGCTTGGTTCGAGCTGGTCCAGCAACACCCCAGGCTCTCTGACCTGCTGGGGCGCGCCCTCCAGATCGCCCTCACGCTCCTCGTCGCCTGGATCGCCATCCGCATCCTTCGGGTGGTGCGCGATCGGAGCATCGAACGCTTCCGTGGCCTCTCCTCTGGCGACAGGGACGAGGAGCGCTCGCTGCACCTGGGCACGCTGGCCAACGTGCTCTTCGACGTCGCCAAGGCGCTCGTTTACGGCTTCGTGCTGCTCACCCTGCTGTCCCAGTGCGGGGTCTCGGTGCAGCCCCTGGTGGCGGGGGCCGGGCTGGTGGGCGCGGCGGTGGCCCTCGGGTCCCAGACGGTGGTCAAGGATTTCGTGGCCGGGTTCTTCATCCTGGTCGAAAACCATTTTGCCCTGGGGGATCAGATCGTGATCAGCCCCACGCTCTCGGGGACGGTCGAGCGGATGAGCTTGCGGGTGACGACGATACGGGACGCGGACGGCTCGGCGCACATCGTCCCGAACGGTTCCATCAGCACCATCACCAACCGGACGTACCGCTGGTCCGGCGCGACGGTGACGCTGGCGACACCGGCATCCGCGGGGGTCGACCCCGTACGCGCGGCGCTGGACCGGGCGATGAAGGCGGCGGCCTCGCGGGATCCTCAGGGCGAGGTGCTGGCGGCGGAGCCCACGGTGAGCGGACCGAACAACATCCGCGGCGCCACCCTCGAGTGGACCCTCACCGCGAAGACCCGGAGCGGCCAGGGCGGCAAGGCGAAGAGCTGGCTCATCGAGGAGGCGGTGAAGGCGCTCGCCGAGGACAACCTGCCTCTCGCCTGATCAGCGCAGCTTCAGGGAAGAGAGGGAGAAGAGCGCGAGCAGGATGGAGATGATCCAGAAGCGGACGACGATCTTCGGCTCGGGCCACCCCTTCTTCTCGAAATGGTGGTGGATGGGCGCCATCAAGAAGATGCGCTTGCCGCCGCTGAACTTGAAATACGAGGTCTGGATGATCACGCTGAGGGCCTCGACCACGAAGATGCCGCCGAGCAGCACGCTCAGCAGCTCGTTCTTCGTGTAGACCGCCAGCATCCCCAGGCCGCCCCCCAGGGCCAGGGCCCCCACGTCGCCCATGAAGACCTGCGCCGGGTGGGTGTTGTACCAGAGGAACCCGATCCCGGCCCCCAGGAAGGCCCCGCAGTACACCGCCAGCTCGCCGCCGGTCGCGTTGGGGAAGATATCGAGGTACTGCGGCAGCGTCTCGAGCTGACCGCGCACCTGGAAGAGGAAGGTAGCTCCGGCAATGTAGGCCCAGATCAGGTACGTGCCTGCCGCGATCATCGAGGGACCGATGGCGAGGCCATCCAGCCCGTCGGTCAGGTTGACCGCGTTGCTGGTGCCCACCACCACCAGCACCGCAAAGGGCAGGTAGAGCCACAGCGGCAGCACGATCGGGTGCTTGGCGTAGGCCAGGAACGGGACCGACAGGTGGAGCCGCTGGGCCACCCAGTCGGCGGGCATGTGAGAGGTGTTAAGGAAAGAAAAACCAAGCGCCGTGCAGGCGATCAGCAGCTGACCCAGGATCTTGTACCGGCCGGCGAGCCCCTTGGGGTTACGGTGCTTGATCTTCAGAAAATCATCGATGAACCCGATGACACCGTAGCCCGCGGTGACCGCGGTGGTGGCGAGCACGAACGGGTTCCGCAGGTCTGCCCAGAGCACCGTGGGGACCAGCAGCGAGAGCAGGATGAGGGCCCCGCCCATGGTCGGGGTCCCGGCCTTGACCCGGTGGCTCTCCGGGTTGTCCGATCGCACCACCTGGCCGATCTGCTTCTTCTGGAGCTCGCGGATGAACCAGGGGGAGACCACGAAGCTGATCAGCATCGCGGTCATCGTCGCCGCGATGACGCGGAACGGGATGTACCGCAGGACGTTCAGGAAGCTGAGCCAGCTCGCCGCGTTGCGATAAGGGAACAGGAGTTCGTAGATCATCGAAGAGGCTCAGATGGTTGGGTCATATGGCGAACAATCCGATCGAGACCCACCCCCCGTGACCCCTTGACCAGCACCAGATCTCCGGGCCGCAGCCGGCGCGTCACCTGCTCGATGGCGCTCGATGCATCCGTGGAAAAGCAGGCATCCACGCCCCCTCCGGCGGCCTCGTCCGCGATCTCCGAGGCCTGACCCTGGACCGCGATCAGCGACGCGACCCCGGACGCCACGCAGGCCTGCCCCACGGCCCGGTGCTCCTGGGCCGCCAGGTCACCCAGCTCGCGCATCTCCCCCAGCACCGCCACCAGCCGGCGCCCCTCGGCGCGGGCCAGCTCCGAGGCCGCCTGCAGGCTCGCCACGACCGAGGCGCGGTTGGCGTTGTAGCTGTCATCCAGCAGCACGGTGCCATCCGGCAGCCGCAGCGCCTGGAGCCGGCCCCCTTCCCCCTCGATCTGCGCCAGCCCCGCGGCGAGGGCCTGCACATCCAGCCCGGGCCGGAGCGCCGCGGCGACGACCGTGGCCGCCGCCGCAGCGTAGGCGCCGGCGGCCCCCAGCAGCGGCAGACGCAGGGAGATCTCTTCCGGCAGGGCCAGCTCGGCGCGGAGGCGCTCGCCCACCGCCAGCTGCACCCGGGACGCCCCGAGCCCCTCCGGCTCCCGGAGCGTGATGCGCAGGTCACCGCCCCGCTCCCCGTAGCTAAACCAGCGGCGCGCCGGCGAGCGGAGCAGGTGCGCCTGCACATGCGGGTTGTCCACGTTGCCCACGGCGACCCCATCCCGGGGCAACGAGGCGAACATCGCCCCCTTCTCGTACCCCACATCCGCCACGGTGCCGATGCGCTCCGTGTGGGCCGCGGCGACCAGCGTGATCACCCCGATGTCCTGCTCGATGAGGGAGCAACCGTAGGCGATCTCCCCGCGGGAGGAGGTCCCCACCTCGAGCACCGCGACGTCGTGCTCGGGGCCCAGACCCAGCAGCACCATGGGGATCCCGATCGCGTTGTTCAGGTTCCCCGAGGAGGCGTGGACCCGCAACCCCACCGCCCGCAGCGCCGCCGCCGTCACCGCCCGCGTCGTCGTCTTCCCCGCGGATCCGGTGATCCCCACCACCCGGCGCCCGGGAGGCCCGAGGGCGCCCCAGCGACGCCGGTGCGCTCGCCCCAGGGCCCCGAGCGCCTCCAGCGTGTCGCGCACCTCGATGAGCGCCATCCCATCTGGAACCTCCATACGGCGCTGGACCAGGGCCGCTGTGGCCCCCGCCTCGGCGGCGGCCCGCAGGTGGGCGTGGCCGTCGTGGCGCTCGCCGCACAGGGCGACGAAGAGGTTGCCGGGGGCGATGGTGCGGGTATCCGTCGATACACCCAGGACCCCGGAGAGGGCCCCCCGTACCAGCGTGCCTCCGGTGGCAACCAGGAGCTCTTCGAGAGAAAAAGGGGCGAGGTTGGTCGGGATGGGAGATGCCATCAGCGGGGCCTCCGGAGCGCGAGGGCGCGGCGCGCCTCCACCCGGTCATCGAAGGGTCGGGTGGTGGCGCCGAGGATCTGGTAGGGCTCGTGGCCCTTCCCCGCGATCAGCACCACGTCCCCGGGGCGCGCCGCCGTCACCGCGCGCTCGATGGCGCTGGCCCGATCGAGCTCCACCTCGCAGCGAGCGCCGGCGCCGTGCACGCCCTCCACGATCGCCTCGGCGATGCGCGCCGGGTCCTCGGAGCGAGGGTTGTCGTTGGTCACGATCAGCCGATCTGCCCCCCGCGCCGCGGCCGCCCCCATGGGCCCGCGCTTGTGTGGATCCCGATCGCCGCCGCAGCCGAAGACACACCACAGGGCCCCCGAGGCGAGGGGGCGGAGCGCCGCGAGCACCCGGGCCAGCGCGTCCGGGGTGTGGGCGTAGTCGACGAGCACCAGCACCTCGTCCCCCTCCTCGCTGCAGCGCTCCAGCCGACCCGGCACCGAGGGCAGGCGGGGCGCCGCGGCGAAGGCGTCGTCCGGGCTCACGCCGCAGGCGATCGCCATCCCCAGGGCGACCAGCAGGTTCTCCAGGTTGTGCTCCCCCACCAGCGGCGAGCGGAGCGAGGAGGCCCGCCCGTCCACCAGGGCCTCGGCCTCCAGCCCCCCCGCCGACGAGGACGCGGAGCGCAGGCGGATCCGCGCGTCCGGCGACCCCCGGCGGGACACCCCCCACCGCTCGCCCCGGGCCCGCGCGAGCAATCCAGTACCGAACAAGTCGTCCACGTTGATCACCGATGATCGAGGATGCAGCTCGGTGAAGAGGCGAGCCTTGGCCTCGCCGTAGGCCTCCATGGTCCCGTGAAAATCGAGATGATCGTGGGTGAGGTTGGTGAAGCCGGCGACGAGGAAGGGGATATGCTCGACCCGGTCGAGGGCGAGGGCATGGCTGGAGACCTCCATGACGAGGTCCGTCGCGCCGAGGGAGAGGAGCCTGGCGGCGAGGCGAGCGATGTCATCGGCCTCCGGGGTGGTGTGGGAGCCGCCGAGGTCGTGGTGCTCGAAGAGGCAACCCAGGGTGCCAAGGAGCGCGGGGCGCGCGCCCTGGGAGCGAAGGATCGCGGCGAGGAGGTTGGTGGAGGTGGTCTTGCCGTTGGTGCCGGTGATACCGAGGACCCGCAGGCGCTGGAAAGGGAGCCCGTGGATGGTCTGGGCGGCGAGGCCCAGCACCGGGCGGACGCGGGGGACGACGATGCCGGGGGCGCCGAGGGCCCGGAGGAGCTCCGGGTCCTCGACGAGCAGCGCGGAGGCGCCGCGGGCGAGGGCGTCCGGGGCGAAGCGGTGGCCGTCGGACTGGTGACCGCGCCGCGCGGCGTAGAGGAAGCCCGGGGCGACGCGCCGGGAGTCCTGGGAGACGTCGAGGAGCGGGGTCTCGGGGGGGCCGACGAGGGTGCCCTGGACAGCCGCGGCGACCTCCGCGAGGAGCACAGGACGCCGGGGCGAGGCGGGGGGGGTTGTTGACATGGCCGGTCAGCCCGGGGGTTCGAGGAAGAGACGAACCACGGTGCCCCGGGGGACCGTGGCGCCCGCGACGGGCTCCTGGCGGGCGACGACGCCGGAGCCGAGGACCGAGGGGGCGACGCCCAGGGCGGCGGCGGTGCGCAGGGCATCCCGCGCGGGCATGCCCACGAAATCGGGGAGCCTGGCGGAAGGGCCGTCGTTGACGGGGATCACCGGGAGCTCCGGGGAGACCGGCGGCGCCACGGTGCGCCAGGGCGCGGGGGCGGAGGCCGCGGGGGCTGACCCGGAAGCGGCGGCGCTGGCGGCGCGACCGACGTCGGCGAGGGAGACATCCCCGGAGCCTTCTGGCTTGACCCCCATGTACCGGAGCGCAAACTCGGCGACGCGACGGAAGACCGGGGCGGCCACCGCGCCGCCGGCGTGGGTCAGCATCGGCTCGTCGAGGACGACCACGACCGCCACGCGAGGGCGATCGGCGGGGACAAAGCCGATGAAGGAGGAGGTGAAGCGGTCCTGGGTGTAACGACCGGTGGCGGGGTCTGCCTTCTGCGCGGTCGCGGTCTTGCCGGCCACCTTGAAGCCGTGGAAGGCGGCCTCGATGCCGGTACCTTCTCCCTCGGTGACGGCGACCAGCATCTCGGAGACCGTGCGGGCCACGTGGGGGGGCACGGCCTCGCGGCGTACCCTCGGGGTGTACTCGCGCACCAGGTTGCCCTGGCCATCCACGATGCGCTTCACGAGGATGGGCTCCATGAGCTTGCCCCCGTTGGCGATGGCGCTGATGGCCATGGCAAGCTGCAGCGTGGTGGAGCTGACGCCCTGGCCGAAGCTGGCGGCGGCGGTCTCGACCTGGACCCAGGGGCGCCCGCGGGAGCGGAGCACGCCGCCGGCCTCCCCGGGGAGCGGCAGGCCCGTCGACTCGCCGAAGCCGAAGCGCCGGAAGGCCTCGTAGAGCTTGGATTCGCCCAGCTCGATGCCGATCTTGGCGGCGCCGATGTTGGAGGAGACCGCGAGGAGCTGGGTGGGGGTCAACCACTCGCTGACGTGGGTGTCGTGGATGATGACGTTGTCGATCGCCATGCTGCCCTTCTCGCAGTAGATCTGCTGCGTGGGGGTCAGCGTGCGGGCGGCGAGCGCCGCGGCCACGGTGAACACCTTCATCGTCGAGCCTGGCTCGAAGCGATCGTGGATGGCCCGGTTGCGCCGTGCCTCCGGCGGGCTCTGGCTGTAATCGTTGGGGTTGAAATGAGGGCTGGAGGCCATGGCCAGCAGCTCCCCGGTCGCCGGCTCGACCACGACGACGCTGCCGCCGGTCGCCTCGTAGGTGCGGATGGCGGAGGCGAGTTCTTGCTCGGCGATGTACTGGATGCCCTGATCCAGCGACAGGTAGACCGAGTGGCCCGCGAGGGCCTTCTCGTTGCTGACGCCCTCGGCGAAGAGCAGCCGGCCGCTCCGATCGCGGAGGCCTTTCACCTCCTCGGCGTGGCCCCGCAGCTCCTCCTCGAGCTGCAATTCCAGGCCATCCTTCCCTTCCCCATCGGGGGCGACAAAGCCGAGGAGCGGGCCCGCCAGATCGCGGTTCGGGTAGTACCGGCGCCCCTCGCCCTCGATCTGAAGACCGCGGATCGGGTTCGCGGTCTTCTTCGGGTCCCCCAGCGCGCGGATCGCCTCGACCTCCTCGGCAGAGACGCGGCGCTTCAGCCAGGTGAAGCGTCGCTTCTGGCGGATCTTGGCGGAGACCTCGTCGGGGCTCATGTTCAGGGCCTTGGCGACCTGGCCCGAGATGCGGCGGAGCGCGTCGGGGAACGTCCGGGCGTCGTAGGCCCGCAGCATCTCGAAGGCGTCCGCGCTGATGCTGGGCACCTCGATGCTGACCGCCAGCGAGACCCCGTTCCGGTCGTGGACCGTGCCGCGCTTGGGGGCCACGTGGAGCCGCCGCTGGCGCTGCGCCTCGGCCATCTCGCGCCACGCCTGCCCGTCGTCGACCTGCAGCTTGTGGGCGCTGGACACCAGCAGCCCGCAGCCGAGGCCCATCAAACCGCAGAGCACCCCCATCCGTACCCGGATCCACCGGGCTCGCTCCGGATCCAGGTTCTTCACGGCGCCTCCGGGGCCGCCGCGGCGGGCTTGGGCGGGGTGATCCGGGGGGCCAGCAGCTCCGTCGCCGCCGGCGGCGCGGGCAAGGGCGCGGCGCTGCGGGCGGCCATCGCATGCACCTGGCCTGCCCCCCGCGCCTTCGGCGCCTCGGCCGACGCGGCGGCGACCGGCCCAGGCCCCATGGCGATGATCCGATCAGGGGATGGAGGTTCCATATGGAGGAGGGTGCGGGCCACGACCTCGACCCGCTGAGGGGTATGGTAGCTGGCGACCTCCAGCTCGATGACGCGCCGGACCTCGCGGAGCCGCGCCTGCTCGGCGCGGGCGCGCCCCAGCTCGTACCCGAGGTGCATGGCCTTGCTGCGCATCGCGAGGTGGAGGACAAACGCGGCGACGCTGGCGGTGACGGCGAGCACCCAGAGGACGAGGAAGGGGCGATGGTGGCTCACTCGCCGCCCTCCGACTGGCGGAGGCGAGCGCGGAGGCGCCCGCTGGAGCTGGGGGGCTCATCGAGGAGACGAGCGGTGGTGATGGGGGTGGTGATGAGGCGAGCGCTGCGGAGCTTGGCGCTGCGGGCGCGGGGGTTGGCGACGCACTCTTCCTCGGAGGGAGGCAGGGGCTTCTTGGTGAGAGGCTCCCAGCAGGCGCGATCGAGGAAGGCCCGCTTGACGAGCCTGTCCTCCAGCGAATGGAACGAGATGACGCTCATGATGGCGCCGGCGTTGAGCAGCAAGGGCGCCTGGGAGAGGAGGGCCTCGATCTCGTCGAGCTCGCGGTTGACCGCGATGCGGAGCCCCTGGAAGGAGCGGGTGGCCGGGTCGACGCCGCCGACGCGCTGGGGCCCCACGGCACGCACGACGGCGCGCCGCAGGTCGAGGGTCGTGTGCAGCTCGCCCCGCTCGTCGGCCTGCTTGACGCAGCGAGCGATGCGGCGAGCCCGGCGCTCCTCGCCGAAATAGAAGAAGATGTCCGCCAGATCATCGGCGCTCAGCCGATGAATCAGCTCCGCTGCGGTCTCCCCTCGGGTGGGGTCCATGCGCATGTCGAGGGGGCCCTCGGAGCGGAAGCTCATCCCGCGGAGAGGCTCGTCGAGCTGCGGGGAGCTCACCCCGAGGTCCGCGACCAGGCCGTCAAAGAGGCCCAGGTTCAGCTCGCGCAGCGTCGCCGGTAGCTCGGAGAAGCAGGCCTTGACCGGGCGGAACCTGTCCCCGAACCGGGCCAGGCGCGCGGACGCCGCCGAGAGCGCCGCCGGATCGCGGTCGCACCCCACCACCCGCGCCCCTGCCTCCAGCAGCGCCTCGCTGTGGCCGCCCCACCCCAGCGTCACATCGAGGTAGAGCCCCCCCGCCCTCGGGCAGAGGGCCCCGGTCACCTCGCGCAGCATCACGCTGATATGGGGGGACACGGGCCCCGCCGGGGTCTCCGCGCCCGCGTCGGTCTTCGGCTCTCCGTTCACCGTCGCGCTCGCCTGGTTCGAGGTCATAGCTTCAATTGCTCCCAGAGCGCCTTCAGGAAAGACAGATCCCCGGAGGCGGCCTTCTGGACCTCCTCCCAGAGCTGGGCGCTCCACAGCTCTGCCCTGTCGATCATCCCCGCCCACACGACGGCCTTGCTCAGCCGCGCATGCTCCCTCAGCGCCGGAGGCACCAGCACGCGCCCCAGGCTGTCCAGCTCGCACTCCACCGCCGCAGACACGTACACGCGCTGCAGCCTCACCACGTTCGGATCGAAGCGCGGCAGCGCCAGCACCCGGCGCTCGAATTGCTCCCACTGATGCGCAGGATAAGCGTCCAGGAACGGATGCTCTGCGTCCCCCAGACCCCGCGTCAGCACCAGGCGCTCCCCCCCCTGCCCTGCCATCACTTCACGAAAACGCGCAGGGAAGCTCACGCGCCCCTTCGCATCCATCGTGTGCTCGTGCTGGCCTCGGAACATCGGGTACCCAATTCACCGGCGAGCAAGGGGGCATTCCACTTCTTGCCACTTCTTCCCACCGGCGTCGGGCCACCCTAGGAGCGCGCAACGCGATATGTCAACAAAGCGGCAAAATGCTGAACATTCGTCCAGTCATGCCGCTTCGCACCTGTGCTTACACGGTCTTGAGGAAAGCGCGGTAAGCCGCGGCATCCATCAGATCAGCGGCCTCTCCCTCGGGCTCGATGGCGACCATCCAGGCTTTCCCGTAAGGGTCCGAGTTGACCAGCTCGGGGCTCGCATCCAGCTCGCCGTTCACGGCGACGATCTTGCCCGTGAGAGGAGCAAAGAGGTCGCTGACGGACTTGACGCTCTCCACGACCCCGAAGGCCTTGCCCGCCTCGACGCGGTCGCCCACCTTCACCTTGAGGTCGACCATCGTGACATCGCCGAGCTGCTCGACGGCGTACGCGGTGATGCCGATCTGGCGCTGGGGCCCGGGGCCGACCCACTCGTGGTCCCGGGTGTAGTGGTAGCCATCACGGATTTCGGAATCTGCCATGATCTTTCTCCTGTCGATACCTGCGGGCCTTCAGCGCCCGCGCTTGTAGAACGGAACCGGAACGACCACCGCCTCGACGTCCTTGCCGCGGCAGTCAACGAGAAAACGGGTGCCGACCTGGGCGAGCGCGGCGGGCAGGTACCCGAGGCCGACGTTCTTGCCCACGGTGATGCCGGGGCCGCCGCTGGTGCAGACGCCGATCACCTCCCCCTCGACGGACTTGAGCGCGTAGCCGTGGCGCGCGATGCCGCGCCCGACCATCTCGAAGCCCACGATCTTCCTGGAGGGCCCCTGGGCCTTCACCGCGGCCACGGCCTGGCGCCCCACGAAATCCCCCTTGTCGAGCTTGACCACCCAGCCCAGACCGGCCTCGATCGGGTTGGTGGTCTCGTCGATCTCGTTGCCGTAGAGCGAGAGCCGCGCCTCCAGGCGCAGGGTGTCGCGGGCGCCGAGCCCCACCGGCACCAGCCCCCTGTCCTTGCCGTGAGCCAGCAGCGCGCGCCACACCCGCGGAGCGTCGTCCCAGGGGCAGAACAGCTCGAAGCCGTCTTCCCCGGTGTACCCCGTGCGCGCCACCGTGGTCATCACCCCATCGATCTCGGCCTGCCGGAAGTGAAACGACCCGAGGCCCCCGCAGGCGGCGCCGTCGGCCCCCGTCGACGCCAGGATCTCGGCCGCCCTCGGGCCCTGCAGCGCGATCAGCGCGGTCTCGTCCGAGATATCGCGGAACCCGCAGTGGTGCTCGCACGCCTTGCGCACGTGGGCGCTGATCTTCTCCCGGTTCGACGCGTTGCACACGATCACCCAGCGCTGCGCCTCGAAGCGGTACACGATCAGGTCATCCAGGATCGTCCCCTGCTCGTTGAGGCAGCAGGTGTAGAGCGCCTGACCATCCGTGAGCTTCTTTGCATCGTTGGTGATCAAATAATCAACGACCGCGCCCGCGAACTCACCGGTCAGCTCGAGCTCGCCCATGTGGCTCACGTCAAAGAGGCCAGCGGCGGCCCGGACCGCCCGGTGTTCCTCGGTGATGCCGCTGTACTGGATGGGCATCGCCCAGCCAGCGAAGGGCACCAGGCGGGCGCCGAGGTTCTTGTGTTCATCGTGCAGCGAGGTAGATCGAGGGTCTGGCGAGGTCACGGGCCGTCTTTAGCGTGGATCAACCCCCACGTCACCGCGCTCAGAACGCCGTCTGCGGATCGAGCAACCCCCCGGTGGGCTTCATGCCGGCGCGGCGCCATCGCTCTTCCTCGGTGAGGTTGGGGTCGACGGGGGCAGGGCGCAGCTCGACGATCACGATCTCGGTGGAGCCGCCGATGGCGTTGACCTCGACCCGCAGCTCGGGCCCCCCCTGACCACGCGGGCGCGCTGCGGAGAAAATCGTGCGGTTGGGCCCCACATCCACCCGCCCGGCCTCCAGACGCCGCCGCAAATAATTCGCCGTCTGCTCCGGAGAAGCAGGGCCACGGACGTGGGTCTGGGCCTCGAACACCCGGTCGACCCGGAACCCGCTGGGGAGCCACAGACCGGCGACCCGGGATTCGCCCTGGGCCAGCTCGTCCGGCAAGGTTCGATCCGGGGGGAGCGGGGCGGCGCTGGGCGGCGGGGCGGCGGCGGAGGGCTCGGGGGGCGGCGCCGAGGGGGCGGAACGACCGCAGGACGCAAGCACGGCGAGGGAAGCGCCCAGAGCAGCGAAATTCCTCACGTGGCCCCTTCTAACTCGACCACCGAGGCCCACGACGAGATCAGGGCTCCGGAGGGCGGCGGGCGCAGGTTCAACGTCTCGAACTTGGTCTCGGACTGGGCGTTGCTGACGCCCTTCGATCCGGTCTGGACCACCAGCTTGTACTCGGGCCTGGTCATCTCGGAGACCGCGGTCGAGCCGGTCCCGAAGCCGATGTACGGGTCGTCCACCGTGGAGGTGTCGTAGCAGGCCGGTAGCCGCTGGATGCCCACGCCGAAGATCAGGGCGTTGGCGTACTCCCTGGCGTGGAAGAGCTGACCGCTCAGGTCGAGCGCCGCGACCGGGCCCGCGTCGCCGTTCGGGCTGTTCGCCGTGTTTTTCAGGTAATCCACGGCCCAGAGCACGCTGGAGCCAGGGTCACAGGCGGCGCCTCCGGGGAGCGGCGGGCGGTAGGTGGAGAAGTAGACAGCGCCCCCGAAGAGGGAGAGCGGCCCGGCCACGCGGATCCCGTTGGCCCAATCGCTGTTGGCGCTGCCCGCGGGCGAGGCCGAGACCGTCTCGTTGTTGCCGACACCGAGGTGCCAGTTTGCCCGGGAACCAACCTTGCCGGCGACAAGATCGGGGACTTCGCTCACGGACCAGAGCACGTTGCGCATG
>JALOQB010000356.1 GCA_025453595.1 Polyangiaceae bacterium
GGCGGCCTGAGCCTCATCAGGGGACGCGAGAAGATCGAGCAAGGGCGCGAGGTGGCGGCGACCCGGGGTGAAGCCTGGATCCTGGAGCAAGGGGGCGAGGGGGGTCATGGGGCTTGCAAAGTAGTGCTGTTTGAGTATGTTGCGGCCCCCACATCGGGTGGATCGCCAGCGAACCCCCAGCAGAGGGTTCGCTTTTTTATTGCGATCTCTCGTTCCACGCACACCGTGCCGTACCTGTACTCAGCCGACCCCAACCTCCAGATAGAAGCCCTCCAGGCTGTTCTCTCTCCTGTGCTCAACGAGCAAGGGGTAGGGCTGGTTGAGTTGCAATTCCGTCGTGAACGGCCGGGCTGGGTGCTTCGTGTGACCATCGAGAACCCCGAGGGCCAGGACCCTGGCGCAGGCATCACGCTGGATCGCTGTGCAGATGTCTCGCGTGCAATTTCTGCGGCTCTGGATGCCACGGATCAGATCCAGCCAGCGTACACGCTGGAGGTGACGTCGCCGGGGGTCGAGCGGCCTCTCCATGATGCGGCCGATTTTCGCCGTTTCGAGGGGCTTGTGGCGAAATTTGTGCTGCGAACGCCGGTGTCCGAGGGGCCGCTCAAGGGGCAAAGCGCGCTGGTGGGGCGGCTTCGCGGCGCGGACGAGGGTGGGGGGGCGCTGCTGGAGGTAGCGATCCGGGGTGGGGTTCACCGCCAGGCGCTGCCGACAGGCGACCTGAAGCTGGCTCATTTGGTCTATGATCCTGCCGCGGGGGCGACCCGCGGCCGCGCCCCGGCAAAGGGCTCGAAGCCGGCGCCTTCTGGGGGCCGCTCGGCCCGCAAAAAGAACTCGGAGTGAAGGATGGCCACGCAAAACACGGAGACAAACCTCGGTTTCATCATCGAGCAGGTGGCAAAAGAGAAGGGGATCGACAAGACGGTCCTCACCAAGACCGTCGAGGAGGCCATCCGGAAAGCCGCGCTCAACATCTTCGGGGATACCCGGGAGTTCGAGGCGCGCTTCAACGAGAGCACGGGCCAGCTCGATCTGCTGCTTTACATGCTCGTGGTCGAGGACGAAGAAGTGGACCGTCCGGAGCGCGAGATCTCGATCGATGAGGTGCGCAAGCGGGGCCTGGAGGCCGAGCTGGGCGAAGAGCTCGGGTTCCCGGTGTACTGGCACCCGAGCGACGCGAAGCTCGCCAAGGAGCAGGACGCGGCCTTCGGGGATCTGCTGGGCCTGAAGCAGGCGCGCTCCACCTTCGGGCGGATCGCGGCGCAGGCGGCGAAGCAGGTGCTGCTGACCGGGATCCGGGAGGCCGAGCGCGACCTGATCTACAACGAGTTCAAGGACCGGGAAGGCAAGCTGATCAAGGGGATCGTGCGGCGCTTCGAGAAGGGGAACAACATCGTGGTCGACCTCGGGAAGACCGAGGGCATCCTGATCTCGAAGGAGCAAACCCCTCGCGAGAGCTACCGCCCCAACGACCGGATCGTGGCGCTGGTGAAGCACATCGACCGGGAGGGCAAGGGGCCGCCGGTGGTGCTGTCGCGGCAGGATCCCCGGCTGGTCGAGAAGCTGTTCGAGGCCGAAGTCCCCGAGATTTACGACGGGATCGTGCGCATCGTGTCCGTGGCCCGGGAGGCTGGGGCGAGGTCCAAGATCGCGGTGGCCTCGCACCACTCGGACGTGGATCCGGTCGGCGCCTGCGTGGGCATGAAGGGCTCCCGGGTGCAGGCCGTGGTCCAGGAGCTCCGCGGCGAGAAGGTCGACATCGTCCCGTTCGACCACGATCCGGCGAAGTTCGTGATCAACGCGGTGCAGCCGGCAGAGGTCACCAAGGTGATCGTGGATGACAGCGATCACCGGATGGAACTGGTGGTGCCGGACGAGAAGCTGAGCCTCGCCATCGGGCGCAAGGGCCAGAACGTGCGCCTCGCCTCCCAGCTCACCGGCTGGAAGCTCGACATCATCAGCGAGACCCGCTTCCGTCAGCTGGAGGAAGAGTCGCTCCGGGGGCTGCAGCAGATCGATAGCCTCCACGAGGACATGGCGCGCGCCCTCTACCGTGCGGGCTTTCGTTCGCCGGAAGAGCTGGCGGACGCAGATCCTGACGAGCTGGCCAGCACCGGGGTGGTGGACGATGCGGGGGCCGCGGCCCTCCATGCCAGCGCCGTGGAGCACCTCGAGGCCGTGCGCCAGCGGCGGCTTCAGGCTGCGCGCGGCAAGAACGAGGCGCTGTCCGACCGGGAGAAGCTCGCCCTCATCCCGGGGATCGGTGACCACACCGTCGAGCTGCTGATCGAGGCCGGCTACCACACCCCGGAAGGGGTAGCCCGGGAGGAAGAGACCCGGCTGGCGTACCGGGTCGGCCTCAACGAGAACAAGGCCGCCCTGCTGCGGGCTGCTGCGCAGCAGCTCCTCGACACCGACTGGAAGACCATCGACGCGGTCCGGCTCGTGCGCCGGGCTTCCCCGGGGGTTCGCTGAAGCTGATGCCTGGGCCCCCTGCTCCTTCGCTTCGCACCTGTGCCGGGTGCAACGAGCGCGACAACCCGCAGCGCATGGTGCGCTTTCGCTTCAGCGAGCCGGAGGGCCCCCCTCAGGTCGAGCTCCCGTGGGCTCGCAGCGGCGCCGCGAGGGGGCGCGGGGTGCATGTGCATGCCCGTCAGGTTTGCCTGGAACGGGCCGTCAAGAAGGGGCTCGCGCGGGCGCTCCGGCGTCCGGTCCGGTTGCCTTCGGGCGCCCTTGTCGGGCTCCTCCGGGCTTCCCTACAATCTTCTCTCGCTCGGGCGCTTGTCGCTGCAAGGAGGCAAAAAGCCTTGCATCCTGCGCCTTTCTCCGGAGAACCTTGCCTGCGGCTCGGGGCCGTGGATCCCTCCCTGGGGTCCCTGGTGCCCTCCCCGGGGCAGGTGTTCGCCGGCTCTCGGCAGCAACTCGGGGCGCTGGTCGATCAGCCTGCCTCCGAGGGGCTCGCCATCCAGCACCAAGGCCTCGCGGCCCGGGTGCGTTTGATATGTGAACTGGCCAGCGGCGCAGGAATCGGAGGTCTGGAGGTCGGATGAGCAGCAAGCAGCGGATCTATGAGGTCGCCAAACAACTTCAGGTCGACCAAAAGGAACTGGTCTCGCTCGTCCAGTCGTGGGGGCTGACCGACGTAAAGAACTACATGAGCACCATCGAGCTCGATGTGGTGGATCGCGTCCGTCGGCACTACGATCAGATCCGGCAGCCCAGCGCCGCCGAAGAGCGACCCACGATGGCGCGGGGTGTGGTCCGGCGGCGTCCCGCTGCGGTGCCTCCCAGCGTCCCCTCTGCGACGCCGTCGTCCCCGGTCCCGGTGGTGGCGCCCAAGCCTTCCCGCGCCAGCGGCGCCGTGGCTGCCCCTCCGGCCCCTCGCGCCTCCACGCGCGTCGCCGAACCTGCCGCGGAGGTGCGCCCTGCGGTCCCCTCTGGTCGGGTCTCGACGCGCGTCGATGCGCCCCCGGCGCCTCGCGCTTCTGCCAGGGTCGAGCCCCCCGCGCCCCGCGCTTCTACCAGGGTAGAAGCCCCGGCGCCGCCCGCTCCTCCGGCCCCCACCGAAGAGCCCAAGGCGGCCCCGGTGGTCGCCCCGGTCGCGGCCTCCGAGCCGCCCGCCGAGAAGGCCCCTGAACCGGTCCGCGAGCCGGTGATCGAAGCCAAACCCCAGGCCCCCAAGGCGGAACCCGCCGAGCCCAGGGCCCCTGAACCGCCCCCGGTCGAGGTCAAGGTGGCCCCTGCGCCGACCCCTGTTCCCGAAGAAATCAAGGCAAAAGAGCCGCCCGCTAGCGCCCCGGAGAGCGTACCTCCTCCCCACGAGGAGCCCGCCCCCGCCACCAGCGCCAGCCCGGTGGTGGCCGCGCCCCCAGCTCCTGCCCCCGAGGTCGTGGTGACACGGCCTGCTGTTCCCCCTCCTCCCCCCGCTGTGACCCCCATCGAAACTCTCCCCCGCTCCAACCCCGCGCCTCGCCCCGCCACTCCGGCCTCCAACCCCCGCGCCTCGACGCCGGCCTCCGTGCCTCCCAGCGCGCGCCCGGGGGCCTCGGTTCCTCCTGCCGCGGCAGGGGCCGCTGGCGCCCCTGCTACCCGTACCAACCCCCCGGTCAAGAAGACCGGCATCGAGGTCTGGTCCGGATGGCAAAAGGACCCGCCAACCTCTTCCGCGCGGCCTGGCGCCCCCCATCAGCGGCGGCAGCAGATCGATATCAACAAGTCACCCACCTCGCAGCGACCCGGGGCCCCCGGCCAGCGCCCCTCCAGCGGGCCGTCGTCGATGCGACCCGGGATGCCCGGCGGCAAGCCTGGCTTCAACCGCCCTGGCCCCGGCAACAACCGCTTCGGCCCCCCCAACAAGGGCCTCGCCCGGCAGATCAACACCGCCGAGCGCAAGGAAAAGATCGTCAAGATCGAGGGGCGCGTCAACCTGCAGAACCTTGCCGCCAAGATGAGCCTCAAGGCCACCGAGGTGCTGCAGAAGCTCATCCAGTTCGGGATGACCGGCGTGCATATCAACTCCTCCCTCGACCCGGACACCGCCAGGATCATCGCCGGTGAATTCGGCTGGGATGTCGAGGACGTCGAGGTCAGCGAGGAGCAACAGCTCATCGACGCCATCGGCAAGGAGGCCATCGAGGAAGGCTCCGAGCCCAGGCCCCCGATCGTCACGGTCATGGGCCACGTCGACCACGGCAAGACCTCCCTCCTTGACCAGATCCGCAAGACCAAGGTGGCCGACGGCGAGGCCGGCGGGATCACCCAGCACATCGGCGCTTACCGCGTCCAGACCAGCAAGGGCGTCGTGGCCTTCCTCGACACCCCGGGCCACGAGGCCTTCACCGCGATGCGCGCTCGCGGCGCCAACCTCACCGACATCGTGGTGCTGGTCGTCGCTGCCGATGACGGTGTGATGCCCCAGACCCGCGAGGCGGTCATCCACGCCAAGGCCGCCAAGGTGCCGATCATCGTCGCCGTCAACAAGATCGACAAGCCCGGGGCTGACATCGAGCGCATCAAGCGCCAGCTCATGGAGCTGGAACTGGTGCCCGAAGACCTCGGCGGCAATGTCCAGTACTGCCCGGTGTCTGCAAAGACCCGGCAGGGCGTCGACGCCCTCCTCGAGACCATCGCCCTCATCGCCGAGGGCGAGCTCGAGCTGCGCGCCAACCCCAAGAAGAACGCTCGCGCCATCGTGGTCGAGTCACTCCTCGACAAGGGCAAGGGCCCGGTGGCTCGCGTCATCGTCCGGGACGGCACGCTCAAGGTCGGCGACTTCGTGCTGTCCGGCTCCTCGATCGGCAAGATCCGGGCGATGACCGACGACATGGGGCGCCAGGTCAAGAGCGCTGGCCCGTCCACCCCGGTCGAGATCCTTGGCCTCTCCGACGTGCCCAACGCGGGCGACACCCTCGACGCGGTCTCCGACCCGAAGAAGGCCCAGGAGCTCGCCGAGCAGCGCAAGCAGAAGGACCGGGAGTCGTCCAAGTACCAGGGCTACACCATCGACGAGATCCGCAAGCGCCTCGCGGCCGGCGAGCAGCAGGTCGAGCTGCGGGTGCTGGTGAAGGCGGACGTCCAGGGCTCCGTCGAGGCGATCCGCTCGGCGCTGCAGAAGCTCTCTGGCTCCAAGGTGTCGCTCTCGATCGTCGATGCCTCCGTGGGGGCCATCACCGAGAGCGACGTCAACCTTGCCCAGGTCGCCAAGGCGATCGTGGTCGGCTTCAACGTGCGGCCCGCGGGCAAGGCCGCCCAGCACGCCGAGCGCGAAGGCATCCAGATCAAGCTCTTCACGATCATCTACCAGCTGATCGATGAGGTTCGCGCCGCGATGGAAGGCCTCCTCGCCCCGGTGTACGTCGAGAAGGCGCTGGGCAAGGCCGAGGTTCGCGCCGTCTTCAACCTGTCCAAGTCGGGCCCGGTGGCGGGCTGCATGATCGTGCAAGGCTCGGTCAAGCGAAACGCCAAGGCCCGGGTGCGGCGCGAGGGTGCCATCATCCTCGACTCGAAGGTCGTCGGTCTCAAGCGCTTCAAGGAAGACGTCAAGGAGCTCGCCGAGGGCTTCGAGTGCGGTATCAGCATCGAGGACTACGAGGCCATCAAGGAAGGCGATCTCCTCGAGGTCTACGAGCTGGAGCAGATCCGCCAGACCCTCTGATTGACCCAGGCACCCCATGGCCGATAGCCACCGCACCGCACGTGTCGCCGAGCGCCTCCGCGCCGAGCTGGCCCGTATCCTCCGCGAAGAGCTGAGCGACCCCCGGCTCCTCGATGTTTACGTGAGCCGCGCCGAGGTCACCAGCGACCTTCAGCTCGCCAACGTGGGGATCCGACTCTCCCCCCGGCCCGGGCGCGATGCGCAAGGGGACGCGGTGGCCCGCAAGCAAGCCCTCGCGGGTCTCCAGTCCGCGATGGGCCGGGTCCGCACCCTCGTGGCCCAGGCCCTCGGTCTGCGCCGCGCCCTCGAGCTCCGCTTCTCCTTCGACGAGGGGCTCGACGCCCAGGGGCGTGTCGAGGAGCTCCTCCACGAGATCGCCCGCGACAAGAAGAGCTGAGGGCGCCAGGGGACGCGGCGCTCACCGCTCAGAGCTCGTATTTCTTCATCCGGTAGATGAGGGTCTGGCGCGAGATGCTCAGGAAGCGTGCGGCGCGAGACACGTTGCCGTTGCACTGGAGCAAGGCCTGACGCAGCACCTCGCGCTCCAGCTCTTCGAGGGGGACGCCGGTGGGTGGGAGCGACACGCGGACCGCGGAGCCCTCGCTGGTGACCGCGACGGAGCCCGGGGGCTGCGAGGACGTGGGGCCGCTGGCAGGCGGGTTGCTGCTGGGGTGCGGAGGGGCCGGCAGCGTGGGGACGCT
>JALOQB010000357.1 GCA_025453595.1 Polyangiaceae bacterium
CCTCACCGAACCTCGCGGGTCCGTCACGATACGGAAGAGGGAGCCGTCGCGCCAGAAGAAATCAGGGACGTTGCGGCCCGAGGTGTAGACAAAGCGGGAGCGGAGGGTGTTGGAGGAGGTGAGCTCGGCGGCGGGGCGGAGGGCGTCGCGGTAAAGGAAGCGAGAGGAAAAGGAGAGGGAGGCGGGAGTGGGGCCAGCGCTGCGTTCGATGCGGCGTCCCAGAGGGTCGAGACGGTAGGAGGCGGTGCCCTGGAAGCCCTGGGTCGAGGCAAGAGAACCGGAAGGGTGGTAAGCGTGGCTGAAAGAGAGCGTGGAAACAGTGGTCTGGGTTCTCCAGCCTTCCGCGTTGTTCACAAAGGAGGAACCAGAAGAGGAGAAGAGTCGGTCCTGGGCGTCATATGCAGGGGCAAGGAGGGTCGGGAAAGCTGTCAGGTTGCCGTTGTCGTCGTAGGAGAAAGAGCTTTTCTCGACCGGACTGGCGGTGCAGAGAGGGTCACCGGTCAAGGGGCAAGAGAAGACCTTGGAGAGCCGACCAGCCAGGTCGTAGTCGTAACGGAGGCGTGTTTCTTGAGGCCCGGTAGGAGAAGCGAAGGTTTCCCTGCGAATCTTCTCACGGCCGAGGTTGTCGCGAAGTTCGATGGAGTAACGGTAGAGGAGCTGCCCCGAGCGCGAGAACTCGACGGCTGTAAGATCGCCGAAGCTGGGATCGTAGGAGAATTGCTCGACGATGGTGGCTGACTGGCCGACGAGGGACAAGGTGGACTCGATGATTTGCCCTTTGATGTTCCGCTTGAACTGATGGGTAGCCCCTTGCAGTGAGGCACGATGAAGGGTGTTACCAGAGAGAGACGCTTCTTGGCATCACCGTATACAAAGGATATTTCACGCCCTCCAGGAGATTGAAGGACATCAGGGACACCATCCTTGGTGTACGTGAAAGAGCCCGGTACGCATGGCTTGTGACTTCTTTTACCCAGGGAGGCTACACCTCTGAAAGCGCTCAACAAGGATCTTTTTCTGCTTCCCTGCCGGCGCGCCGGCCACGGCCACGGCCACGGCCACGAGCACCGGGGACGAGGACGAGAACCGGGGACGAGGACGAGCACCGGGGACGGGGACGAGCACCGGGGACGGGGACGGGAATCGTCGACGTGGATGTTCAGCGAAAAGAGACCGTGGCGACGAGGGACAGGGCGAACAGGGTGAGGGAAGCGTCGTCGTTGCCGTTCCCGGCGGTCTGTCCATAGCGCAGGTGCATCAGGTGGATCTGGCCCAGCAACCCGGCCCGTGCATGAGAGAACGTCCAGAAATCGTAGCCCAATCCGCCGACCAGCCCCAGCCCCGCATAATCACGAACCCGATCCGCTGCGCGGAAGGAGGGCAGGGTGGCAAAGCCCGCGATCCCCTGGAGGAACCAGGGCTCGGCAGGGTCCAGGTAGGTCTGGAGGGCAAACCCCAGCATCGTGGCCCGGGTGCCCGGGGTCTCGGCGAGGGTGACGGTGCGGCTGGGGTCGCGGCTCCCGATGGGGTTGCGGACCTCCTGCTTGACCCCCTGCCCTGCCGGCAAAAAGAGCGTCGAGAGACCAAGACCCAGGCCAAACTGCTGCGGGAACCACCATCCTGCCAGCGCATGAGCGTCCAGAGCGACCCCGCTCACGTGGGCTCCGAAGCTGCCACCAACCACCCGGGTCACGCTCGCCGAGCGATGCACCGCAGGGCCCAGGGAGAGCCGCAAGAAGGGGCCTCCAGACCCGGGGGGCGCCGCCGTCTTGCCCTCGGTTGCCTGCGCAGGAACAGCCACCAGCGCCAGCAAGACCCCCCAGCGCACCGCACCGCGACCAGGGACAGGTCGGGGGAACCATCGGACAGGCAAGAAAGAGCGCATGGATTCACCTCGCAGGGGGCAGGGTCAGCTCGGACGAGATGGCCCCCTCCACCTCCGCCTTGCGGAAGAGGAGAGGGCGTTGCTGGGCCTGGGTCCAGTCGTCCTGGAGGTTGGAAAAGAAGGGGGAAGCAGGGTCCTCGCTGCTGCCGAGGGCCAGGTCGAAGGTGGCCTCGGGGACGCCATCCGCACCGAACTGGAGGGCCATGCGGTAGAGGGCCATCTCGGTGGAAGCGAAGGCATCGAGGGGCTTTCCTTCCTCGGAGAAGAAGGGGGCCGGGGACACGTTGATGGTGTCGGAGCTGCCGCCCACCGGGAACCGTCCGACATCGAGCTTACCGCCAAAAGGCGAGGGAAATTCGGCTGCGTGGAGCTTGCCAAGGGAGTACCCCGCAGGGTCCGCGGAACCGAAGGTGGCGGCGAGCCACTGGGCCGCGTCGTCAAGAGCGCGGAGCAGCAGCTCGCTCTTGCCACCAGGGGGCAGCAAGGCCGCCGACCCCGCGAAGCGATCGGCCAGGACGTTGCGCAAGAGCCCCAGGAAGAAGGGCGGGGACTCGGCGGCGATGCCGTAAAAAAGCAGGCTGGAAGCCTTCTGCTCGAAGAGACGGCGGGCCGCGAACCACTCGACCCCCAGGAACAGGAGGGCGGGGCCCGAGTCGGGGGAGAAGCGCTGGTCCCAGGCGCCCAGGGCCGCGGCGAGCTGCTGCAGATCCGCGCGATCCTTGAAGTCGACGAGGGCCGGATCGGTGGCGACCGCCGCCGCCGCCGCGGACAGGAGCGGGACCAGCGTCTCGGCCATGGGGCTGCGGGTATCCGCCTGGACCGCCTGCATATCTGACCGGTCCAGCTTGCCCTTCTGGGCCAGCAGCGCGTCCAGGGCCCCCCGGATGCGGTACGGTCGGAAGCCGGTGGCGTAGAACGCACCGTAGTAAAAAGGGTCGTTCTCGACGTTGCCGTCCGCCGTGAACCCCCAGGGATCGGTGTTGCCCGTGGCGATGTACCCGGAGGGCGGGTCTTCCAGGTGCGGTCGCTTCTCGGGGCCGAGGAACCGGCCGTTCCAGAAGGTGCTCGCGTCGTCCCCCGACAGGATGCGCCAGGGCATGGGTTTCATCGAAGGATCGCCGCGGTCCGGGATCTTGCCCGGCACGTGGTGAAGGATCTTCTTCGCGTCGGCGGCCACGAAGTTCTGGGCGCCCACCTCGATCAGCTCGGAAGCTGCCTCGAATTCCTTCACATCGCGGGAGCGGTCCATGGCCAGGTAGGCCGAGAATTCAAGGGTGGGCTGGAAGCCCGTCCACACGAAGAGGATGGCGTCGTTGTTGACCAGAAGCTGCCGCGGGACCGGCAGGATCTCGTCCGGTAGCAGGATGCCCCCCGGCACGTCGAGCAGCTCGAGGGTCTCCTCCGTGTTCTGGCCGTAGGGGGCGCCGTCCTGGCGGATCCGCAGCACCTCGCTCCGGCGGGTCACCTTGTAGTTCAGCACCCCCCCGACGACGATCGACGAGCCGTCCTCGGAGAAGTCGACGCCCCAGAGATCCATGACGTCGGCGAAGTTGGTGGTGGCGGTCCAGCCCACCCGAGCGTTGTGGCCAAGCTGAACCGTTGGAGTACCAACGAATGCGAACCCGGCGACATCGAGGGACCCTCCGGCGTCGGCGCTGTTCATGTGGAGGGGCCAGAGACGTGCGGGGCTGCTGAGGGGCTGGTGAGGGTCGCCGGCGAGCAAGGGGCGTCCGTTGGAGGAGCGGGAGGCGTCGATGGCCCAGTTGTTGGAGGCTCCGCGCTCGCCGAGGAGGCCGGAGAGGGCGGAGAACGAGGGCCCTGGGCCGCCCGAGACGGGGGTCGAGGCGATCTTGGGGGGGACGACCTGGGCAGGCTCCACCGAGAGGTCCGGGGCCATGACGAACTCGTCGTAGGCAGGCTGGAGGATGGGGACGCTGGAGGCGAGGTCCGGGGCGAGGCGGTAGACGGCGGTGGCCAGGATCTCGGATTCGAGGGAGCTGGAGAGGCCAAAGGCCAGGGTCTTGCCGACGGCGGTGCCGTGGAAGGGCTCCCAGGGTTCGGGGACGAAGTCGAGCTCGTCAGGGCCAAGGCCGTAGGGTCGTGGCGCGAGGCCGGAGCGAACCTCCTCGATGCGAGCGTTGACCCCGGCGGTCCAGGCGTCGAGGAGGGCGGCGTCCGCGGGTCGCTCGCGGAGGAGCCGCTCGTGGTCCCGGCGCCCCAGCTCGGCGAAGGCAAAGGCGCGGGCCCCCAGGTCATCCCGGCGGCGGCTTTTGCCGAAGAGCTCGGAGAGGCGCCCGAAGGCGCGGCGGCGGCTGACCTCCATCTGGAACAACCGGTCCCGCGCCATGGCGTAGCCCGCGCCGTAGAACGTGTCGGCGTCGCTCTTGCCGTACACGTGGGTGATGCCATCGCGGTCCGTCACCAGGCGGACCGGGGCCGCAGGGACCGGGGTGGGTCCAGGGGGCGGGGCCTCCTGGTCAGAGCAGGACAGGAGCGCCAGCAGGAATGGCAGGAGGAGGCGACCGGAGCGACGGCTCATGCCCCCAAGGGTTTCCCAGAGGCGGGCTCAGGGGTAGGAAAAAGAAGCGCCCTCGGGCTCGTTGAGGAACATGGGAGCGGCGTGGAGGGCGACGGCGGCCACCTCCCAGGAGAGGGTGCGGGCGATGGACTCGCCCAGATCGAGTTTTTGCAGGTGCTCTTCGAGGGCGAAGGTGAGCTCTTGATGCTGGTAGACCAGGGGGACCTCGCGGAACCCCTCGCCCAGGGAGCGGTGCCCCCGCTCGACGCGCACCTCCGCCTGGAGGGGCCCCATGTGGAGCTTCCATTGAAGAAAGTCGCGGAGGCAGTCGTGTTCTTCCTCGTAGCCGGGCTCTTGAAGGAGGGAGCAGGAGAGGAGCTGGAGGGCGAGGGGGAGGGAGCCGAGGGCCCAGGAGGAAGGGTCGCGAGGGAGGAGGACGCGGAGGGGCGGGGGGAGGCGGGAGGAGCCGTCCAGGAGGCGCTCGGCGAAGAGGGCGAAGGGCAAGGAGCGGAGGACAAAGCGGGCGTCCTCGGCGAGGTGAGCGCGGAGCTCGGCGAGAGCCTGGCGCTGGCGGGAGAGATGCTGGGCCTCCTGGCGTCGTAGCTCGGAGAGGGTGGCGTCGACGTCACGACGGAGGCGGTCGAGCCTGGGTCGGACCAGGGCCTCGTGGCGCCGCAGGGTGGCGTGGTACTGCTCGAGCGGATCGGAGGCGTGGGTGCTGCTGATTCGTGCGCTCCACATGGGCAAAAAAGTAGCACCGCCGGGGTGCCCTCGCCGGGCCTCCCACGGAAAGAATATGACCGAGCGGAGGAGGGAGTGGAGAGGCGAGGGAGGCAGGCTAAGATGGTGGGATGTCGGAGAACGAAGGCCGGAACCGGCTGAAGGAGCTGGCGCAGGGAGCGCGGGCGAAGGTGCAGGACAACGGGCGGCTGGAGCTGGACCGGAAGGGGACGGAGCTGCTGGAGCAGATCGTGACGGACCTGACGGGTCCGGAGGGGATGCCGGGGCTGTACGCGCAGCGGGACGTGGCGCTGCGGGTGAGGCTGAGGCGGCAGGGGAAGGCGGGTCAGATCGTGGCGGAGTGGGACCGGACGATCGGGGCGATGCTGATGGTGTACGAGCGCTTCGGGGCGAGGCCGAGGCACGTGCGGTACCTGCTGAACGAGGAGGAAGGGGCGTGGCGCGCGATGGAGGGGAAAACGGAGCTGTACGAGGATCTGACGGCGGCGCTGGTGGAGATCCTGTACCCGGAGAACCGGCGCTGAGCGCGCAGAGGCGGGGGGGCTACCAGGTTTTTTGAAGCTGGAGGGTCGCGGTGGGGGCCGCCGTCGCGGTGGCGGTCGGGGCCGCGGTGACGGTGGGGGCCGCCGTCGCGGGGGTGGCGCTTCTGGGCGAGGTTCTGGGGCGCGCGGAGGGGGCCGCGGAGGGGGCGGCGGGAGGCTCGGCAGAGGCGGTGGGAGGCGCGACCGGGGGCGCGGCGGAAGGCGCCGGGGACGCCGGGAGCACAAGCTCGTCGGGGATGACCTGGCCCTTGCTGGTGAGGGTCACGGTGCGATCAAGGCGCTGGTCGAGGTGCGCGAGGCGGACGGAGATCGCGTCGCCCGGGGGAGCTTCGAGGTCGACCCATCCGTCGGCGTTGGGCCGGGGAGCCCCCTGGACCCAGACGGAGGCCTGAGGCGGGACCCGGAGCCGACCGCGGGCCGAGGCAACGGCCGCCGCCGCAGGGGCGGGCTGGGAGCGCTGGGAGACAAGCCCGAGGCCAGCGGCCAGCAGACCCGCCAGCAAGGCCCCGCCCACGATCAGCCGGGTCGAGGAAGGGCGCGGGGGGGCCGTGGGGGCCGTGCGGGAAAGGGTGGACAGGTCGCGGTGGGCCGGGGCGCGGGTGGCGCGCAGCTGCTCGGAGGCGACGAGGGTGTCGAGGTCGCACAGCGCCTCGGGAGGCGAGGCAAACGGTTCGAGGGCCTCGGCCATCTCGAGGGCCGACTGGAAGCGCTGCGCCGGGTCCCGGACCAGGTTCTTGTGGACCACCGCGGCAAGGTCACCCGAGACCCAGGGCGCCTCGGTCTGGAGCCAGGGGAGATCCTTGGTGCAGACGGCGACGAGGAGCTCGCCGACGGTGGAGCATCCAGCCCAGCCTTTGCGACCGGAGAGGACCTCGTACATGGCCATGGAGAGGCTCCAGAGGTCGGAGCGGTGGTCGACGCGCTTGGAGTCCTGGACCTGCTCGGGGGACATGTAATGGGGGGAGCCGATGATGCCGCCGGTATGGGTGAGGTCGGAGGCGGTGCCCTCGGAGGCAGAGTTCTTGGCGACGCCGAAGTCGCAGACCTTGGCGATGAGGAGGCCCTCGGCGTGGTGGAGGAAGATGTTGGAGGGCTTGATGTCGCGGTGAACGATCTGGAGGGCGTGGATGGCGGCGAGGCCGCGGCAGGCCTGGATGAAGATGCG
>JALOQB010000358.1 GCA_025453595.1 Polyangiaceae bacterium
CAGGGAGGCGACCATCTCCTGGAGGTTCTTGAAGCCCGCGACCGGGAGCCCCTGGGCCTCGGCGACGAAGCGATCGACCGGGTCGGGCCACGCGTCCCAGGCGGCGACCGGGAAGCCCTTCTCGGCCATGTTGTAGGAGAGGTTGCGGCCCATGACACCCAGGCCCACCATACCGACGGCATACTCGGCCATATTCATCCCCTTTCGTCTCGCGGCCACCGTACCCCGCGCGACGCGGCCTGAGAAGCACTCTCGACGCGGGGGAGGCCCATGGCATAGTGCGGCGGCTCCACGAGGGAGGAGCCCACCCGAGGTGAACATGAACCAAGTGCCTCCGAACCCGCTCCGCGAGGGGACGCCGGACGACCAGCAGACCCCCCCGTGCGCCTTCGTGATCTTCGGCGCCTCCGGCGATCTGACGCGCCGCAAGCTGCTCCCGGCGCTCTACAACCTGGGGCTATCCCGCTCGCTGCCCCACGCCTTCTCGGTGCTGGGGGTGGCGCGGCGCCCCAAGACCGACGCCAGCTTCGGCGAAGAGATGCGCGAGGCCGTGGGCAAGTTCTCGCGGCGCAAGCCCCTCGACCTCAACGCCTGGGTGCCCATCGAGCAGGCCACGGGCTACGTGCAAGGGTCCTTCGATCAGGCGAAGACGTACCACGACCTGAGGGCGCGGCTCCAGCGCTCCGACGCCGAGCGAGGGACGGCGCAGAACCGGGTATTTTACCTGGCGGTGGCCCCCTCCGAGGTGCTGACCATCGTGCGAGGGCTCCACGAGGTCGGGCTGCTGCCGCGGCCCAGCCCCGAGCCCGGCGCGCCCTTCTCTCGCGTGGTCGTCGAGAAGCCCTTCGGCGAAGATCTCCCCTCGGCCCAGGCCCTCAACCGCGAGCTGTACCGCTACCTCGACGAGCGTCAGCTCTACCGGATCGACCACTACCTGGGGAAGGAGACCGTCCAGAACCTGATCGTGCTCCGCTTCGGCAACGCGATCTTCGAGGCCCTCTGGAACCGCAGCCACATCAGCCACGTCGAGATCACCGTGGCGGAGGACATCGGCGTCGAGGGGCGAGGCAAGTTCTACGAGCAGGTCGGCATCACCCGCGACATCGTCCAGAACCACCTGCTCCAGCTCCTCACCATCACTGCCATGGAGCCCCCCGCCACCCTCGACGCCGACGCCGTGCGCGACGAGAAGGTCAAGATCCTCCGCTCCCTGCGACCCCTCCGCGGCGCCGACGTCCTCGCCAGCGTCGTCCGCGGCCAGTACGCTCGCGGCATCGTCCGCGGCGACGCGGTGCCCGGCTACCGCGAGGAGCCCGACGTCGCCCCCGCCTCCGTCACCGACACCTACGTCGCCATGCGCCTCCAGATCGATAGCTGGCGCTGGGCCGGCGTCCCCTTCTTCCTCCGCGCCGGCAAGCGCCTCGCCAAGCGCGTCGCCGAGATCGCCGTCCACTTCCGCTCCCCTCCCCTCGCCCTCTTCGGCACCGCCGCCGCCGCCGGGCGCAGCCCCAACAGCCTCGTCCTCCGCGTCCAGCCGGACGAGGGCGTCGCCCTCCGCTTCGATACCAAGATCCCCGGCGCCGGCATGGCCATGCGCGAGGTCTCCATGGACTTTCGCTACGGCACCGCCTTCGGCGGCAGCTCCCCCGAGGCCTACGAGCGCCTCCTCCTCGACGCCATGCGCGGCGACCCCACCCTCTTCACGCGCGCTGACGAGGTCGAGGCCCAGTGGGGCTTCATTGACCCCATCCTGTCCGCCTGGCGCGAGCACGGCGCGCCGGTGGCGCTGTACGAGGCCGGCTCCATGGGGCCCGCGGAGGCGGACCAGCTCCTCGCGCGGGACGGCTTCGCCTGGAGGCGGCCGTGAGCATGGACACGGGCAAGCTGAGCGACGCGCTCTCGCAGCTGGAGCGCTCGCTGGCGGCGCTCTGGGCGCCGGAGGCGGGGCAGCCCCCGAAGAGCCGTGTCTGCACGGGGAACCTGGTGCTGCTGACCGGCGCCGAGCGCCGCGCGAGCGCCCAGGCGATGCTCGATGAGCTCCGGGCGTCGGAGCGGATGCGCACGTTCCTGGTGAGCATCGACCCGAGGCTGCCCCCCTGGTCGCTGGAGGCAGGGGTCTCGGCCCGGTGCCAGCGCGAGGGGGAGCAGCTCCTCTGCTCCGAGCGCATCGAGCTGTCGCTGGGGGCGGGCGCCATCGACCGGGTGCCGTCGGTGGTCTCCTCGCTGTGGGTGCCCGAGGTCCCGACGACCTTTGTGCTGCTGGAGCCGGCCCCGGCGCTGCTGGTCTCGGCCCTCACCCGGGACGCCTCCCGGTTGATCCTGGACAGCGAGGCGCTGGGGGTGGAGGTGTCCGCCACCATCGCCGCCTCCACCCACGCGCACCTGATCGATCTGGCCTGGATGCGCCTGTACCCCTGGCGCAACGCCGTCGCCGGGGCCTTTGACACCCCCGCCCTGCGCGCCGCGGTGTCCGCCATCCACCGCCTCGCGGTGCGATGCACGGGCCCGGCCCCCTGCGCCCCCGCCGCGCGCCTGCTGGTCGGCTGGCTCGCCTCGCGGCTGCGCTGGTCCCTCCAGGGCACCACCGCGGCCTCCGACGCCCAGCACCAGCACGTCGCGCTCCAGCTCGAGGCCCAGGCGGTCGACGGCGTCCCTGCGGGCAAGCTCCTCTCGGTCGAGCTCGGGGCCACCTTCGGCGAGGCCCACCTGCTCCTCGATGTCGAGCGATCGCCCCACACCACCACCCTGCAGGTCACCCGCTCGGCCGAGGGCCACGGCGCCTCGGTGCGCCGCATCACCCTCCCGGAGCCCTCCCTCCACGAGCTCCTCGACCGGGCCATCGACGACCCCACGCCCGACACCGCGCTCCGCCAGACCCTCCAGCGCGCCACCCTCCTGACCCCCCAAGGTGCCCCATGAACACCGGAGAAACCCTCGTCGCCGCCGACGGCGATGCCCTCGCCCGCATCGCCGCGCACCTCGTCGCCGCCTGGGCCCGCGAGGCCGCCGCAGCCCGCGGCGTCGCTCGCGTCGCGCTGTCCGGAGGTTCCACACCCAGGGCCATGAACCGGCTCCTCGCTTCTATGGAACTTCCATGGAGCCAGATCGAGCTCTACTGGGTGGACGATCGCTTCGTCCCGGCCGATCACCCCCGGAGCAACCTGGGGGCCGCCCGGGCCGACCTGCTCGACCACCTGGCGACCCCGCCCCGGGGCGTCCATGGGATGCCCCACGGGCCGTCGCTGGAGCGGTGCGCCCTCGACTACGAGCAGACGCTGGCCCGGGGGTTTGGCCTGGCGGGCCCCGGCGGCCCGCTGCCATCCTTCGATCTGCTGCTGCTGGGGGTGGGCGACGACGGGCACACGGCCTCGCTCTTCCCGGGGGACGCCGCGGTGGACGAGGTGGGGCGGTGGGTGGTCCCGGTGTCGGCCGCCGAGGGGCGCGAGGAGCGCCTCTCCCTGACCCGCCCGGTCCTCACCGCCGCCCGCCGGGTCGCGGTGCTGGCGCAGGGCGCAAGCAAGCGTGAGCCCCTGCGTCGGGCGCGGCAGCAGGGCCCCCTGGGCGAGGTCCCTGCCCGCCTCGTGCAGCAGGTCCAGGGCGAGCTGCTCTGGCTGCTGGACGCCGCCGCCGCTGGCTGATGGTGGCCTGATCTAGGAGCCCCCGCAGAATAACTTGACCATTTGGCTGCCCCGAACCTGCCTGGCGAGGCTCCTTACGTCAGATCGCAGGCTAGAGGAGATGACGCCCGCGGCGTTCAAGGTCGCGAGCAGTTGACGACCGCGACCCACCCGACAACCCCAAGAACCTGGCTACCCGGTGTCGCTAATTGGTCACCTCCCAAGCAGGGGACCGGTTCACTGATTACGCCCCAAAACCGCTAAAAGTCGCCCGGAGCACAGGTTGGCCCTTCATCCCGCAATTCAACACAGGTGTCGTACCATGCGCCAAGGGGGGTTCCGACGGGGGAAATCCAGCCTGGGATCTCTGTCACGATCTCTGATGGTGAAATGAGGCAGGCATCCACATTACCATCTGCATCCAGATGGATCCTCATTGAAAAAAACTCTCCCAATCCCATTTCGAGATGATCGACACAACCAACAGTGCCATCAAGACGACACTTCTTCGAGATATTGATGTATTCCCCGACAAGAGGAGCGCAGGTATCGCACTTACCCACAAGAACAGGCAGTTGTTCGCAAGTAAGTGGAGCCCCTTCTTCTCCAGACTTTCCTGCCACTCCCGCGGAAGACGTGCCGCCATAACCTCCTGCAGGAGAGATTCCACCTTGCCCTGAGGCAGATTGACCCCCTTTCCCCGAACTGGCAGAACCAGCCTCTCCACCGAGTGGTTGACCGGCGCTCCCGCCCCTGGCGGAGGTTGGATTAATACTCTTGAAAGAATTTTTCGCTTGGTTGGATTCATCATCGCAAGCGAAGAAGAAACCGAGGAAGATGAGCAGAAATTTCCGTTTCATGAGTAGGGTCCTTTCTTCAGTGGAGGGCAGGATTCTGCGTGTGCCAATACCATGCAAGATGAAAGTTACGGAAAGTTCCATAAGCAGCACTAGAGGGAACATGATGGCCACGAACACGAACCCCCCAACACTGGAGAGGGGGTGATGGCATGCTTGCGGCAGACCTCGTCGACGTGGAATCGCCTTCGGCTTCACGCAGAATGGCGATGATCTGGGTGTCGGTGAACTTGCTCTTCCTCATGACTTGGAGTCTTTCCGAGGTCAGTCTCTCACGCTTCAGGTGGTCCGGAAAACCAAGGGCACGTCAGCTTGCTAACCCCCACCAACGCGGCCTCAGCTCGCGAGTTCGGCAGTAACGCTAATCCAGGCAGCAGCGGAACCCGATGCCCCATCCGGTGGAGGCACGGTCCAAGAGCGCCTCACGCTGGCAGGACCCACTGAGTTCGTCCTGGACGGTGTTGTACGTGCCCCCAAGCACCGAGCAGACGATGTTCTGGCCGTCACCGCTTTCCTTCTCACAAGCATCCTGCCACTCGTACAGGCTCCCGCTCAGGTTGTAGATCGCGTCGTAAGGGGGCACATTGCCGTGGCATGTCGGCTTCTCAGCAACGCCGGGAACACTGTTGTTGTCCTTCGGCGTTTCGATGAAACAGGCGTTCTTGTCGCTCTCGCTCCCGTAGGAGAATTTGGTCTTCCCGCCCTGGCTGCAGGCGTTGTACCACTGCGCGGCCTCTGGGGTCGCCGCTTCCTTGTGCGCGAGGCTACCGCCCCCCACCTTGCCGCAAAGGCGTTTCCCCGCATACTGGCAATAGGCGTAGGCGTCGCACCAGTGCACGCACTGGATCGGACGCTCCGGGTCGGTCTTGGTCGGGTCGTATTCGTAACCCGGGCAGTCCCCCACATCCTCCAGGGTTTTGTTGAAAGGCTTGAAACTGGAGTTGGACTTGCAAGCCTCGGGCAAGCCCGACATGTCGTCGTTGAGGTTAGCCTCCAGGAACTTGGTGTACTGGCCGATGGTGACCTCGGTGCTGTCGATGCAGTAGGGGGTTCCGCCCGGGGTTTGCACCCGCACCAAGGCCGGACCGGGCAGGTTCGCCGGGCAGACCTTTTCGCCAGCCCCGGCGCCGCTCGCCCCGGCAGAGCCCGCCGGCCCGATCACGCCGCCCGACCCCGCGGATGCACCCGAGGAGCCGGCGCTCTCGCCCGCCTGGCCGCCGGTGCTTTGGTTCCCAGTAGTTCCACCTCCACCGTCCCCGGCCTGTCCCGCAGCAGGAGGTTGACCCCCCGTCATTTCACTCCCCCCCTGTCCTGCCGTGGGAGATTGGCTTCCGGAAGTTCCCCCCTCCCCGCCCTGACCTGCTGGGGATTGGCCTCCGGAGCCGCCGGCCAGCTGGCCGGCGGCTCCATTCTGGGGTGGTTCCGGCGTGATGTCGGTGTTGGAGCAGCACCAGAGCCAGCCGAGGCTCACGAAGTAGATGGCCTTACGAGGGAGGTTCATTGTTGCCTCACAGCAGAGTTGCGGTTGGGGATCCCCAAACAATGTTGTTCAGATCTGTATAGATGTTTTGGTAGGAGGGGTACTCGGACACGAAAACACGCCAGGTCATCGCGTGGCTGTCTACCACGAAAAGTTCCGGCTTGCCGTCGCCGGTCAGGTCGCTGCCGAAGAAAACCACGTCCTTGGGATAGAGACTCGACACGTAGGAAAAGGTCTCTGCCCCGCACGTCGTCGAGTTGCTCGTGCGCCGGACCAGGTTGCCGGTACCGTTGTCGTTCGCGAAGTTGAAGTGGAACGGGTCGCTCCTGCCGTCCCCGTCGACATCCACAAAGCCGCTCAGGGGGATGCTCTTGCTGCTGCCGTAGAAACCGCCCCCGCAGGTCGAAATGGTTCCCGACGAGACGGGGTCCCAGATGGAATGCCAAGATGCGTTGTGTGACCCATCAACGACGCCGGGATGACGGAGCCGACGGTGGCCCTCATCCTTTCTCCTGATGCCGCGCAAGATCCGCGATGCCCTTGATGCGTGACCGCTCAACGAAGCCGGGATGACGACGGGCGCACTGGCGCCCATTCTCTTCCTGATGCCGCGCAAGATCCGCGATGCCCTTGATGCTCAGGCCTGTCTCGACGCCGCCAAGGCCGCCGGCCTCGCTCCTCGCGACTGGGCCCGCCAACACCGCGTGGACGCTCGCTCTCTCCACATGTGGCGTATCCATCTGGCTCGCCGCGCCTCGCGCGGTTCCGCCCCACCATCCTCTGGACTTCGCCTGGTCGAGCTCGTCCCGACACCGCCCTCTCGTCCCCCGTCTCGCTTCGTTCTCCACGTCGCGGGGGCCGTCATTGAGCTCGACGACAACGTGCTGACGCTGCCGCCTTCGGTCCGCGTCTTTGTCGCCGTCGAGCCCCTCGACATGCGCGGCTCTTTCGACGCTTTGGCCGGTGCTGTGCGACGACTTGGCCTCGATCCCGTCAGCGGCCACCTCTACCTTTTTCTCAGCAAAAATCGCCGCATCGCAAAGGCTCTTTGGTTCGACGGGTCGGGCTGGTGCGTGCTCGCCAAGCGTCTT
>JALOQB010000070.1 GCA_025453595.1 Polyangiaceae bacterium
GCCGCAGCCGCAGCCGCAGCCGCAGCCGCAGCCGCAGCCGCAGCCGCAGCCGCAGCCGCAGCCGATTCTTCTTATTGGTTTGAGGTCAACAGGATGGTTCGATAGTTCTAATTATGCATAGATAGAAATCATCTATATAAGATCACCATATACCATTCCCTCTCGATGCATCTCTTTGCAGAAAGATCGATTCCGACCACGGCTGCGGCTGCGGCTGGGGCTGCGGCTGCGGCTGCGGCTGCGGCTGCGGCTGCGGCTGCGGCTGCGGCTGCGGCTGCGGCTGGGGCTGCGGCTGCGGCTGCGGCTGCGGCTGCGGCGGCTGCGGCTGCAGGGGAGGGACGGCTGCGGCTGCAGGGGAGGGACGGCTGTGGCTGCCGGAGAGGGTCGGCGGCGGGTCAAACCGCATCGGTCAGCGACGTCTTCTGCGGCAAGCTATGACGATCCGGCGGCGGCGAGGGGAGCTCGCTGGCCGCGAGGCTCAGGCCCCCTGAACGCCGGCCGCGAGCAGGCGACACGCGCCGAGGCGTCGCTCCAGAGGCGCTCGCTCCAGGGGGGTCGCCAGGGCGATGGCGCGTTCGTAGAGCAGGCAGGCGCGGTCGTGGTCCCCCAGGCGGCGGTGCAGATCCGCGCAGGTCGCGAGCCAGAGGTACGATTCCCTGAGCCAGGTCGGAGGGCGTAGCCGGTCGAGCCGGGCCATGGCCGCCTGCGGGCTCTCCGCGTAAGAGAGGGCGATCGCCCCGTGGAGCTCGTGCAAGGGGGACGGATCGACCTTCGCCAGCCGATCGTAGAGGGACACGATCACGCCCCACCGGGTCGCGTCGAAGGTGGGGGCGAAGGCATGCTCGGCCGCGATCGCTGCTTCCAGGTGGTACCTTGATTCAAGGCCCCCTCGCGACGCGGCCGCGAGCGCCTCCAGACCCAGGGCCAGCTCGGCCCGGTGGTACCGGCGCCGGTCCTGCTCCTCGAGCAAGACCGGCAGCCCCTGGCCGTCGACCCGGGCGTCGCGCCGCCCGTGGTGCAGGTGCATCAGCGCCACGAGCGCCAGGGCACCGGGCGAGGTGTAGCGGGGGTGCTCGGCCACCAGATGCCCCAGGCGCAAGGCCTCCGTGCACAGGTCAAGGCGCAGCGTCTGATCGCCGGTCGAGGCGAAGTAACCCTCGGTGAAGAGCACGTAGATCATGCGCAGCACGGCGTCGGAGCGCGCGGGCCACTCGGCCGCGGAGAGCTCCAGCTTGAGGTCGACCTCCTGGAGCCGACCGCGGGCCCGCTCCCAGCGTTTTTGCACGTTCTCCTCGGAGGTCACCAGGCGGCTGGCGATCTCCCGGGTCGAGAAGCCGCAGAGCGTCCGGAGCGCGAAGACAAGCTGGGACGCCACCGGGATCGACGGCTCCGCGCAGGCAAAGAGCGCCTGCAGCTCGTCGTCGTGGACGTCCTCGGACAGCGCCGCGAGAGGCGGGGCTTCCCCGGACGGCTGCTCCTCGCGCTCGTCCATCGCCTCGACCCGGCGCTGGCGCCGCAGCTCATCGAGGATGCGGTGGCGCGCCGCCCGGTGAAGCCACGCCCGCGCGTTCGGGGGGACGCCCCGCGTCCGCCAGGAGAGCACCCCCTCGAGCATCGCCTGGGAGAGCCCATCCTCGACGATCGAGAGGCGGTGGGCGCCGAATTCCCGGAGCAACGCCGCCACCAGGCGGCCATACTCATGCCGCAGCACAAGGTCGACCGCCTGGGCTCCCTCGCTCATGCGGCGAGGTCAGTAGCCTGCCAGCTCGCGCACTTCAATGCTCGCGCCGGGGGCCAGCAGCGCCGGGCAAGCCTTCGCCACCACCAGCGCGGCGTCGTAGTCGGAGGCCTCCACGATCGAGTAACCGGAGATGATCTCCTTCGACTCCACGCTCGGGCCATCGGTCACCACCCCGGCCTTGACGGTGTGGCCGGTCGGCAGCAGCCCGTCCCCCATGTCGAGGATGGAGGGGAAGTTCTCCTTCCACTGGTGCCACTGGGCGAGCATGGCCTGCATCTCCTCGGGGGAGGGCTGGTACTCCTCGCGCGGGGTCTGGGTCATCGGGGTCCGGTAGAGGAACAAGAATTTCTTGGTCATCGCTGTGCCTTTCGTGAGGGCCTTGGTGCCCTGTTCACCACCGGAGCGAACGAGGGGCCCGGGTTCCGACACCCCTTCGCTCTTTTTTTTGCGATCCCCCTATGGGTCACTTTATACCCATGTCTTGATGCGGGGAGGAGGGGGCGAGGCGCACGTCGTCGGCGGGCGCGGGGAGCTCCTTCCAGGAGTCGGGGTTCTGGTCGGGGGCCTTGCCCTGGCTGGGGGCGAGGGCCTCGTAGAGCTTGCCCTTGTGGAGCACGACGAAGCCTGCGGGGTAGGTGACCGGGGTCTTCTGGGGAGACAGGGAGGCGACGTCGGTCCACCACTCGATGCGGCGGTGGTCCTGGTCGAGGGCGGGGGTCATGAAGTTGCGGAACTGGACCTGGGGGATGGGCCCGGCCTCGGTGCCCTGCTCGGTCACGCTGGGGAAGGTCCACTTGAGGAAGGGGAAGGGGGCGTCGACGCGATTCTGGAGGAGGAAGTGGGGGTTGGGGGAGTTGGCGCCGACGCCGAAGACCTGCACGGGCTCCTTGGCGTCGGGGTAGACCTCGTCGTAGGTGAAGCGGAAGCCGCGGAAGAGGTTGCGCTCGAAGCGGAGGGTGACCTTGGTGTCCTTGGCGTGGGTGTAGACGCCGCTGCTGGAGGAGTCGGAGAAGTAGTTGTCGGCGAAGGTGACCGTGTCCTCGGGGGAGCGGGGGTCGCCGTCGACGAGGGTAGGGAAGAACTCTACAAACAGGTCGCCGGTGCCGACGACGATGTTGTGGTGAAACGAGGAGCTGCCGTGGCGCTGGCCGTACTGGACGTTGCCGTCCTGGTACTGCTGGAAGGCGGAGCGCCAGCGGATGGCGGCGGGGCCCAGGACGTTGTGGTGGATCTCGCAGCCGGGGCCGAGCTGGCCGACCTGGAGGGCCTCGGTGCCGGTGCGGAGGATCCGGTTGTCGTGGATGGAGAGGTTCTCGAAGGTGTGCTGGGGCTGGGGCTGGGTGCTGCCGAAGTAGATGCCCTCGGAGCCGGTGTCGTGGATGTAGACGTCGTGGAGCCTGACGTTGCGCATGGTGGCGGCGCCGTCGTTGTCGGTCTTGGCCAGGATCCCGGCGAATTCCACGTTCCGGATCTCGAGGAATTCCAGGGTAAAATCGCTGGCCTTGCCGCCGACCCCGAGGCCCGAGACCCCCTCCTTGGAGAGCTGATCGTCGATCAGGATGCCGTAGGTGTCCTGGCTGAAGGCGTAGGCGCCCTCGGCGTGGCCGCGGAAGGCCGCGTCCCCGGTCCTGGAGACGGGGTCATAGCGGCCGGTGAAGACCCAGTTCTTCCCGCCGCCGAGGGACACGTTGAAGCCCGCCCCGCTGCCGCCGATCCGGGCCTGCCCGCCCAGGTTGGTGATCACCAGGGGCCGCTCCGGGCTCCGGGCCGGCAGGTTGCCGAGCTGGATGCTCCGGTACTTGCCTGCGGGGATGTAGAGCCGATCGAGCTTTTCCCAGTCCACCTCCGGGAATTTCTTCTGCACATCCGGCGCCGAGATCGCCAGGTACCCGTTGCCACCGTCGGTCGTCGGCAAGGTGAAGGTCGCCTCCGGCTCGCCGTAGACACCGTAGGTCGGCGCGCCTCCGGCCCCCGCCCCGCTCGCGCCCCCCGTCCCGGCATTCCCGGCCCCGCCGGCCCCCGCCCCGCTGGAGCCGCCCGTGCCAGCGGTCCCGCCGCCCCCGGACTGACCGGAAGTTCCGGACGATCCTGCGCCGCCGCCTGTGCCGGATTGCCCGGAAGTTCCGGATGATCCTGCGCCGCCGCCTGTGCCTGGCTGTCCGGAAGTTCCGGATGATCCGCCGGTCTGGCCCGCGGCGCCGCCCTGGGCCGGGGTGCCGTCGGCGGGGTCGGAGGAGCAGGCGAGGAGGGCGAGGGGCACGGAGAGGAGGAGCGAGGAGAGGGGGCGAGGGGGCATGGGGGTCAAGGTAGCGTGAGGGGGTCGAGGATGGCGAGGGGAGCGGGAGGGTTGCGTTCCGGTGGGGCGGGGGGCATGAGCGTGGGTCCATGCGTGAAGCCGGACATCCTCACCTTGCGTTGCTGGGTTATGCGCTGGGGTCGCTGCGGCGACGGCGCGGGCGGTCGCTGGCGGTGGCTGGGGGGTTGAGCGCGGCGGTGATGCTGCTGTCGGCGGTGTTTTTCCTGATGGATGCGCTGCGTGGGGAGGCGGAGCAGGCGAGGCGTTTCGCGCCGGATCTGGTGGTGCAGCGGCTGGTGGGGGGGCGCCCTGCGCTGGTGCCGCCGGGGTGGCGCGGCGTGGTGGAGGGGCGGCCCGGGGTGGCGCGGGTGCAGCCGCGGGTCTGGGGGTACCTGTTCCTGCCGTCATTGCAGGGGAACGTGACGGTGGTGGGGGCGACGCCGCAGGGGGAGGCGCTGCCGGCGGCGGCGCTGGAGCAAGGGAGGTTGCCGGGGGAAGGGGAGCGAGGGGGGTGCGCGCTGGGGCGGGAGCTGGCGCGGGGGCTGGGGGTCCGGGTGGGGGATCAGGTGCGATTTCCCGGGCCAAACGACCGGGGGCCGAGCTGCAAGGTGGTGGGCGTGTTCTCCTCGGAGGTGGATCTGTTCACCAGCGACGTGGTGCTGGTGAGCGAGGGGGAGGCGAGGTTGCTGCTGGGGGTCCCGGAGGGGGAGGCGACGGATCTGGCGATCCAGCTGACCACGCCGGACGAGTCGCGGGTGCTGGCGGCGACGCTGGGGGAGGCGCTGACCGGCTCGCGGGTGCTGGAGAAGCGGCTGCTGGAGCGGGTGCACGGGCTGAGCTTCGGGCGCCGCGCGGGGCTGGTGCTGGGGGCGAGCCTGCCGGCGCTGCTGGCGCTGCTGGTGCTGGCGCAGGATCGGGCCTCGGGGCTCGGGGCGTCGGAGCGAAAAGAGATCGCGATCCTGAAGGCCTCGGGCTGGTCGAGCGGGGACGTGCTGGAGACCAAGCTGTTCGAGGCGTTGCTGCTGGCGCTGGCGTCGACGGCGCTGGGGATGGCGCTGGGGTTTCTCTGGGTGTTCGGCCTGGGCGCGCCGGGGCTGCGGGAGGTGCTGGCGGGCTGGGCGACGCTCTACCCCTCGCTGACGCTGACGCCCCGGGTGAGCCTGGGGCAGCTGCTGGGGCTGCAGGCGCTGGTGGCGGGCCCCTACGTCGCCCTCGCGGTGGTCCCCGCCTGGAGGGCCTCGACCCTCGATCCGATGGAGGCCCTGCGTGAGGGGGCGTGAGCCTCAGAATCCGCCGAAATCGTGGCCCAGGGTCAGCTGCGGCAGCAGCACCGTGGTCGGCCCGAAGGCCCGCTCCGGGCCCAGCACCTGCGCCGCGGGGGCACAGCCCACGGCGCCCGGATCGCCCCCGCTGCAGCTCGGCGCCACCAGCACCCGATCCCGCGGGTGGTCCGGGCCCCGGGTCGCCACGAAGAGGGCCCCGAGCGCGAGGCCGAGGCGCCAGCGCCCCCAGGCCCCCTCCAGGCCCAGCTCGGGCCAGAGGAGCAGCGGGGCGGTCTCGCGCGTGTCGGTGCCCCCCGGGATCTGGAGCGGGGCTTCCTCGCGCCCCGTGGTGGCCGTGCCGCGCAGCTCGGAGCGCGCCTCGCCCAGCAGCAACCCCGCCGCGAGGCGCCCCCGGAAGCTCCATCGCCCCCCGAGGGCCCGCCTCATGCTGAAGCCGGCGGTCAGCCAGGTGCCCTGCAGCACCCGCTGCTCCTGGAGCCGGTAGCGCGCCGTGAAGACCGGCGCTCCCCGGGGGAAGCCCGACGACGCGGTGCGCACCAGCTGCTGGCTCCAGCTCAGGTAACCCACCCCCAGCTCCGCGCTCCCCCCCCACGGGAGCTCGTAGCCGCCCCGCAGCCCCAGCGCCGGGCCCCTCGCCCAGCCGTGCTCCTCGCAGCGCCCCGGGCACCAGGCCTCGGCCCCGCTCCTCAGGTTCGGGGCCACGCCGGCGCCCGCCAGCGCCGACGCCCACCAGCGCCCCGCGGGCTTGCGGGGCCAGCGCGGGTGCCTCGGATCCATCCGCAACCGCAGCTGAACCGTCCTGGATCGGTCGCTGAACCGCAGCTCTTGTGCCTCGCGCAGGTACCCCTCCTCCTCTGCGCTCAGCTGGAACACCCCCTCCGGCAGGGGCCCCTCCCAGCTCCCGTTGCCCAGCGAGGTGGCCCCCAGCTTCAGCTCCGCCGTCGAGGGCTCCACGATTATATGGACCTTCCCTATACACGGGGACTGAGCGGGGCGGACGAGGGTGATCTGGCCCTCGACGAGGACGGCGCGGGCGGGGGCGGAGCAGCGGTCGGCGCCCTGGAGCTGGACGAGGTGAGGCCCCGGGTTGAGGGAGCCTTCCCAGGGGGCCTGGCCCACCGGGAGGCCGTCGACCCAGACCTGGGCGTCGCCGTCGGCCTCGACGCGGAGGCGGCCCACGGAGCGGAGCGGCACCCAGCTCAGCTCGATGTCCTGGGTGGAGCCGGGGGTGACGGTGACGGCGCGCTCGACGGGCTCGTAGCCGTCGCGGGCGACGCGGAGGCGGTGGGTCCCTTGCTTGATGCGCAGGGGGGAGGCGAGGGGGAGGGTGGCCCGGGGGTGACCGTCCACCAGGATGGTCCCGCCGTCGCCCCCCAGGAACCGCAGGGCCCCCACCCGGGCCCGGAGGCCCGCGAGGATGCGAGGGATCTCGGCCCGCTCGCCCTCGTCCATCTCGGACTGAAAGACCCCGATGGCCTCCTCGTAGAGCTCGAGGGCCTCGTCCTCGCGGCCGAGGCGTTCGAGGCAGAGCGCGGCGTTCAGGGTGTTCTGGCGCGACGGGAAGTGGGACCGGGACCGGAGAAAATAGTCGAGCGCCTGCTCCAGGTCGCCGGCCTCGAAGAGCGCCACGCCGCGGCGGAAGTCCTCTTTTGCCCTGGCGATCCGCCCCGGGTCCGGGTCCGCCGCGAGGGCGCCGCGGCCCGGCAGGAGCGCCAGCAGGCCCAGGGACCAGCCCCGGCGGCGCAGGGCCAGGAGCAGCAGCCATGGCCAGGGCGATGCAGGCGAGGAGCCCCCCGGGGCGGCGCTGCAGGAGGCATCGGCGGAGGCCCCCGCGGGCAGCGCGGAGCACCGGCCGTCCAGCTCGCAGACCAGCCCGGGGGCGCAGTCCAGGTTGCTGGCGCAGCTCCGCGGGCAGGCGCCGTCCTGGCAGCGGTAGGGGCTGCAGACCTCGGTCTGCTCCCCCTCGATGCGCGCGTTCAGGTCCTCGTCGCAGTAGGCCGCGCAGGCCCCCTCGGCGCAGCGGTAGCCGGGGGCGCAGTCCTGATCGAGCTCGCATCGATCCCCGCACTCGCCGCGTCTGCACAGGTACCTCCCGCAGGAGAGCGGCGTCCCCTCCACCAGCACGCTGCGGCCGTCGGTGCTGCAGGTCCGGCACTGGGAGGCGGCGGTGCAGGCGTAGCCTTCACCGCACTCCGCGTCGCTGTCGCAGCGGCTCTGGCAGGCGCCGTCGCGGCAGCGGTAGGGCGAGCAGTCCTGGGTCAGCACCCCGGCGACCAGCACCACCTTGCCCTGCGGATCGCAGGCCGGGGGCTCGGGCTGCAGGCAGGTGCCGCCGCCGCAGACCCCCCCCGCCACGCAGGCCGTGCCGTCCGGCTGGAGCTGGCAGAGCAGGTCGCCGTCGCATGCCCCGGTGCGGCGGCAGGTCTCCGGCGGATCGCTGTCGCACGCGTCCTTCGGATCCTGCCCCGCCACCACCGGACCGCACTGGCCATCCACGGCGCCTCCCCCCTGGTTCCTGGCCAGGCAGCTCTCGCAGCCCCCCCCGCAGCGCCGGTCGCAGCACACGCCCTCCGCGCAGAACCCGCTGCTGCACTCCCGGTCCAGGGAGCACCCCTGCCCCTGCCCTGACGGCTCGACGAGCGCCCCCACCGCCTCGCTCAGCAACCCGCCTCGCCCCACGAAGAGCCGCACCTGGCCGTGGTACACCGAGGGCGGCACCTCGAACGTCAGCGTCGTCGCGCTCCAGGAGCGCACCCGCGCCAGCCGCGGCGGCCCCGGCTCGAAGGGCAGCAGCAGCACCTGCGGCGCACCCTCGTCCACCGCCGGGTGCTGGAAGCGCTCCCCCGTCAGCGTCGCCCCTTCCCCCGGCCGCAGCACCCCCGGCGCCCCCAGGATCACCGGCGCGTCCTCCGCCCGCTGATCCCGCTCCAGCGCCATCCTCACGCCCTCGCTCTGATCGTATGGAGTTCCCATGCAAACGAAGGCGCGCGACAGCACAGCGCACCCCTGCGCCGCCGGGTCGTCCACCGGCCTGGGCGGCTCCAGGATCCGGGACCGCGGGTCGAAGATCCGGCAGTCGTTCCCGCCGCAGAGCGCCACCTGGCCGGAGGGGAGCGTGGCCGCGCCGACCTTGAGCTTGGGCACCCCGGCCAGCGGCTGGATCGCGCCGGTCTCCCCGCGGATCACCGCGGTCCCATCCCCCAGCGCCAGGATCTCCCCGGTCACCAGCGGGATGAGCTGCGGCGCATCCATCGAGACGCTGCTGTCCTGCTCGCTCGCCCCGGTCGTCGGGTCAAGGCGCTCGGTCCAGGGGGCCGGCGCCCCCTGGGCCGCGCGGCCGCCGACCACCCACACCGATCCATCCGCCAGCTGCACGGCCCCGTGGCCCTGGCGCCCCGTCAGCAGCGCGCCCGCCCCGGTGAACGTCCCCCCCTGGAACCGCTCCGCCGAGGCCAGCGGCCCCCCCGCCCCCTCGCCCCCCAGCACCAGCACGCTCCCGTCGCTCAGCAGCGTCGCCGTGTGGCCCCGGCGCCCCTCGATCAGCCCCCCGGTCGGCTCGCTCTGCTCGCTCCCGGGGTCGTAGATCTCCGCGCTCCCCTCCGGTTCTTGCTGTTTGTTTTGACCTCCAACGATCAGCACCCGGCCGTCGCGCAGCAGGGTGGCGGTGTGGCGCGAGCGAGGCACGGCGAGGGGGCCCTTGGCGAGCACCTTGCCCCGGGCGTCCACGCGCCAGAACCAGGGGAGGGTCTCTTCTGACTGCTTCCGGAACCCCCCCACGAGCAGGGCGCTGCCGTCAGGGAGCGCGGTCACGGTGCCCCCCTCGGTCTGGGGAATGTCCCGGTAGAGCCAGCGGCTCTGGCCGGTCTGCGGGTCGTAGATCTCGGGCTCGAAGCTCCCCGGGAAGACCCGGTCGGTCACCAGCAGCTTGCCGTCCGGGAGCGGCGTGAGGCGGGGGCGTTGCTTGGGCGCGGCGAGGGGCGGGCGGGGCTCGGTCTGGCCCGTGACCGGGTCCACCTCCTCGACCAGCGCCAGGGGACCATCGACCCCCTCGCCGCCCACCACCAGCATCCGGCCGCTGGGGAGCAAGAGCGCGTCATGGTGCCACCGCGGGGCCCCCGGGAGCGGCGTGGTGGTGATGGCGTTGGTGGCGGGGGTCCATCGCTCCAGGGTGGGGACAAAGGCCTGGACCCCGGGGCTCGTGGTGCGCTTGCCGCCGTGGAGGACGACGGCGCCGCCGGGCAGGCGCACCGCCGCGGCGCCGCAGCGCGCCTCGCTCCCCGGGATGGGCTGGCTCTGCGGGGCGATCTCCGAGGGCGTCAGCAGCTGATGGGGCTGCCCTGGCTCGTCGTGGCAGCCGGTCGCGAATGCTCGGTTCTGGCCGGGGATCCACCGCACCACGGGGTCCCGGGCGAGGTAACTCAGGCCCGGCAGCGGCTTGCACTGCTGCGGCGTGCAGAGCTCCACCGGGAGCATGGCCGGCCCCTGCGCTGACGGCGGACCGCCCACCACCAGGAAGCGGTCCTTCGCGTCCGGGGTGTCCGGGAGCTGGATCACGCCGGGCTCCAGGCGCCCCGCGAGCAGCTTGGGGCCCGGCGCAAAGCGCTCCTGGAGCGGGTCAAACAGCTCGATTTCCAGGGGGAAGGCGTCGCTGGTCTGGGGCGCCTTGCCGCCGACCACCGCCACCCGACCGGAGCCCAGGACCAGCAGCGTTTGCCCCTCCCGCCACAGCAGCGGCGCCCCCTGGGCCGACGAGAATTCCCCGGACTCTTGCCCGTAGAAGACCGGGTGGGACAGGCCGCTCTGCAGCATCGCGCGGCCATCCTTCAGGCCCACCGCCTGCTCCGTCGCCAGCAGCAGGTCGGTGAAGCGCACCGCCTCCGCCTCCCGCAGCAGCGAGGCGCCGCTGAGCTGGGTGAAGTCACCCTCGGTGCGGCCGCCGGTCAGCAACACCTCGCCCCAGGGCAGCCGGGTGGTCCGGTGGCCCACCGCCCCCGGGAGCAGGTTGTCCAGGGGGATCAGGTTGCCCTGCTCGGTGAGCAGCCGGGTGGTCTCGATGGGCTGCACTGGCAGCGAGAACTCCGGCAGGAACACGCCGTACCCGCCGGTCAGCAGCACGCGCCCGGAGGGGAGTTCGTCCAGCTCCGGCTCGATCCGCAGCACCGGCGCCTCGCGGGCCAGCAAGGAGAGCTGACCCGTCGGCGTCAACGCCAGGAGATCCGAGCCGGTGGCAGGGGCGCCCAGCGGGAGGCCCCCCGCTACCAGCATCGTCCCGTCCCTCCTCGGCAGCACCGACGGGTAGGCCACGCTCGCCCCGTACCCGGGCGGCGCCTGCACGTTCTCCTGCGTGAGCTGATCCTTGCCGGGGTCGTACAGGAACACCTGCGACGACGCCCCGATGGACCACAGCAGCCGCACGCGCCCGTCCGGAAGGGCCACGGCAGTCGGGCTCTCGACGGTGTCCAGCCCCTGCACCGCGCTCGCCGTCGACGCCCCGGTGACCGGGTCGAAGCGCTCCAGGAACGGCCCCCCCGGCGCGCCGCCGACGAACAGCAGATCCCTGCCCCCGATCTGCACGACCGCGGGCCGCCGCCGGGGCACCAGCGTCTGCCCCACCAGCGTCGTTTGCCCCGTCGCCGGGTCGTGGCGCTCCACCTCGCGGAGGGCCTCCTGCAGCGGGGTCGCGCCGCCGGCCACCAGCACCGTCCCGGCCGGCTCCAGGAACGCCCGGTGGTGGTACCGCGGCCGCAGCAACGCACCCCCCTGGACGCCCCGCCCGGTGAGCGGATCCAGGATCTCCACGATCCCGTCGTTCTCCCCGCCCGCCAGCAGCACGCGCCCGTCCAGCAGGGTCGTCGCGCTGTGGTCCGAGCGGGGCCGGAGCAGCCCCGGCGTGCTGTTCCGCAAGGCTGCTCCGCGTTGTGCTGCGGGGCGCGGAGGATCGTCTGCCCCGCAGCTCGCCAGCGTCACCGCAAGAAGGCACCCCAGGGCAAGCCTGCGCATCCGGTCATCGTTGGGGTGTGCGCCGGGTGCTGCAAGGGAGGTGTCCCCGGAGGTGTCTTTTTTTAACCTGCCTCGATCCAGGGGCAATCGAGCAGCGTTGGAGGCGCAATGGTCGAGGAAGGCGCGGTCGGAGGGGGCGAAGGGGAGGCCCGGCGGGGAGCGGAGGTCGATCCAGGTGAGGGCCTGGTGCTCGCGGCAGCGGGGCTCCTCGGGGGAGGAGGCTTCGAGGAAGAGAAGGGTGAGGTCGGTGGTGGAGTGGCGAAAGAGCTCGGGGCCCACGGAGACGCGGTCGAGGGCGAGCTCTTCGAGGAGCTCGCGGCGGAGGGCGTCGGCGGGGGTCTCCCCGGGTTCGACCTTGCCGCCGGGGAATTCCCAGAGGTCGCCGTGGTGCTTGTGGGCCGGGCGCTGGCAGACGAGGGCGCGCCCCTCCCGGAGCAGGACGGCGGCGACGACGAGGAGGGGAGGGGCCACGGGGGGGTTCACTCGAGGGCGGCGGCGATGCCGGAGATGGTTTCCTTGAAGTCGAGGTGCTTGAACTCGCGGCGAGCGATGTCGAGCTGCCAGTCGCCCTTGAAGAGGACGACGGGGCGGCCGCGGAGGTCGGTGAAGCCGCTGCCGGCGCGCTCGCGCTCGAAGACGGAGATGTCGATCTCGTCCTTCGAGTCGGGGTCTTTTTTCTCGACCCAGCGGGCGAACTCGAAGGGGAGCTCCTCGAAGCGGGTGTCGACCTTGTACTCCTGCTCGAGGCGGTACTTGGTCACCTCGAACTGGAGGTCACCGACGGCGCCCATCACCATGTCGCCGTCGCGGTTCTGGGGGGGCCGGAAGAGCTGGACCGAGCCCTCCTGGGCGAGCTCTTCGAGGCCCTTCTTGAGCTGCTTTCGCTTCATCGGGTCGCGGAGGACGATGCGGACGAAGCGCTCGGGGGCGAAGTGGGGGATCTCGTCGAAGCTGAGCCTGGCGCCGCCGCTCACGGTGTCGCCGATCTCGAAGATGCCCGGGTCGTAGATCCCGAGGACGTCGCCGGCGTAGCCCTCCTCGACGATGGTGCGCTCCTGGGCCATGAACTGGGTGGGGTTGGCCAGCCGGATGGTCTTGTCGGTGCGGACGTGGAGCACCTTCATGCCGCGCTCGAACTTGCCGGAGCAGACGCGGAGGAAGGCCATCCGATCGCGGTGCGACTTGTCCATGTTCGCCTGGATCTTGAAGACGAAGGCGGAGAACATCTCGTCGTCGGGCGCGATCTTGCCCTTGTCGGTGACGCGAGGGGCCGGCGGGGGCAGCATCTCGAGGAAGGCGTTGAGGAAGGGCTCGACGCCGAAGTTGTTGTAGGCGCTGCCGAAGAAGAGGGGGGAGACGAGGCCCTTGATGAAGCGCTCCCGGTCGAAGGTGTCGCCGGCGGCCTCGAGGAGCTCGAGCTGATCGCGGAGCTGGTTGTAGCCCTCGTCCTCCAGCTCGTCGCGGAGCTTCGGGTCCTCGACGCCGGTGACCTGGATGGTGGCCTGCTCGGCGCCGGTGGCCCCCTCGTTGCGGTTGAAGAGGTAGATGCGCTGCTCGATGCGGTGGTAGACGCCCCGGAATTCGGCGCCGCGGAACACGGGCCAGGTGACCGGGTAGCAGCCGATGCCCAGGACGCTCTCGACCTCGCCGATGAGGTCAAAGGGGTCGCGGGCGGGCCGGTCCATCTTGTTGACGAAGGTGAAGATGGGCATGCGGCGGCGGTGGCAGACCCGGAAGAGCTTCTTGGTCTGCGCCTCGACGCCCTTGGCCGCGTCCAGCAGCATCACCGCCGCGTCCGCCGCATGCAGCGTCCGGTAGGTGTCCTCGCTGAAGTCGGCGTGACCCGGCGTGTCGAGCAGGTTGATCGAGAAGCCCTTGTAGGGGAACTGGAGCACGCTGGAGGTGATCGAGATGCCTCGCTCGCGCTCCATCGCCATCCAGTCCGACACGGTGCCCGCGCGGCCCTTCTTGGCCTTCACGGCGCCCGCCAGGTGGATGGCGCCTCCGTAGAGGAGCAGCTTCTCGGTGAGGGTGGTCTTGCCCGCGTCGGGGTGGCTGATGATGGCGAAGGTCTTGCGGCGCAAGACTTCGGCTAGCAAGGGGGACATGAAATACCCTGGAAAATGAGGGTTTTGGGGCCGGTGGGGGCGCAGGGGAGCACGAGCCGGACCCCGCTGGCAAGGGGTCGTCTCCGCGGAGGCTCAGGGGGCGATGCGGATGCTGGTCAAGAAGCCGTCGTCCGCCTGCTTGGCCTGCGCGGCGAAGCGCCCGTAGCCCTCGGCGGCGACGGTGCCGGTCACGAGCGTCATCGTGAACTCTTCCTCCAGCGTCGAGCCCTGCACCTTGCCGCTGCGGCTGGCCTCGAACAGCTCGTGCTTGACGGCCACCGCCGGGAGGCTGGCCGGCGGCTTCCAGCCCGGCGGCAGCTCGATGCGGCGGCGCACCCGGTACTGCAGGGCCGTGTCGATCGCCAGCGCCGACTGGCGCCCCATGCGCGACGCGTAGGCCGCGCTCAGCGTCGTGGCCTGGGCCCGCGGCACCACCGTGTGCATCGGCTCCAGCCCCGGCAAGGTCCAGCCCTTGCCCTCGCCCTGCGCCAGCGACGGCACCTGCACCGTCGCCTGGAGCGCCAGCGTGTTCGCTCCCTCCGCCGACGTCAGCTTCACCTCGTCCACCGTGGCCCAGGGCAGCCACGCCAGCACCACGCTCCGCAGCGTCTCCCGCCGGTCGATGCCCGCCACCCGCTCCAGGTAGTCCACCAGCGCCTGCGCCGCCCGGCCCTGCAGCTGCACCTCCACCCGCCCCGCCGCGTTGCCCCGGGCGTCCACCTTGAGCGCGATCTCCACCTCGTCCCGGCTCGCCTCCGCGCTCGCCCCCTGCACCGGGATCTGCTCCCCGCTGGTCCGCAGCGCCATCCGACCCCGCAGCTCCGGGCTCACCCGGCCCGCCGGCATCGGAGGGCCCGGCAGGTCAGGGTCGATCCATACCTCTCCCTCCGGCAGCCGCGCGATCACCAGCCCGTGGTCGAAGCGCGAGGGCCGCGGCGGGAAGGCCGGATCCGCCGAGAACGGCTCCCGCTCCGCCGCCACGATCTCCGCCGGGATCTTCAGCGCCCGCAGCGCCCGGTAGATCACCCACCCGCGGCTCCCCTGGCCCAGCTCCAGGATGGGCCGCGCCGACAGCATCTGCCGGCCCGCGAAGAACGACGCGCTCGCGTCCGAGAGCAGGTTGGCCTGCGGTACCCGTATGGATTTTCCGGATGCGCGGACGACGCGCTCCACGGCCTCGCGGCCGGTGGCGTCGCCGGCGGCCTGGCGCGCCCACCGGGTCACGTAGGGGTCGTCGTCGTCGAGGGCGGCGAGGAGCTCGGCGAGGTGCTTGCCGATGTCGGCCCAGGTGTAGGTGCCGAAGCTGAGGGAGACCTCCCGGTCCATGCGCGGGGCGCCGTCGTCCGGGCGCCGGGGGCTGGCGTTCTGCATGCGGAGGCGCAAGACCCGGGTGTCCCCCTCGTCGCGCTCCTCGGGGGCGCCGAGGAGGGGGTGGCTCCAGCGCGCGAGGCGGACGCCGCGGGGGTAGCGGACCTCGATGGAGGCGCTGCGGACGCTGGTGCGCTCGGGGAGCAGGTCGTGGGTGTCGATGACCAGGTGACCGGCGCGATCCGGCAGGATCCAGGCCTCGGAGATCTGCTCGACGTAGTCGCCAGGTTCAAGCTGGGAGAGGTCGGCGTTCTGCTGGGAGGCCATGGCGGCCGGGTCTGGCTCGAGGATGCGGCCGTCGAGCTTGTGGATGCGGCGTCGCAGCAGCTTGCGGAGGTCGCGGCCGACGAGGGAGAAGGACACGCCGCCGATGCCCTGCTCCACGTCGGTGGTCCCGTTGACCTTGCGCACGTCGTGGAGCACCGCCCGGAGCAGGCCGTCCGGGGCGATGTGGTAGCGCTCGTCGTGGAGCAGCACCAGCGTGGCGGCGGAGCTGGGGGCGGTGCGGGCGCGGTCCTCTTCGACGGCGCGGCGCCCCTCGGCTTCGAGGGCCGGCACCGGGTCGTCCCCCAGCAGCGCTCGCAGCGCCGGGAGCGAGCCCGGGGCGTCGCGGGCGGAGGCCCGGTCCCGGTCGAGGCGAGGCCGGAGCTCCCCGGGCGCGAGGGCCCCGAGGGCGGCGAGGGTCCGCTCGCCCGGCGCCATCGCGTCGTGCACCCGGGCGATCCCGGCCTCGTCCTTCATGGCGATCCGCAGCGCCAGCTCCTGGCCCAGCAGCCCCCTCGGGGAGCCCCGCAGCGCGCGCTGCACCTCCAGCTCGGCCAGCGCCCCGGTGAAGTCTCCGCGCTGCCTCTTCGCCGCGAGGCACCGCAGCCCCCGCCGCGGCAGCCCCCCGCCCTCGCAGGCCCGCGCCTCCGCCTCCGCCCCGATCCGCGGCAGCACCCGCTCCTCCAGCGCCGCCAGCAGCGGCGTCGAGGCCAGCGGCTCCTTGAGGGCCGCCAGCGCCCCCAGGGCCACGTCACGCATCCCCACGTCCAGCGCCGTCAGCGCCTCGAAGGCCCGCACCTCCGGCGGCAGCGGGGCCTCCGCCTGGCGCCGCGCCAGCTCCTGCAACGCCTCCACGTTCCCCTCCCCGGACCCCTTGCGGGCCGCCGCCAGCAGCGTCGACCCGAGCCGCGCCTCCCAGGACCCGGGCCACGCCCCCGCCACCCGCTCGTAGAGCCCCCGCGCCCGCTCGATCCTACGGTTCTCCGGCGTGTCGTCGCTCTGCCACAGCGCCCTCGCGTACAGCAGCGCCGCCCCCGTCGTCGGCGCGTCCTCCTCCAGCAGCTTCCGCGCGCTCCGGCTCTCCCCCACCGCCAGCAACGCCGCCGCGCTCAGCTCCAGCGACGGACCCCCCCGCGGCGTCAGCTCCAGCGCCCCGACCCCCTTCACCGCCGCGCTCCCCGCGCTCCCCGGCGCCGGCGCCCTCGCCGCCAGCGGCGCCCCGTCCTCCCCCAGCGCCATCAGCGTCACCTCGCTCCCGTCCTCGAAGGCCGCCAGCCGCAGCACCACCCGCAGCACCCCCGCCCCCGCGTCCACCCACCCCATCCGCACCACCGCCGACCCCCCCAGCGCGTAGGGGCGCTGGAGTATGGAAGTTCCACCGGTCGCCAGCGTCGCCCCCGCGGTGCTCTGGGCGGCGAACCAGACCCGCTGGGCCCGCGGCACCTCCACGTCGACGACGATCGCATGGAGGCCCGGCTGGGCGCTGGCCGCCGCGCCATTCAAGACCCCGTTGTCCGCCTCCACCGCGACCGGACGCGCCGCCGCGGCGAAGGGGCCCACGCCCGGGTACGAGGGCTGCAGCGGGCCCGTTTCAACGGGGGTGGGTTGAGAGAGACCTGCCTGGGCTGCTGCGCCAAGAGGGCCGACGACGGAGGCGTGCTGGACCAGCCCGGCGGCGGAGCGCCAGCGGGTGGCCGCGTCGGCATCGCCGCGGATGCGGGCGAGTTCGAGGAGGGACTGGGCCAGAAAGGCGCGGGCGAGGGGGTGCCCCTTGCCCTGCTGGTGGAGCTCGGCGAGGCGAGCCTCGACGCGGGGGAGGGCGCCCGGGGTGCGGAGGGCGAGGGTGGGGAGGTTCTCCAGGTTACGGAAGCCAGGGATGGCGCGCCAGAGCAGCGCATCGAGGCCGGCGAGGGCGGCGCGGAGGCCGTCGTCTCCGGCGGCGAGGCCGTCGGCGACGAGGGCGAGGTGCGCCTCCACCGCGGCCTGCCGGTCGGGGCCCTGTTCGAGCTCGTGGGCCCGGGCAAAGGCGCTCCCGAGGGCGTCCCGGGCCTCGACGCTGGCGGGCGTCCTGGGCTCGGGGGTGCAGGCCACGGGGCCCAGGCCTAGGGCCGCGAGGAGCAGCGGCAGGGCGGTGGCGCGGAGAGGGCGGGAGCGAGGGGGCATCAGGGCGGCGATGGTGGCACGAAGTCCAGAGCGCTGCCCAGGGCTGCGGGGCTGGCGAGGGACCGGGCGCCGACCAGCGCCGGGGGGGGGTCGATCCCCAGGAGCGCGGCGAGGGTGGCCCCGAAGAGGGAGGTGGAGGCCGGCGTGTCGACCTTGCATCCCTGCGCGATCCGGCCCGGCGCCCGCGCCAGCACCGGCACCGCGCGGTCGTAGAGCCACGGGGTGCCGTGGCTGGTGCCGTACCCGGAGACGTAGTCCGAGTCGAAGAAGCAACCGGCCCGGGGCAGCACGTAAAATTCAAGGTCCGCGCCCCGGGGCATGCTCCGGCACAGCAGGGCGTCGACGGATTCGTCCTCGAAGGGAGGGCAGACCTCGGGGCGCGCCCGCACGTCCTCGATGCGCTCCACGCAGGGGGTCTTGCTGGCCGCCTTGCGGAGCGCGTCCAGCAGCAACCGGCGCCGCTCGGGCTTCAGGTCGCGGCCCGCGGGGGTCAGGAAGAGGTAAGGATCCGCCAGCCCGGCGAGCCAGGGGCCACGCCCCAGCGCCCTGGCCGCCGCCTCTTCCAGCGTGCCCCGGAGCCCTTCCATCGAGAGACGACCGCCCTGGACGCAGCTCCGCTGCCACCGGTCGCCGGGCTGCTTGCACCAGGGACGAGCGCCGGCGACCCCGTGGGTCTCGGGCAGCGCGGTGACGCCATGATCGGCGCTCAGGACCACGGCGTACCCGGTCGGCCCCAGCCGCAGGTCGAGGGCCTTGAAGAAGACCCCCAGGGCCCCGTCGAGGCGCCGCAAATTCTCCCAGGATTCCCAGGATTCTGGCCCGAAGATGTGCCCCACGTAGTCGTTGGAGGAGAGCGACACCGCCAGCAGCGTCGGCACCTTGCCCACCCGGGGGTCCTGGAGGGCGGCGGCCGCCAGGGTCAGCACCCGCTCGTCCCCCACGGGGCTCGCCCGGAAGGCGGACGACGCCTGCTTTGCGTTGCTGAAGACATGGGGGAACACCCGCCCCAGCCCGCCCCAGTCGCCCTCCCCGGGCTGGTCATCGGGGGTGGTCGCGTGGGCCCGCAGCCAGCCTTCGTCCTGCACCGTCCAGGGCTTCTCCCGGGCGCGCGCCGTGGCCCCGGGGGATCCAACCTCCCGCGCCCAGGCCGGGTACCCGCGCGCGAAGGCCGTCGAGGTCACGAAGCCGTCCGTCCCCGGATCGAACCACAGGCAGGCGTCAGCGCTACGGCCGCAGCCAAAGAGGGCGCCCCGATCCTTGAGCGAGACCCCGACCACCAGCGACTCCGGGTGCTGCTCCTTCAGCCGGTCCGCCACCGTCGCCACGCGCAACCGCGCCAGCGACGAGCCGGCCCCCTCCAGCGCCCCCTGCGCCCCCACCAGCCGCGTCCTCCCGTCACGCAGGATCGAGGCCCGCCCCGCGCCCTCCGGCGCCTCGTTGGCGAAGATCCCCGAGTCCGCCGGCGCCGCCCCGGTGAACAGCATCGCATGCCCCGGCGCCGTGTCCGTCGCCGCATGCGGGTGCCTCGCGTCCACCACCCAGGTCCCCTCGGCGCGGAGCCTCGCGAACCCTCCCCCCTTCGGCAGCTCCGGCCAGCGCTCCTGCGCCACCCAGGCCGCGAGCTGATCCACCACCAGCGCCACCACCACCGGCGCAGGCCTCGCCTCCGGCTGCTCCGGCTGCTCCAGGGGACCCACCGGCGCCACCGACGCCGAGGGGATCGGATCCGGCAGCAGCGGCGGCGGCTCCCCCACCGGCGGCAGCGAGGTCGCGCACGCCACCACCACCAACCCGAGCGCCACCAGCGCTCCTACCTTGCCTCGTCCCATGGACCTCATCCTGTCCTCCGAAGCCCCAGCCACAGGGGCACCAGCAGCATCGGCAAGGCTACCAGGTCCGTCGGATCCGTCACCGCCTCGACCCGCAGCAACCCCGGTAGCTCCCCCCCCTCCAGCCACCCCCGCAGCGCCCACCAGGGCCACTGCAGCGCCCCCAGGCCCCGCCGGTACACCTCCGTCGCCGCAGGCTCCACCTTCACCGCTCCGAACACCACCCCCGTCGCCACCACGCAGCCCACCAGCCCCCCTCGCCCGACCCTCCCCGTCAGCCCCCCCAGCGCCGCGAACAGCAGCAGCGGGAAGTACACCAGCCCCGCCAGATCCGACAGCTTCCCCGTCATCAGCCCGGGTGTATGGATTTTCAATAGATGGTCATTGACGACGAGCACCGCGAGGGCGACCAGCGGCGCCGGGTGCAGCAGCAGCCTCGCCCCCTCGCCCCGGGCACGCCCCTCAGCGCCGCGAGGCAAAGTACAGGTCACCCTGCGACGCGAACAGCAGCGTGCAGGCCTCCGGGGTCATCGCCGGGGTCCGGAGCAGCTCCATGTTGCCGGCCGGCAGCTCGGGGCCAAAGGGGGTCACCTCCCCCAGCGGAGCCCCGTCCTCCCCGAGCGTCACCCGGTAGAGCTGGTGCGGGGCGCTGGGCGAACAGCGGGCCCGGAACAGCAGCATCCGACCGTCCGGGGTCACCCAGGGCGTGTGATCCTCCTCGAAGGCGGTCTTGCACCCTGGCAGCATGAGCTGCACCTGCACCGGCTCCGTGGCGGTGCTCCCCTCGCCAAGGAAGCTCATGTACATCTTCGGAGGCACCAGCTTGCCCATCACCTCGCGCTCGCTCATCCAGTAGAAGCGCGGCGGCTGAGCCAGCGAGGCGAAGGCCACGCTGTAATCGTTGACCCCCAGGTTCAGGATCGAGAGCGGCACCTGGTAGTCGCTGCCAGGGGCCTGCTGCACCGCGTAGATCCGGCGTTGACCGCCAGGCAACGGCGGCATCCCGCCGTGGGGTCGATTGCTATCCAGCAGCACCACGGAGGCGCTGGGCGAGGGCTTGGGCGAAAGGAAGGGCGACAGCAGCGTGGCTTCCTCTTGCAGGAGAGGCAGCGGGCCGCCCTCCAGGTACTCTGCTTCGTTGATGCAGCAGGCCGATGGGATCGCCCACTGCGGAACTCCCTTCATGAGGAACGAGGAGATGATATCCAGCCCCTTGCCCTCCGCGTCCTCGTACTGCGCATAGAACTGCACGGGGGAATCCCCCGGGGAATTATCCGCCAGCGTGATCCGGGGGAAGGACACCGGCTTCGGGTAGCTCTGCTTCGGATCCAGGAACGAGGCCACCCCGAACTCGAAGCGCGAGAAATCCAGGCACGATACGCACTTGTTTGTGTCCTGGTTGCAGTACTCCGCGGGCTTGCAGTCCGTGCTCGACACGCACCCGGCCCCGCCTCCGCCGGCCCCGCTGGACCCTCCCGCCCCCGCACCGCTGGACCCGCCGGCCCCGCTGGACCCACCGGAGCCCAGCCCGCAATCCTCGCTGCAGTTCTCCACCGCGCAGCCGTAGGTCGGGGCCGCAAACTCCACGTTCTCGAAGCACTCCTCTGGCAGGCTCTTGCTGGCCATGCAGTTCGAGCAGTCGACACGCTCCTGGCAGAGCGCCGCGAACTCATCACAGAACCCCTGGAGGCAGCTCCCGCAGTTGCCCCCCGCCCCGAACCAAAGGCTCATGTCGAGCTGATCCCCGCCGGTCCCCCCGCTGCCTCCCGGCGCCCCTCCGGACCCGCCCTCGGCCCCCGCGCTGCCCCCCGTGCCCGCCGCTCCTCCCTCCCCGCTGGCGCCCCCGATCTCTGTCCCTGCACCACCGCCGCTCCCGCCGCTCCCGCCGCTCCCGCCGAGCCCCCCTCCGCCGAGCCCTCCGCTCCCGCTCGCGACCCCGCCGCTCCCTCCCTGCACGCCGCTCCCTCCCGCTCCCCCTGCTCCCCCTTGCTGGCACACGCAGGCCCCGTACCCGCTCCCGTCCTCCAGGCAGCTCTGCGCCCCCCGCGGCCCCGCCGGACAGGCGCAGTCCACCTGCTGACCCGGCACGCAGGCCTGCGACGGTGGATCGCTCTGCGCCCCCTCGAAGCTGGTGCAGGCCCACAGGAACAGCGTGAGGGTCCAGGCAAGATGGCGCATCACACTCAACGCTAAAGGACCTTGCCTCGGACCAACAAGACCCCTCTCATTTCGCCCCCCTCCGGAGGATTTCTCCGAAAAGTGGGCCATGTAAGATGAGGTGTGCAATCTGCCCTTCATGCGGCGATTTCTGGCGCTGGTGGGTCTGCTCGGGGCGGGGGGTGTTGCGGCACACCAGCAGGGGTGGTTGCCAGCGCCAGAGCAGCTCTGGACCGCGGCCTCGGCCTGGGTGGTGCGCCCGGAGCCTCCGCGAGGGATGACGCAGGGCAAGGCGCCAGAGCGCACGGTGGCGTCGGCGAGGCCAGCGATCCCGACGACGCTCCCGGCGCTCCCGGCTCCTCCGGGGAGCGCGGCGGCGAGGGCGGTGGCGCCGGTGTCGTCGGCGATCGAGCGAGCGGCGGCGGCCATCGCGTCGTCGGTGATGGCCCCTCCGGAAGTTCCGGAGTCGGAGCCGGAGCCAGAGCCGGAGCCGCTGCCGAAGAAGAGCCCGCAGATCCTGGCGACGCACAAGGAGGCGTGGGTGTACGCAGCGCCCAGCTTCAAGGCGCGAAAGCTGGGGTACCTGCGGGCAGGGGCGCGGATCAACCGGGCAGAGAAGCCTGCCGGGCGAGGGGGCTGCGAGGGGGGCTGGTACCAGGTGGAACCCCGCGGGTTCGTGTGCGCAGGGGCCGCGGCCTCGCTGGACCTGGAGCACCCGGTGGCCTCGATGGCGACGCGGCGCCCGAGGCGCAGCGAGGGGCTGCCTTACCTGTATGGAATGAGCCGCTTCCCGACGCCTCCGTTTTACCTGAAGCTGCCGACAGCCCAGGAGCAGCGCAGCGTGGAGGGTGACCTGGGGGCCCACCTGCAGCGTTATGCCCGGAGCGACGCCTGGCTGCCGGACGGGCTGGACGGGGTCCCGCCGGAGCTGGTGCGCGGCCACGTGGTGCCGTCGCTGACGCCGCAGCAGCACGGGGCGACGGCGCTGTTCGCGGGCCGCGCGGTGCCCCGGTCAGGCTTCGCGCTGGTGTCGCAGTTCGAGTGGGAGGGGCGACGGTGGGGGCTGACCACGGACTTCCAGATCGTCCCGGTGGATCGGCTGCGGCTGCTGAAGCCGAGTCAGTTCCAGGGGCTCGCGCTCCAGGAGGGGCTCCCTGCGGCCTTCAACCAGGCGAGAAGCGCCCGGGTCTACCGGCGCGACGAGCGCTCCGGCGGGATGAAGGACGACGGCGCCCTGAACCACCGGCAGGGGCTGGCCCTCTCCGGGCGCCGCGAGATCATCGGAGGCGCTCCCTTCCTGGAACTGCGGGACGGCCGCTGGGTGCGGGACAACGCCCTGCTCCGCCTCGACCCGCCGAAGGAGTGGCCTTCCTTCGCCGTGGAGGGCAGGCGCTGGATCGATGTGAGCATCCTGAAGCAGACGCTGGTGGCCTACGAGGGGACCAAACCCGTGTACACCACGCTGGTCTCGACCGGCGCCGATGGGCTGGGCGATCCGGAGAAAACCCACTCGACAGTCCGCGGCGTCTTCATGATCCACACCAAGCACGTGACCGTGACCATGGATTCGGACGAGGCCGAGGATCGCTTCGACCTGCGCGACGTGCCCTACGTGCAGTACTTCGAGAAGGGCTACGCGCTCCACGCCGCCTACTGGCACGACGACTTCGGAAAACCCAGGAGCCACGGCTGCATCAACCTGCACCCCACCGACGCCGCCTGGCTCTTCGGCTGGACCACTCCTGATGTCCCCGCTGACTGGCACGGCGCCCTGGCCCTCCGCGGCGGTACCCTCGTGTACATCCATCCCTAAACACCTGCTCCGCCCCTCTCCTGCAGCCGCAGCCGCAGCCGCAGCCGCAGCCGCAGCCGCAGCCCCAGCCGCAGCCGCAGCCGCAGCCGCAGCCGCAGCCGCGATCGGTATCGATCTTTCTGCGGAGAGATGCGTCGAGAGGTGATAGTGTATGGTGATTATATATAATATTTATATCGATAGAAGATCAGAACCATAGAACCATTCTGTTGACCTCAAACCAATCATTCTGTTGACCTCAAACCAACAAGAAGAATCGGCTGCGGCTGCGGCTGCGGCTGCGGCTGCGGCTGCGGC
>JALOQB010000359.1:0-6036 GCA_025453595.1 Polyangiaceae bacterium
CTGCGACTGGAGGCCTCGCTTCTTCAGCCGCCGCCCCGCCATCAGGGACCCACCCCCCGCGAGGGCGGTCAACACCAGGATCGGGAGGGCCACCCACCTGGCAAGCTCGGCGGTGTGGAGGAGGTAATAGCTGACCCACGTTAGAAAGGCCGAGATAGAGGCCCCGCTCAGCAGGAAGAACCAGCCCAGCCCGGAGGCGAGGGCGCCCCCGAGGCGCTGGGGTTCCCCCGCGAGGACGAGGGGGGTCTTGGGGGGAGATTCGGAGGAGGGAGGCATGACGGTGACAAGGTTGGCCCTGGGCTCCTCATCGTCAAGAAGTTGGGTAGCATCCTGACCCATGAGAATGCGCTGGACCTTTTCCCTCCTCCTGATGCTCCCGGTGTTTGCTGCTTGCGGTTCCGACGAAGGCGACAGCGGGGGAGGTAACGCAGGCTCGTCCCAGGGGGGCGCGAGCGGCAAGGCCGGGTCCGGCGGGGGCGTATCCGGAAGTTCCGGACAGGCCGGGGGCGGTGGGTCGAGCGGCGCGTCGGGGGCGGGCGCCGGGGGCAGCGCGGGGTCGGGGGAGGGCGGGAGCGCCGGGGCCGGAGCCGGGGGAAGTGCCGGGTCGGGAGAGGGTGGGAGCGCCGGGGCAGGGGCGGGAGGAAGTGCGGGGGCGAGCGAGGGCGGGAGCGCGGGGGCGGGGGCCAGCGGGGGCACGGCCGGGGGCGGTGGAAGCAGCGGGAGCGGTGGGTCGAGCGGCGCATCGGGGGCGGGCGCCGGGGGCAGCGCGCCGGGCTGCGTCAGCTCGTCGGAGTGCGAGGGTGGCGTCTGTGTCAACGGGTCGTGCTGCGGGAGCGAGGCGCAGGTCTGCGGCACGAGCTGCTGCGAGCTGGGTCAGGCCTGCGTGTTTGATACCTGCGTGACCCCGGGGAAAGACTGCCAGACCAGCAACGATTGCGGGGCGAACGAGTACTGCGAGACCGAGCTGGGGGAGGGCAACGGCGGCGGCGGAGGGCAGGGCGGTGGCAGCGGAGGGCAGGGGGGCGGCCCGGTCTGCTCGCAGCCGCTCCCGTCCAGCGGCAAGTGCCTGGCGTTGCCCCCGGTCTGCGACAGCAACGGCCAGCCTGCGGGCTGCGTCGGCAAGTGCGAGTACATCCCGAAGGCCGGCAAGCTGGACGCGGTGCAGCGCTGGTCCTGGGGCGAGAAGCCCAAGCAGTTCCCGGGGCGACCGGACGTGTGGTCCACCCCCACGGTGGGGCGCATCGCCGACGCGAACTGCGACGGCAAGGTGGACGAGTTTGACCCGCCCAACGTGATCTTCGTCTCGGGCAACAGCGAGGGCACCTGCTGCCAGTGCAACAACAAGGTACCCACCTCCTGCCATACCGGCGTGCTGCGGGTGCTGGACGGGCGCACCGGCGAGGAGATCTGGTCCAACGCGGTCCCGGTGCCTGGCTCCCCGGGCTTCGCGGGTACCTCGGTGGCCCTCGGTGACATCGACAAGGACGGTCAGATGGACGTGGTGGCGGTCGACGGCACCGGCCTGATCGTCGCGTTCAACGGCGAGGGCAAGCTGATCGGCACCTCGTCCACCAAGATCGTGGGCGGCACCGCGGACGCTTTTGGATGGGGCGGCGGCGTGGCCCTCGGGGACATGGATGGCGACGGCTTCACCGAGATCGCCTACGGGCGCGCCGTCTACACCACCAAGAACCTCAAGGAGACCGGCCAGTTCTCCGAGGTGTTCGTCGGGAAACAGAGCCAGGGTGGCGTCGGTATCCACACCGCCATCAGCTTCTTTGTCGACCTCGACGGCGACAAGAAGCTCGAGCTGGTCGCCGGCAACACCGCCTACAAGCAGGATGGTTCGACCCTGTGGCATCGCGCCGACCTGAGCGACGGGTTCAGCGCCGTCGGCGATATCGATGGCGACCAGAAGCCCGACGTCGTCCTGGTCCGCAAGGGCAACGTGCACCTGCTCCGGGGCCTCGACGGCACCGACATCATGCCCGCGGGCAAGCTCCCCGGGACCGGCGACGGTGGGCCCCCCACGGTGGCCGATTTCGACGGCGACAAGAAGGCCGATATCGGCGTCGCCCAGAAGGACTTCTACGTCGCCTTCAAGCCCGACATCGTCACCAAGCAGCTCAACATCCTGTGGCAATCCCCCAACCATGACCTCAGCTCGTCGGTCACCGGCAGCAGCGTCTTTGACTTCGAGGGCGACGGCCGCGCCGAGGTCATCTACAACGACGAGTGCTTCCTCTGGGTCTACGACGGCGTCGACGGAAGCGTGCGCTACGTCAACTTCACCAGCTCCTTCACCGGCACCGAGAGCTCCGTCGTCGCCGACGTCGATGGCGACGGCCACGCCGAGATCGTCCTGATCGGCAACAGCGCCGACCCGGGCCCCAACGGCTGGAAATGCAACGTCGCCCCCTGGAACCAGGACGACCCCGCCACCGGCCGCCCCGCCTGGAAACCCGGCCCCGGCATCGGCGGCTCCTACCGCGGCATCCGCATCTTCGGCGACTCGGCCAACTCCTGGGTCGGCACCCGCCCTCTCTGGAGCCAGCACGCTTACTACGTCACCAACATCTGCTCCGGCGAGGACTCGGCCTGCGTCGACGCCGAGAACGTCTACGGCGCCATCCCTGCCCAGACCAAGGAGAACTGGACCCAACCCTGGCTCAACAACTTCCGCCAGAACGTCCAGGAAAAGGGCCTCTTCAACGCCCCCGACGCCATCCTCAGCCTCTCCGTCGCCTGCAACCCCTTCGAGGCCACCGTGTCGGTCAAGAACGTGGGCCAGGCGATCCTGCCGCCCGGCGTCGACGTCCAGGTTCGCCTCGCGGACTCCAAGGCGGTCCTCGGCGTGGTCAAGACCTCCAAGGCCCTGAGCCCCGGTCAGACCGAGAAGCTGCTCCTCTCGCTCCCCGATACGGTCACCGAGAAGGACTCCTTCGAGGCCTCCATCCTGATCGACCCGCAGAAGCCCCTCTTCCGCGAGTGCAACGAGAACAACAACGGCGTGGGACCGGTGCTACCCGCCTGCGTCAAGCCCTGAACCACGCCGCGCGCGGGCCCCTCACTTCCTTCGCTTGCGCGCCCACTCCACCGCCTCGCGGGGCTGCAGCACCCCGGCCCCCTGCTGACGCTCCGGCACCCCCGGCAACGGCCTCGCCGTCATCACCAGCCCACGCTTGATCTCCCTCGGCGTCAGGGCCGGGTTCACCGCCAGCATCTGCACCACCACGGAGGCCGTGATCGGCGCGGCGAAGGAGGTTCCGTCCACGTGCTGGTAGTGCGGTGAGATGTACTTCTGGGCCGCCAGACGCGCCGCGATGGCCTTGTGGAGCGCCTTCTGGGATTCTGGCATGGGTATCTTTTTACCCCGCAACTGTTCGGCGAGACGGCGCTCGGTTTCTGCTTCTTCGAGGGCCGAGATCAGCTCGAAGAGGGGCTGGGCCTCGCGGGAGGTGGTGGTCCCCGGGAGCATGGGCGCCGGCACGAGGATGGCGGGGGCGACGAGGTCAGGTTTCTGGCGGCCAGCGCGGCGGTAGCTGGAAGGCCAGGGGAGGTCGTCGCTGCCGTCGCGGGTGTTGCGATCGTTGCTCCCGCCGACGGAGATGACCTCGGCGCAGGAGCCCGGGACCTCGGGTTCAGCGGAGGGATCGTTGCCAGCAGCGGCGACGACGGAGATCCCGGCGTCGTGGAGCTCGGCGATGGCGCGCTCGACGTCGGTCACGTCCGGGTCGTCGGGGCTGATGCCGAGGGAGATGCTGAGGACACGGATCTGGAGGTCCGGGTAGCGGAGGGGGAAGCGGAGGGCGGAGGCGACGTGGCGGCCCTGGAGGGTGCCCTCGGGGCTGGCGGCGCGGAGGAGGACGACCTCGCTCTCGCTGGCGAGCCCGCGGAAGCGACCGCCGGAGACGTAGCCGTTCCCGGCGGCCACGCAGGCGGTCATGGTGCCGTGCCAGGAGGCCGGATGGGGCTGGAAGAACTCTTCCGGAGAAGGCTTGGGCCGGGCCACGTCGGCGTAAGCCTTGATGCGGTGCGTGGGCTGGACCAGGTCCGGGTGAGGGTAGAAGCCGAGGTCAACGAAGGCCACGGTGACCCCCTTGCCTGTCACGTCGAGGGCGGCGTCGAGGCGCTCGACGAGGGAGAGGATCTGGGGGCGAAGCATGGGCTATTTGCTCTCGTTTTGCTTGCTCTTCAGGATGCGGAGGGTCTCGCTGTAGATGGGGGTCTCCGGGTGTTCCTTGACGAGCTGCTCGTAGAGCGCGATGGCTTCCTTGTAGTTCCCCTCGATGACGGCATCGACGGCCTTGCGTTCGAGGGTGACGACCGGCTTCTTGGGGGCGGGGAACCTGGGCTTGGCCGGGGGGTCAGGTCGCTTGGGCGCAGGGAGCAGAGGCCCGGTGGGGAGCTGGGGGAGCGAGCCGATGGGGGGCAGGGGAGGGGGCGCCGAGGAGGAGGCCGAAGCGGAGGCCCTGGGCTTGGCGCTCTTGGTGCCCTTGGTCGCCGGGGGCTCGTCATCAAGCATGGTCATGCCGAAGGCGACGAAGGCAAACGGGGCGAGGACGTAGGTGATCTTCTTGGGAGGCGAGGCAGTTTGCCAGGCCTCCTTGAACTTGCCGAGGGGGCCCCCGGCGGCCGGCGAGGGGGCAGGCGGGGCCCCTGCAGGAAGGCCCATGTTGGGCTGGGGCGGGGGCTCGATCTGCGGGGTGGGGACCATGCCGGGGGCGATGGTCATGGCGATCTTGGAGGGATCCGGCCGCAGCGCGTCGGGGGAGACCACCACCGCGGGGGTCCCCTGGGGGCCCTGCTCAGGGTGCATCTTCTCGATGGGCAGGAACTTGGTGGAGTCGTCCTCGATCAGCGGCTGGCGGTCGACGCCGGTGCCACCGGAGGGGCGAGGGGCCGGGACCATGTGCCCCGCCGAGCGATCCAGAAAGCCCGTGGGAGCATCCTCGATCTCCTGGGGAGGGACCGCGTTGGTGGCGGCATCATCGAAGTCATGCGGTGCCGCCTGCTGCACCTTGATCCGGGCCCCGCCGATGCTCAGCTCGCAGGGGACGGTCAGCGGGGTCCAGGCGCTGGAGATGGGGGCGCCGTTGAGGTGGGTGGTGTGCGGAGGGGCGGTGGCCGCCATCAGCACGTTCCCGTCGTAGTACAGGTACGCGTGGATGGGGCCGACCCCCTGGCCGTCGATGACCCATTCAGCGGCGCTCCCCAGGCCGATGGGCCCCAGCGGGACACCGGCGGAGAGCTTCTTGGTGGGCTCCCATGCCCTGCCTTCGATGACCTGAACCTGGATCTCGCTCATCTCTGCTCGCTGCGATCAGTGGCCGCCGTGGCCGTGGTGCCCGCCCCGGGGGGGCTCGTTCCCTGCGCGTCGCGCCGCATCGTACACCGAGGCGGGCAGATCGACGCCGTGTTCGTGAAGCTGGGGCAGGCAGATGGGCAGGATGCCGGTGGGGACCAGCTGGCTCTGGATCCGGCCGTTGGCATCGAAACCCTGGTAATCCCGGCGAAAAATATCCTGGATCTGGTAGCTATTGCTCTGGAGGTCGAAGCCCAGCATCTCGGAGACGTGGGTGATCTTGCGGGTCCCGTCCTGGAGGCGAGACACCTGGACGATGATGTTGAGGGCGCTGGCCAGCTGCATGCGCATGGCCGTGAGCGGCATGTCGATGTCGCTCATCATGCACATGGTCTCCAGGCGGGTGATGGTGTCCTTGGGGTGGGTCGCGTGGAGGGTGGCCATGCAGCCGCCGTGGCCGCTGGTCATCGCCTGGACGAGGTCGAGGGCCTCGCCGCCACGGATTTCACCGACCACGATCCGGTCTGGACGGAGGCGGAGGGTGGCCTTGAAGAGATCGCGGATCGAGACCGCGCCGCGGCCCTTCGGGTCCGGCGGGCGGGCCTCCAGGTTGACGACGTGCTGGCGCTGCAGCTGCACTTCCTTCGAGTCCTCGATGACGACGACGCGCTCGCCTTCCGGGATGAAGGACGAGAGCGCGTTGAGCATCGAGGTCTTGCCGCTCCCGGTGC
>JALOQB010000359.1:6053-12863 GCA_025453595.1 Polyangiaceae bacterium
TCATCACGTTGAGCTTCGAGATGACCAGCGCCTGGAGCGAGGTGGCACACTCCGGGGTCATCGCGCCAAAATCCATCAGGCGCTGGATGGTCAGCGTCTCCTTGAAGAACCGGCGGATCGAGACGCAGGGGCCCTCCGGCGCCGCCGGCGGGAGCACCGCCTCGATGCGCGAGCCGTCCGGCAGCCGCCCCTCCAGGATGGGCTTCTCTTCGCTGATGTGCTTGCCCACGAACTGCGCCGCGTTGCGCAGGGCCGCGATGAGGTGCTCCCGTGAATCAAAGCGCGCGTCCGCCAGCTCAAGGAGCCCGTGGCGCTCGACAAAGATCTGGTTCGGGCCGTTGATCATGATGTCGCTCACCTTCGGGTCATCCATGTACTTCCGGATGGGCTCGAAGAACTGGAGCAGCGTTTCCGCGTAAACGTCCTTGGGGATCACGGCACACTCTTCAGCATGGAGGACCTTGCTTCCTGGGCATGAACTCCGCCCGGTTTGATGCGCACATAAGCGCGAAAATGCTGGTCAGCGCGGACCAGATCCCGATCTACATCCCGCAGCAAGACGCCGAGAGCGTAGTGCGTCTCGGCCTCGTCAGGGGCGCGCCGTAGCACCTCTTCAAACTGCTCGCGGGCATGCTGGTTCTCGCCGAGCGCCAAATAGAGCGTCCCGAGCAGGTGCCGCAGCTTGGTGTCGGTCGGGTTCTTCTTGAGGTAAGACTCGCCGTAGTCGATCGCTACCCTGAGCTTCTTGGCCTCGACGCAGACGCTCATCAACAGCGGCAGGATCTTCTTCCCGTCGCCTCCGGCGTCGAGGGCCGCCGCCAGGTACTGCTCGGCCCGGGTCTGGTCGCCGATGGCGGCGAACCCGCGCCCCTTCTCGTAGAGCTTCTCCCAGGTGTGCTCGCGCCTCACGGTCTCGAGCTGGCCCTTCATCTCGGCCCCGGGCTGCTTCACGCAGCCGGCAGCAAGCAGCGCCGCGACGACGACCCACCTCACGGGGTACGCTGGCCGTACTTGATACGGAGGTAGCGATCCGTGTTCGAGAGCCACGTGACGTACTCGCCTTTCTTGCCTTCCGTGAAGGCGATCATCAGCGCCACCTCGCGCTGCGCGGAGCGCCACTTCTGGGCCCTGAGCGTGTGCTCCAGCCACACCGCGTGGGTGCTGTAGTCCCGCTGCAGGTTGTCTCGCAGCGTCTTCGCCGCGGCCAGGGCCTCGTCCGCGGCCTCCTTGTTGCCGGTGGCCTGGAAGCAGACCGCAGCGACCTCGTAGAGCGGTACCGCAGCGATGCCGTCGCGCACGTCAAAGGGGCTCCGCTCTCGCTTGGTCTCGGCGATCGCGAAGCGCTCCTGGGCGACGGCGAGGGCCTGCGCCGGGCTGCTCTGGGGGCAGGTCTTCACCGGCTCGGCCCAGAGCTCCGGCACCTTCTTGGGCGGATCGGCCAGGCCGGTCTTCTCTTCATCAAAGAGCAGCACGTAGCCAAGCAGGGGGATGAGAAGCGCCGCGCCCACCAGCGTGAGGGGGCTGCTCTTCTCCTGCTTGGTGCGGGCGATGCGAGCCTGGGGGGCCAGATCGACCGCGGACACCAGGATCTCGATGCCACCCAGCACCAGGGCTGTATCTGGCAGCAGCGCCCCTTGCGTGAACTGCACCCCGCTCACCAGCGGCGGCGGATCGAAGGCGAGGGCCTGGGCGTAGACGCCCGAGGCCGAAGCCTGCACCGAGACGTGCTCGACCTTCGCGGCCTCGGGCGGGAGCCGGATCTCGCAGTGGGCCCCGCTCCCGATGAGCGCCCGGTCCGCGTCGATCGGGTACTCCTCCTGTCGACCATCCGGATAACGAACGTAAAATTTGAGGAGGCTCACGGCTTCACCTTAGCTGAACTCTTTCATGATTCGCAGCAACATTGGCCCCATCACAAGCAACATGATGCAGAGGAACACCAGCATCAGCGGGCCCACCATCGCCACACCTGCCTTGGACGCGTTCTCCTCCGCGCGGACGGTGCGCCGGATGCGCGACACGCTCGCCTGGATCTGAAGCACCGTGGCCACCGGGTTCCCCCGCTCCTCGGCCTGCACCACCGAGCCAACAAACTCGGCGACCCCATCCGATGGCGCACGCCTCGCGAAATTTTCGAGGGCCTGCTTGCGCGTCATCCCCAGCCCCAGTTCCTGCAGCACCACCGCGAACTCAGCGACCAGGGCATCATCCGGGTCGCTCGACTTCTCGACGACCTGACGGACCGCACCCGGGAAGTCTTGCCCGGCGCTCATCGCCAGCGCCATGAGATCGATGGCGTAAGGGAGCCCCCGGTTGATCTGCTTCATCCGCTCCTGCTGCGCCTCGCTCACTGCAATGTAAGGCAAGGCTGCGCCGATGGGGGCCACCACCAGCGCCAGAACCGGGCCAACCCCCATCATGAAGCCTGCGACTGCCCCCATCGCCATGCCTCCCAGGCCCGACAGGATGCTCATGGCCAGGTACTCTTCCGGCGTGAGCCCCAGGTAGTCACCAGCCAGCATCAGCTGGCGATCCATCGCCGCGTACTGCTCGTCCGTGAGCATCCCGTTGACCCGTACCCCGAGCCACCGCACCAGCGGCTCGAGTTGGGCCCACGCCGCGTTGTCTTGCAGCGCTCGTTGCCTCTTCAAGCCGCGCAAACCCAGGCGGCTCGCGTTGCGGGAGGGTGCCCTGGCGATGAAGTACACAAGCACCCCGATGGCCGAAGCTACCAGCAAGGTCCCGAGGATTCGTAGCAGCAACAGGAACGTCATGGCGGCCTCTCAGATATCCACGTTCAGGATCTTCCGCGCGACCAGCAGCGACGCGATCCAGAAGACACCGGCCAGGATGGACACCATGTAACCAATGATGCCGCTGCCAAGCTCGTTGAAATACCCAGGCTGCAGCGCGTTGAGCGCGTAGATCAGCCCGAAGGGGAAGACCGCCAGAACGAAGAGCTGCGCCTTGCCTTCTGCTGTCTTCGACCGGACAAACCCTTCAAGACGACCCATCTCGCGGAAGGTCGCCGCCGTGGTGTCCAGGATCTGTGGCAGGTTGCCGCCGAGCTGACGCCCGATCAGCACCGCCGAGAGCGCCGTGTCAAACTGCCTGCTTCCGACTCGACCCGCCATGTGCAGCAGCGACTGATCCAGCGAGCTGCCAAGACGCATCTCCTTGACCGACAGCTCGATCTCTTGCTGCAAGGGCGGCGCGATCAACCCCTGGATCGAGATGAATGCGTCTGCCACGCTGGGCGTCGCCTTCAGGGCGTTCGAGAGCGCCATCAGAAACGCATCGATCTGCGTCTCGATGGTCTCGACCCGCTTCTGCTTCATCTTCTCGATGTAGAGCGGAGGCACGATCAGCACGCCCAGGATGAAGGCCCACCAGAACGGGATATCGACCAGCGCATGCAGCACCAGGATCGCGAAGACCCCGAAGAGCTGCCCCTGCGCGATGTGGGTACCGGGCGTGAAGATGAACATCAGGCGCAGCTGGCGCTCAAGGTGAGCCACGTACCTCGCCCACTGCCGCCACACGATGCTCTGAGGATCGGCCATGACCGACCAGGCGGAGAGGAACAGCCCCGTCGTGGTCAGCCCGAAGCCGGCCCACTTGAACAGGTCGCTCGTGATGTCCTTGCCCATACCCCGATGACTCTATCACAGCGAGGCCCCGAGGGAACGACCCTGAGACCACGCCAGACCGGTCCGCCCGGGTCAGCCCTTCACAGGTAAGGCTCGCCCTTCTTCACCAGGTTCATCACGATGAACATATCCAGGAAGGACGGAAGGTATCCGGTGGCACGGAACTCACCGAGCACCTTCCCTCCCTCCCCGGTGCCGGTCCGCACAAACTCAAAGATCGGCCGCAGCTCGATCTCCCCGGATTCATCGTCGATCCCGACCACCTCGGCGATGCTCGTCAACCTCCGGCTACCGTCCGCCAGGCGGCTCTGCTGGACCACCATGTGGATGCTGGACGCGATGTTCTCCCGGATGGCCCGCGATGGCAGGTCGATGCCGGACATCAGGCACAGGGTCTCCAGCCGCTTGATGGCCTCCCGCGGGGAGTTGGCGTGGGTCGTCGTCAGCGAGCCGTCGTGGCCCGTGTTCATGGCCTGGAGCATGTCCAGCGCCTCGCCGCCGCGGCACTCCCCGACCACGATCCGGTCCGGGCGCATCCGGAGGGCGTTCTTCACCAGATCACGGATCGTGTACTCCCCCTTCCCCTCCATGTTGGCTGGCCTCGTCTCCAGCGAGACGACGTGGGGCTGCTTGAGCTGGAGCTCGGCGGCGTCCTCGATGGTCACGATGCGCTCGTCCGAGGGGATCGAGCTCGAGAGCACGTTGAGCAGCGTGGTCTTCCCGCTGCCGGTGCCCCCGGAGATCACGATGTTCTTCTTTGCGATGACGCAGCGCTGGAGAAAGCGACCCATCTGGTCCGTGAGCGCACCGAACTGGATCAGCTTGTCGAGCGTGAGCGGTACCTTGGCGAACTTCCGGATGGTGATGCACCCACCACGGAGCGCGATGGGCCGGATCACCGCGTTCACGCGCGAACCGTCCTTCAACCGGGCGTCGACGATCGGCGACGACTCGTCGATCCGTCGCCCGAGAGGGGTCACGATGCGCTCGATGACCGCGCGCACACGCTCGTCGTCGGTGAAGCGCGCGTCCGTGCGGACCAGCTTGCCCCCTCGCTCGATGTAGATGTTGTTCGCGTCGATGACCATGATCTCGCTGATCGTGGCGTCTGCGATGAAGCGTTCGAGGGGGCCCAGACCCAGCGCCTCGTCCGTCAGCTCACCGATCAGCGAATCGCGATCCACCCCGGGGGCCAGCCGATCCTTCATCTGATCGACGATGCGACGCAGCGCGATGACCACCTTGGGCCGCAGCGCGGGTTCGTCGAGCTTGGACGCATCGACGGTCGCCAGATCGAGGTGCTCCAGGAGCTTCTGGTGGATCAGCCGGCGTATCTGCACCTGCTGGTCCTGCGCCGCTGCGCTGAGCTTGGGCGGAGGACCAGGGGGGCCGCCCGCCGGTGGGGGAGGGGCACCCGGCAGGGCAGGCGCTCCGGTCGGGATGGGAGGGGGAATTGCGCCGGAGGGGACCCCCGGTAGCGGAGGCGCACCGGAGGGGATCGCACCCGGGATCGGAGGAGGCCCCGGGATCGGCGGCGCACCTGCTGCAGGCGGCATCCCCGGTACGGGGGGCGCCCCCGGGATCGGGGGTGCCCCTGGTGCCCTTGCCGGCGGCGCGGGGGCGCGAGGCGCTTGCACCTGCATGCCCACGGGTTGCACATAGATGGTGTGATCCCCGAGCGTGATGGGGACACCAAATTCGATCTGCACCCGCGTCTTGTGCAGCAGCTGCTCGCCCGCGTACGTGCCGTTGGACGAGATATCCTCGACAAACACCCCCCGTTCCGCGAGCTCGACCACCACGTGTCGCCGAGAAATCAGCTGGCTGTCCAGGCGCAGATGGCAATCTGCACCTCGCCCCACGAAGAACGGCCCCTTGCCCCTGAGCTGCTCCTTCCGGAGCGTGCCCGACTGCGCCTTGATGACGATCTCGGTATCCATGGGCCTCGCTGGAGGGGTATTCGTCCCGCCTTGCTGCGTCACTCCTTGGGGGTAGCCCCGGACTGGTTGGTGGGCGTCGGGGTCGCGCCGGGCTTCTTGTCGTAGGCGTCCATGTCCTCGAGATCGCCGCTGTATTTCTCGTACTGGCGCATCGCCGTGTTGATCAGATCCTGGGTGGAGCGCGGCACCGACTCGACGACGCTGGGGATGACGAAGACCGCCCCCTCGACGTCCTCCTTGATGCCGGCCTGGGTGCCAAAGAACGCGCCCAGCAGCGGGATCTCGCTGAGCAGCGGCAACCCCGTGGAGCTGCGCTGCTGGGACTGGCTACGGATGCCCGAGAGCACGAGGGACTGACCCAGCTTCATGTGCACGTTGGTGCCGAGCTTGGACACGTTGCGACCCGGGAGCGGGGTGCCCTGGACGGCCGGGGTCAGGTCGCTCACCTCCGCCTGGATCTTCACCTCCATCTCGCCCGAGGAGGCATCGTAACGAGGCAGCACGGTCACGTCGGTGCCGAAGCGAACCTTGAAGATCTGGAAGATGCCCGCCGCGCCGGTCTGCTGGACAAAGTTCTGCTCGCCGCCGCTCTCGAAGGTGCCCTCGGTGCCGTTCTGCATGACCACCGTGGACTGCTTCATCACCTTGGCCCAGCCCTTCTTGGCGGCCAGATCGAGCCCCGGGAGCGGCTGGTTGACGATGGATGCCTGGGCCGTCGTGGTCGTGCCTGCGATCAGGTCGAAGGTGATGTTGCTCTGGACGATGTTTGGCCCACCCAGCGCGGCCGGGTAGTTGATGCCCACCGCGTAGTTGGAGCGCTTGTCGTACTGGACGAAGAAGAAGTCGACACGGATGTTGAACTTGCGATCGACCGCCGGCGCGCCCACCGTCACCAGCGACTCGACCTGACCGTTGTAGAGCGAGGCGATCTGCGCTGCGCGCTTGGCGTCGGCTTCCCCGTTGACACCGCCCTCGATGAAGAAGCGGGAGCCGACCTGACGCACGCTCACGCCCGGGGTGTTCTCGAGGAGCTGCTGTAGCTCACGCTTCACCAGGTCAGGAGCCCGGGCGTAGACGTTGATGACCAGGTTGGTCTGGGTCCCATCCTTCTTGAGGAGCAGCACCGTCGTTGACCCTGGCTTCTGCTGGAGGGGCCTGACCGGCTGTTTATTTGCCAGGTCGGCTCCCATCGTCAAACGCAGCGACCGGCAGGGTCGATC
>JALOQB010000360.1 GCA_025453595.1 Polyangiaceae bacterium
GCTCGGCCAGACGGGCCTGGGGATAGCGAAGCTGCTGACCTGCGGCGGCCTCGGGGTCTGGGCGCTGGTGGACGCGATCCTGTTCGGGATGGGCAAGGTCCGGGATGCCGAGGGGCGCCTGCTGCGGCGGCCCGCTGCCGTGGGGAACCCGACGGTGGATGGGCCCACGCTGCTGCTGGTCTCGCTCTTCCTGGGCACGCTGGGGGTCGATCGCTTCATGCTCGGCCAGACGGGCCTGGGGATAGCGAAGCTGCTGACCTGCGGCGGCCTCGGGGTCTGGGCCATCATCGATGTCATCCTGATCGGCGTCGGGTCGATGCGCGACGCCCAGGGCAACTCGCTCAAGTGGGAGTGATGCCGCCGCGCCGTCGCTAGGTCGTGGCCCGTTGCCGCAGGAAGAAGAGCGCCACGAGGCCGCCTACCAGGACAAGGGAGGCGACGATGCAGATGCCGATGAGCAGCCGGTGGTTAGGGGGGGCCACGGCAGGGAGCGAAGGGGCCGGCGAGGGGAGCGGGAGCTGCGCCGAAGGGATGGTGGGGGCGTGGTGAGCCGGAGCAACGGGCGGGGTCGAAGGGATCGAAGAGCCGAGAGGGGCAGAGGGGGCAGGGGCAGGGATCTGGGCCCCCCGGACCGAGGGTAGAGGGCTTCCATAGGATCCCGAGGAAGGGGGAGGGGAGGTCGAGATCGAGGAAGGGGACGCCGAGGCGAGGTACGAGGAAGAGGAAGGGGGAGCCGGGGTCAGCGACGAGGAAGAGGGAGGGAGCGTGGGGGCCCGCGGCGTGGGTTCGGAGAGAAACGAAGGGGAAGGGCGGACGACCGAGGAGGGGACCGGCGGGGGCAAGGGGGCCCGGTACGCGGGGTGCACCGAGGTGGGGGCCTGGTCGTCGTGCTGGTTGTAGAGGCGGGTCGGGGGCTCGTCCTGGGAAGTCGACTCTTCGGGGATACTTTCGAGGGGCGCACGCCCCTCCAGCAGATCGACGACCGAGGAGGCGCTCTGGGGGCGGAGGTGGGCCTCGATCCGGAGGCAGCGACGGAGCACATGGCCCCAGGGGCCGTCCACCGAGCCCAGCGCGGGCCAGGCGTGGTCGCCGCGGAGCGCGAGCTGGTAAAAGGCGACGAACTGGGCAAAATCTGCCTTGAGCGAGAGGCCCGTGGGGTGCTTCCCGGTGAGCAGGCGCCAGCCCAGGACGCCGAAGGCGAAGACATCGCTGGCGGTGCTGGCGCTGAGGGCCGGGTTCTTGCCGCGCATGACGATCTCCGGGGCGACGTAGGCGGAGGTGCCGACGAACGCGCCCGCGATGGTGAGCGGGTTGGGGTTCCCCACGGGGGCAGCGACGCCGAGGTCGACCAGCTTGACGTTCTCGGGGACCGCAGGGTTCTCCCAGAACCCGTGGGAGACGAGCACGTTGTTGAACTTGAGATCGCGGTGGACGATCTCGCGCTGGTGGAGGTGCGCGAGGCCGCGGATCAGGTGGCCCAGCAGCCACATCCGGTGGGCCTCGGTGAAGGTGGGCTGCTTGGCGGCGGTGGCGAGGGGCTGGCCGTCGATCCACTCGAGGACCAGGCCCAGGAGATCGCGCTGGGGGTCCTCGAACATGCCGAGGCAACGGACCAGCGAGGGGTGGTCGAGCTGCTGGAGCGATTGGGCCTCGCGCCGCAGCCGCTGCACGTGGGTGAAGGCCGTGCTGTCGGGCGGGTCATCGGGGCTTCGGTCGGCGGGGCTGAGCTGGTGGAGCTTGAGGGCGACGATCTGACGGGTGCGATCGTCGACGGCTTTCCAGACGGTGCCTTGCCCCCCCTCTCCGACCTGTGCAACCAACCGGTAGCGATCTAGGTAGTTCCCCGGGGACAGCGCCATGGCTTGAGATAGGTTGCTCCTGGGAGGGCCCTGCGGTCAATCGGTTGGACCGGAGTCCTTCCGGGTTTCCAGGGTTTGCTGGAGCGATTCGGGCAGGTCGGAGAGGAAGTTGTAGCGGGTCGCTTTCTCCAGCTCGGCGACGGTGGTGCGATACTTCCCCCAGTCGTCCCGGGAGATTCCCTCCTTGTTGGGCATCGACACGGCGATGACACGGGTCTGCGGTGTCACGTGCTCGATGCTCTGGTTACGGTCGAGGATCACCACGATCTTGTAGGTCGAATCGGGCACCGCGACGCCCTTGCCGATGGTCTGGGGCTTCTTTGCGAACACCCCGCCGGCGATGATGAAAAGCTCTTTCTTTTCTTTCTGGGCGAGGCGCTGGCAATACTCTTCGAGGCGGAGCCAGGGGCCGGCGTTGAGGTCGTGGTACTGGGGCAGGATGTTGACCGTCAGGAAGGTCGCCTCGTTGTCGGCGGGGCTCTTGGTGCGCTCCTCGGAGCGGACCAGGTGGCCCCGGTCGAAGCCCGAGTTGGTGTAGTCGTCGTGGCGGACCCGGTAGAAGCCTGCGGGCAGGCTGTCGTCGGGCATGAATTTGCCCTTGAAGCGGGGGGTATCGCCGAAGTAGTTCGCGTCCAGGTTCCAGCTTACCCAGTTGGGGTTGTTGAGCCTCTTGCTGTACGAGAGGGCGTACTGGGGCTTGACCATCAGGTGGTCATCGGAGGCATCGTCATCGGTGGGGATGCCCAGGGCGAGGTGGACGCTGGTGGCCTTGCCTTTTCCGGGCTTGACCTCGGCCGGTTTCGCCTGCCCGCCGGTGGAGGCGGGGGGAGGACGATCGGAGGGGCGAGCCGAGGAGGCGGTGGGGGCGGTGCCGAAGCCAGGGGCCGGGCCCCCGCCATGGCCTTTGGGCTTCTCGCAGCCACTGGCCAGCAGCGAGAGGGCGAGGGGGGCGAGGAGAAGGAGAGGTCGCATGGCGGGGGAGGAGGTCACAGGGACGCGTAGGCGTGGGCGATGACGCGGCGGGTGGTGGTCTGGATCCCGGTGTGCTCGTAGTAGTTGGTCGCCATGTCGAGGATGGCGCCCACGTAGTCGAGCTTGTCGTCGGCGATGTCGACGTAGTGGCGCACGCGCTGCAGCAGGTCTTGCTGCTGGAGCCCGCGGGAGCTGATGAAGTTGCTGAGGAAGCCGGAGGAGGCCTCGAGGTTGGTCTGCACCAGGCGCCGTTGATCGTCGATGCTGCCCCCCGGGAGGAAGCGCTGGAGGCCCTGGAAGAGGCTGTTGTTGGCCAGCTCCCCGGACTGGATCTTCTGCACCCCGTCGATCATGCGACCGATGGCGTCCGGGCCGAAGGGGATGACGCAATCGATGGCGAGCCAGGCGGCGATGCGCATGATGTCCTCCTTGGAGTTGTCGAGGAGGGAGGCGGCGAAGTCGCCCACGCTATCGCCGGGGATACCGTTGATCAGGCAGAAGGTGGCCAGCTCGGCGGCGAACTTGAGGGCGGCGTCGACGGCCTGGGCGTTGTCGGCCTTCGGGGTGAAGCGCTCGAGGAAGCCGAAGGACCACTTGTTGGCCAGCTTGTTGGCGAGGGCCGCGGCCCCGGCCACCTTGTCCACGCTGTCGACCATCTGGTAGACCCAGACCGCCCGCTGGTACCCGCGGGATGGATCGCTGTAGAGCTCGACCGCCTTCTCGCCGATGGCCTGGATGACCGCCTGATCTTCCTCGCCGGTCGTGGCGCGGATCATCTGCTCGAAATTGGTGATGTTCTGCCAGGAGCCGGGGACGATGTAATCGAGGGCGTTGAGCACCGTGACGGTGACGCCGGACTGGGGCAGCTCTTCGAGGAGCTGGTAGAGGTGCTTGTCGCTCATGGGGACGATCCTTGAAATCAGGGGAGGGCAGAGAAGTTGAACTTGCCGAGCCAGGTCTTGCGGGCATCCTCGGCCACTTCCTGGGAGCTGGCGGAGACCAGGTAGCAATCCTTCACGAAGATGTTGGATTTGTTCTTGCCGAAGGGCTTGTAGGGGAAGCCCGCCACCTTGTCCGACACGCTGCCGTACTCGCCCTTGCGGCTCGGGTCGAACTTGATGGCCAGCACCAGCTTCTCCTTGCCCTTGGTGTACTCGGCCTCGGCGAGGTCATCCTTGTCGGTCTTGTAGATCCGCTTGAATCCGTCGGTGTTGTCCGCCGGGAACGCCTTGTTCATGGCCCCGGTGCCGGGCTTCTTGCAATCGGCCTTGGCCTCGGCGGTCGGCGCGGGCGTCGGGGGAGGGGTCGGTTTGTTGGTGGTCGCGGGGGCCGTGGGGCGGCTGGTCGCCGTCGCGGTGGCCGTCGCCGAGGGGGGCTTGTTCTTGTTCTCTGGATCCCAGCGGCTGGGCTCTTTCTTCTCGCCCCCGCAGCAGGCCGAGAGGGTCAGGGAGACGGCGGCGATCCACAGCACGTTCGTTCGATACATCGTCGGTTGAACCTCGTTGGTCACGGGGTAGACGGGTACACCCCCCGAGGAGGGGTGCGACCGCATTGTACGTCCCCTTGTAGAGAACTTCCCCATAAAATATCCGGAACCTCCGGATTGGGGGAAACAGGCTGATTTACAGGGATGCCCGGTACATGCCGAGGAGCTCGTCGTGGCCGCAGGGGCGGGGGTTGGTCCGCACGCTGGCGTCCTCGGCGGCCTTGGTGGCCAGGGCATCGAGGGTGTGCTCGGTGACGCCGACCTCGCGCAGCCCGCCGGGGAGCCCCAGGTCAGCGCGGAGCTGCTTGAGGCCATCGACAAAGGCGGCCACGGAGGGCTCGACGCCGAAGGCCTCGGCGAGGTGGAGGATGCGCTCCTGGGAGACCGTGGAGTTGAACTCGACCACGGCGGGGAGGCAGAGGGCCTTGGCGAGCCCCTGCTGCAGCCCGCGGTCGTTGGCCAGCGGGTGCGCGAGGGCCTGGCCTGCGCCGAGGCCCTTCTGGAAGGCGACGGCCCCCATCATGGCGGCCTTCTGCATGGCGCCGCGGGCCCCGAGGTCGTCGGGGGTCTGGAAGGCGCGCCGCAGGTGGGCGCCGATGAGCCGGACGCCGCCCAGCGCGATGGCGTCGCAGAGGGGATGATCGCCCAGCGCGAGGTACGCCTCGACGCAGTGGGAGAGGGCATCGAAGCCCGTGGTCGCGGTGAGCCGCGGCGGCAGCGTCGCGGTCATGCGAGGGTCGAGGATCGCGACGCTCGGCTGCAGGTGGGGCGAGAAGATCACGGTCTTGCGCTGGTTCGCGTCGAGGGTGACCACCGCGCTGCGGCCCACCTCGCTCCCGGTGCCCGCGGTCGTGGGGATAGCGATCATCGCCGGCATGCGCGGGCTGATGTACCGCTCCCCGCCGGTCGCCTCGTCGTAGTCGAGCAGCGGCCGGTCGTGCACGTCCGGCAGCGCCCGCATCCGGATCAGCTTCGCCGCGTCCAGCACCGAGCCCCCGCCCACCCCCACCACCAGGTCGGCATGCTTCGCCCGCAGCGACGCCACGCCCGCCTGGATGTTCTGCTCCGTCGGGTTCTCGCGCACCTCCGTGAACAGCGAGGTGACGACCCCCGCCTCTTCCAGCGCCGCGATCACCGGATCGATCAGCCGCGTCGCGACCACGTTCGCGTCCGCGATCACCAGCGCCCGGGAGCCCCCGAGCTGGTGTGCCTCCAGGCCGATCCGCTGGATGGCCCCCTCCCCGAACAGAATGCGTGTTGGATACGCCCAAGTGACCAGGTTCATGGATCCCACCTCTCCAGGTTACACCAGCTTCCCGCCTCGCCACTCGAATCAAGCAGCCAGCCGGGCCTCTGCTTCATCGAGGATCTGCAAGCACCCGGCCAGGCTATCGCAGAACAACAGCGTCCGCCGCAGCGCCGAGGCCCCCGCCAGCCCTCGCAAATACCCCGACAGGTGCCGCCTGGTCACCCGCACCCCGAAGGGCTCCCCCCGCGCCGCCACGTTCGCCCGCAGGTGATCCCGGCAGAACTGGAGGCGCTCCTCGGCGGTGGGGGGGTCGATTTCAACACCTGTCTGCAGCAGCGCGGTGGCCTCGCGGAAGATCCAGGGGTGGTCGATGGCGGCGCGCCCCACCATGACACCAGCACAGCCGGTCTCGGCGAGCGCACGTTCTGCGTCCCGCGCGGTCTTGATGTCGCCGTTCACGATCACCGGCATCTGCACGACCTCGCGGGCGCGGGCGGCCCAGACCCAGTCGGCGGCGCCGCTGTGGCCCATCTGGGCGGTGCGGCAGTGGACGGTCAGGGCCGCCACGCCGACGTCCTCGAGGCGACGGGCCAGGTCGACGATGGGCATGTCTGACTCGGGGCCCCAGCCGATCCGGGTCTTCACCGTGACCGGGAGGTCGGTGCTCTGCACCACCATCCGCGCCATCGCCACCATCGCCGCCGGATCGCGCAGCCAGCCCGCGCCGGCCCCGCGCCCGGCGATCTTGGGCACCCAGCAGCCACAGTTGATGTCAAGGTACAGCGGCCGCGCCTCCGCCGCGACCCGGGCCGCCTCCGCCAGGCGCTCCGGGTCTGCGCCGTAGATCTGGATGGAGGTCGGCCGATCGTCCGGGGTCAGCGACACCTTGCGGCGCGCGTGGCGGCACCCGCGCAGCAGCCCCTCGACGTTGACAAACTCGGTCACACAGAGATCGGCCCCCACGGACCGGCACACCTGGCGAAAGACCGCGTCCGAGACGTCCTCCATGGGGGCCAGGATCACCGGTTTGCTCGCGAAAATACGTCGAAATTCCTCGTGGCTCACAGCGGGCGTCGTTAAAGCACGCCCCGCCCGAAAAAGCTCCTACCTCCGCGCCCCCAGGTGCCACGCCAGGCTCGGCGCCCCTCGCCCCCCCGCGTAGCTGTTCTCCCCCACCTTCCCCCCGCAGCTCTCCCCCTCGTCGCACCGCCTTCGCCCCCCGCCCCCCA